>CAZBXO010000085.1:0-15755 GCA_964495645.1 uncultured Phenylobacterium sp. | reverse complement strand
AGGCGGCAGGCCGACGCCAGCGGACGGGCCCCGCGGGCGCGGTCGATCGAGACGATCACCGAGGCGAGGCTGGCGCCGCGCTCGCGGGCGATCTGTTCGAGCACGGCCCAGAACTCCGGCTCCAGGGCGATGGAGGTCGCGTGGCCGGCGAGCAGGACGGAGCGCTTCTTGAGAGTCGCCATGCGGGCTGCTTGTAGGAGATTCGTTACCGTCGACTATACGACATAAATCATAGTGGCTTGCATAAAAATGACGCACGCGTCATTTTTATGGCCATGAGCCTCACCGACGCCGTTTCCGCCCGCCCGCAGCCCGTCCCCGGCACGGAGCGGATCGACGTGATCCGCGCCCTGCGGGCGCTGCGCCGGCTGCTGGCCGACAAGGAGGACACGCTCGCGGTGTTCGAGATCATGCGGGCGCTGAACGGGCGGTCGACGGCGCGGAACTACCATCGGCTGCTGGCGACGCCGCTGGGCGGACGGATCGCCTACGAACGGCGCGAGTTCGCCGAGCGCCTGATGGACGACGCCTGGCTGGACGCGATGCCGGCGGGCAGCGTGGGCGCGGCCTACCGCGAGTTCGTGCGCAGCGAGCAGCTGTCGGCCGAGGGGCTGGTCGAGATCAGCCGCGAAGGCGCCCAGAGCCGGGTCGACCCGCCGCATCCGTACATGTGGATGGGGCGGCGGACCCGCGACGTGCACGACATCTGGCACATCCTGACCGGCTATGGCCGCGACGGGCTGGGCGAGGCGTGCCTGGTGGGCTTCTCATTCGCGCAGATCCGCGGGCTGGGCTGGGCGCTGATCGGCCTGGGGGCGGCGTCGCGGGCGCGCAAGGCGCGCGGCTATCCGATGGTCAAGGCCATGTGGGAGGGCTACCGGCGCGGCCGCCGCGCGGCCTGGCTGCTGGGCGAGGACTACGAGGCGCTGATGGCCGAGCCGCTGGAGGCCGCACGCCGGCGCCTGGGGCTCTCCCGGCCGGCGGTCTACGAGTCGATCCCGGCCGACGTGCGCAACGGCGTGCTGGCGGCGGCTTGATCGACGGCGCAGCTGGCCGGGGGGTGCGGTGCTGAGGAAGTGGGAAGGGCGGGCCGAGGCCCGCCCTTGCCGTCAGGCCTTCGCCAGAGCCGCGCGTCGGCGCGAGCTGCGGAGGAGGAAGCCGAGGCTGCCGAAGCCCAGGAGCATCATGCTCCAGGTCGTGGGCTCCGGAACGCCGGCAGTCTGGAAGTCGTAGCTCCGCGTGCCGAACGAGGCGTTCGTGGTCGCCAGCGTCAGGTTGTCGGCGAGCGCATCGAAACCCGCGCCGGCGCCCGAGCCGTCGCCGATGCCGAATGCGGACACGAACCAGTTCGACCCCAGCTGGTCGCCCCAATCCGAGACGGTGTGGAACTCGTACGACCCCGACGCGCAGCCGGTGGTGCCGACGAAGCCGCAGCCCGCGATGTTCATCCAGAACTGGTCGCCGGACAGCGCGCTGTCGGCGACGCCAAGCGTGTAGCCGCCGTTGTAGGCCGCTTCCCAGATCAGCTCGCCGCGCGCGCCGGTGTTGGAGTTGTTGAGGTAGACGCGGAACGCCGGCGACTGGATGCCGCCATTGCCGCCGTTGTTGACCAGATAGTCGCCGGTCAGGCTCACCAGCTCATCGGCGGTCACGCCGAGGTTGGTCGGGAAGCCGGGCCCGGCGTTGTATTGGACGCCGGTCTGAACGCGGGTGCGGTCGCCGGCGATGTGCAGCGAGCCGTTCGCCTCGAGCGCGGTGCTCGCCGAGATCTCGGTGGTCGAACCGGGCGAGTTCTCGCCGGGGATCGACCCGAACGAGGAACCGGCGGGAAGCGGAGAATCGAGATTGGTGACGGCGGTCTGCGCCATTGCGGGCGCGGAAATGGCAGCAATCGCAGCCGCCAAGAACAGTGTTTTGCGCAATTTGATCCCCTTTTGAACTGACCAATTTACTCGGTATCGGCGGGCTGAGATGTATTAACAAGGCTTTTATGAAATATTCCTGGGACGTCGATTGATCGACGCTCAGTGAAAACTAGCTTGGCCTTGGGGAAATTTCCGACCTCGGGGCCGTGAATTCCAGCGGGGAGGATCACTCGCCCCGCTTTTTGCCTTCGAGCTCGCGGCGCGCGCGTTCGGCTTCGAGCCTGGTGGCGGCGGTCTCGGCCTTGGGGCGGCCGAACTTCGCGCGGTTGGCGGCGGCCTGGGTCCTGGCGGCGGCCTTGCCCTTGGCCTTGCGGGCCTTGTTGAGGTTGATCGGCTCGGCCACCGCCGAAACTCCTGTGCGCCCGTGCTCGTTGGAGGCCGAGCAAAGCACGAGGAGACGCGCATGATCCAGCCATCGCAGGTGGTCCGGCACATGGAGGTCGTGGGATCCGACGGCGGGCACGTGGGCCGGGTGGATCACGTGATCGGCGACGAGATCGAGCTGGCCAAGCTCGATATGGGCGCCGGGCTGAAGCACCACATGATCCCGCTGAGCTGGGTGGAGTCGGTGGAGGACGACACCCTGTGCCTCAACCGCACCAGGGACGCGGTGAAGGCGGCCTGGCGCGAGAAGATGTAGCGGCCGCGCGGCGGCGCGGGCAGAAGGGGCCCGTGCAGGGATTCGGACGACTGGCGGCGGCGACGCTCGCGCTCATGGGCCTGGGGGCGGCGCCCAAGGTCTGCGGCGACTGCGTGAAGGCCAACATGGAGCGGCTGGCGTCGCCGGCGATGCGCGGGCGGGCCTGCGGCACGGCCGACGAGAACGCCGCGGCGCGGTTCGTGGCGGATCGGCTGAAGGCCTACGGCGTGGCGCCGGCCGCGCCGGAGAGCGGTTATCTGCAGACGGTGAAGTTCGCGGTCGGGGTCTACGCCGAGCCGCCGCAACTGGTGGTGGGGGCGCGGACCTTCGCCTGGGGCCGCGATTTCTACTCGCCGAACGCGCCGGATAGCCTGGAGGCGCAGGTGGTGGTGGCGGCCACGGGGGATGCGCCGGCCGCCTACGAGGGCAAACTGGTGGTGGCCGAGGACGCGCCCATGGTCCGCCAGGTGATGGCGGGCCGGCCCGCGGCGGTCGTGACGCCGCCGCAGCCGGGCATGGCGCCGTTCTGGGACCAGATGGCCGCGCGGCCGCCGGGGCCGACGCAGGTCGAGGGCCTGCCGCCGCCGCGGCCGCCGTCGCCGGGCCCGCGGACCCTCTACGCCAAGCCGGAGACGCTGGCGGCGCTGAAGGCGATGGCCGGCCAGACTGCGCGGATGAGCGCGCCGCGGCGGGCGGATCCGCGGGTGAGCTACAACGTGCTGGGGGTGGTGCGCGGGACCGCGCCGGACGCCGACCGCAACGCCATCCTGTTCAGCGCCCACTACGACCACCTGGGCCTGGTGGCGGGGCGGCTGTTCCCGGGCGCCAACGACGACGCCTCCGGGACGGCGGCGGTGCTGGAGCTGGCGCGGGTGTTCGGCGCCGGCGCGCGGCCGAAGCGGACGGTGCTGTTCGCCCTGTTCGGCTGCGAGGAGGCGGGCGGGCACGGCGCCAAGCTGTTCCTGGAGAAGCCGCCGCTGCCGCTCGGTCACATCGCGGCGAACCTCGAGTTCGAGATGATCGGCGCCCGCGATCCGGCGCATCCGGACACCCTGATGCTGACCGGCTGGGAGCGCTCGAACCTGGGGCCGACGCTGGCGGCGCAGGGGGCGAGGATCGGGCCCGACCCCTATCCGCAGCAGAACTTCTTCATGCGCTCCGACAACTACCAGCTGGCCCGGCGCGGGGTGGTCGCCCAGACCGTCAGCGCCTGGGCCACGACGCCGACCTACCACACCCCGCAGGACGACCTGGCGCACATCGACATGGCCTTCATGACCGAGGTGATCCAGTCGCTGACAGGCCCGGCCGTGTGGCTGGCGAACGGCGACTTCCGCCCGGCCTGGGCGCCTGGCGGCGCGCCGTAGGGACCTAGACGCTGTCTGGCAGTTCGCGTGCTGGACGGCCGATCGTTGCTGCCAGACGGTTTCTCTCCTCGATCACGCGGCAGCAGTAGACGTTCCGCTTCGCCAAGCTGTCAGAGAAGAGCATCCACTCGTACTGGCCTATCGCCTGCCGTGCGGCTTCAACGTTGGGGTTGCGCTGCGTCCACGAAATGAAGTCGTCCCACTCGAGCGGGTAGCGCGGCTGCCCATCAATGAAGCGATCAATCAGATCGACAAGATCGCCGGGTGTGGCCGCCACGTCCTGGCGGATGTGGATGTGGGACGATTGCTCAAGGAACCGCTTCAACCAAGACCTCAGCCCCATAGGTGTTCGTGCCCTCGCGCCCCAAGCGACGATCCACGTCACCGCGCGATGGCAAGGGGACATTCCACGCCCTAAGTTCCGTCATCCCGGCCGGAGCGCTCGTAGAGCGCGGAGAGCCGGGACCCAGCAGATCGGGCCTCAGCGCTTACTGATACGCGCGTCACGGCTGGAAATGCTGGGTCCCGGATCTGCGGGCGCTTTGCGCCCTTCGTCCGGGATGACGGAGAGGGGTTGGCCTTCAGCGCGCCTTCCTGACGAGCCGGTGAGTCAAGCGGCTGTGATCATCCCTGCGGCGCGGCGGGGGGATCGCCGAAGAAGCCGACGACCCGCTGGATGCGGCCGTCCGGCGCGAGGTCGATGAAGTCGACGCCGCGCATGAGCGGCGCGCCGTCGCGGCTGACGAGGGTCCAGCTCATCCGCATGAAGCTGTGGTGCGTCTGCGGCGCGCTGCACCGGAAGAGCGCGCCCGGGTTGCTCCGCTGGAAGCCGGCGATGACGTTGCTGAGCCCCGCGCGGCCGGTCGCCAATGTCGGCGACGGGTCGCTGTAGACCCCGTCGTCCGCGAAAACCCGCGCGAGCAGGTGCCCGCGGGCGGCGGGGTCGGCGATGCCCCAGGCGGCGCAGTAGTCGGTGACCGCGGCGTCCGGCGCGAGGCGGCCGGCCGGCTGCGCCGTGGCGGCGCTGGACACGATGCAGGCCGCGGCGGCGACCGTGGCGCACAGGGTGCGGTGTTGGCGGCGTTTCGGCATCTCGCGCCCTCCCGTCTACCGCACGTTGGCGCAGAAGCGCTGGATGCGCTGGCAGGCGTCTTCGAGGACGGCGTTGGCGGTGGCGTAGCTGACCCGGAAGAAGGGCGAGAGGCCGAAGGCGGCGCCGAAGACGACCGCGACGCCCTCCGTCTCCAGCAGCTCGACGGCGAAGTCCTCGTCGGTCTGGATGACCTTGCCGGACGGCGCGGTGCGGCCGATCAGTCCCTCGACGGAGGGGTAGACATAGAAGGCCCCCTCCGGCGTCGGGCAGCGGATGCCGCGGGCCTGGTTCAGCATCGAGACCACGAGGTCGCGGCGCTGCTCGAACAGCTTCGCGTTGGGCTTAATGAAGTCCTGCGGCCCGTTCAGCGCCTCCACCGCCGCCCACTGCGAGATGGAGGAGGGGTTGGACGTGGTCTGGCTCATCACCTTGGCCATCGCCTTGATCAGCGGCTCGGGGCCGGCGGCATAGCCGATGCGCCAGCCGGTCATGGCATAGGCCTTGGAGACGCCGTTCATGGTCAGCGTGCGGTCGTAGAGGCCCGGCTCCACCTGCGCGATGGTGGAGAACTCGAAGTCGCCGAACACCAGGTGCTCGTACATGTCGTCGGTGAGGATCCAGACGTGCGGGTGGCGCAGCAGCACGTCGGCCAGCGCCCGCAGCTCGGTGCGGGTGTAGGCCGCGCCGGACGGGTTCGAGGGCGAGTTCAGCATCACCCAGCGGGTCTTCTCGGTGATCGCGCGCTCGAGGTCCGCCGGCTGCAGCTTGAAGCCGGTGTCGGCGGTGGTGGGCGCGGCGACCGGCGTGCCGCCGGCCAGCAGCACGATGTCCCAGTAGCTGACCCAGTAGGGCGTTGGGATGACCACCTGGTCGCCGGGGTTCAGGGTGGCCAGCATGGCGTTCCAGATCACCGGCTTGCCGCCGGGGGATACGTTCACCTGGCTGGGCTTGTAGGAAAGGCCGTTCTCGCGCGCGAACTTGGCGCAGACGGCTTCCTTCAGCTCCGGGATGCCGTCGACGTTGGTGTACTTGGTCTTGCCGTCGCGGATGGCCTTGTAGGCGGCCTCCTTGATGTTGTCCGGGGTGTCGAAGTCCGGCTCGCCGGCGGCGAGACCGATGACGTCCTTGCCCTGGGCCCGCAGTTCGCGCGCTTTCGCGTCGGCCGCCAAGGTGGCGGACGGCTTGACGCGGGCGAGCGCGGCGGATTCCCGGAACATGGCGGGCAGGGCTCCCTCTGGATGGGGTTCGAACCGACGGCGGCTCGTGTACCCGTTTGCTGCGCCGCATTCAAACCGCGGCTTGACCCGCCCGGCCGTGCGGGCGACGGGACGGGCGTGCTGCGCCGGCTCTGGCTCTTCGTCACCAACATGGACGCCCAGGCGTGGCGCACGCTCGTGGTGTCGTTCGTGCTGTTCGGCGGCGTCGGCATGGTCTTCTTCTTCGGCGCGCCGTTGCTGGGGTACGACGAGGGCCGAACCCTGCAAGGTTGGCTCAGCTTCGCCGAGGGCCCGCTCGGGCTGCCGGCGGCGGTGGTGGCCTTCGCGGGGCTGGCCTTCCTGGGCGTGCCGCAGATCGTGCTCATCGCGGCGGCCGTGGTGGCGTTCGGGCCGCCGCTGGGCGCGCTCTACAGCTGGATCGGGACGATGGTGTCGTCGCTGGTCGGTTTCTATCTGGGCCGCGCCGCCGGGGCGAAGGTGCTGCAGCGGTTCTCCGGTGACGGGGTGAAGCGGTTCGTGGCGATGATCGGGAGAAACGGCTTTCTGGCCAGCCTGATCGTGCGCCTGGCGCCCTCCGCGCCGTTCATCGTCGTCAACATGGCGGCCGGCATGACGCCGATGCGGACCCGCGACTTCGTGGCCGGCAGCGGCATCGGCATCGTGCCGAAGATCGTGCTGACCGCATTCGCCGGCTCGTCGATCCTCAGCCTGATGAAGGGCGAGATCAGGGGCCACTGGCAGGCGATCCTGACAGTCGCCGCCGCCTGGATCGCCATCGGCTGGGTCGCACGGCTGTGGTTGCGGCGGCGGGAGAGAGAGGGGGATTGATGCTGAAGCTGTTCTGGCACCCGGGGTCGGTGTCGCTCGCCTCGCACATCGCGCTGGAGGAAGCGGGGGCGGCGTACGAGGCGGTGCGGCTCGACTTCTCGAAGAACGAGCAGCGGTCGGCGGAGTACCTGGCGATCAATCCGAAGGGGCGGATCCCCGCGCTGGTCACCGAACGGGGCGTGCTGACCGAGACCTGCGCGATCCTGAGCTACGTCGCCGAGACGCACCCGGCCGCGAACCTGCTGCCGGTGGACGCGTGGGATCGGGCGCAGGCGCATGCGTTCATGAGCTACCTCGCCTCGACGGTGCACGTGGCGCACGCGCACCGGCACCGAGGATACCGCTGGGCCGACGAGGAGAGCTCGTTCGAAGACATGCGCCGCAAGGTCCCGCAGACCATGGGCGACTGTTTCGGGCTGATCGAGACGGAGTTCCTGTCCCGGCCTTGGGTGACGGGCGAGCGGTTCTCCGTCTGCGACGGATACCTGTTCACGATCGCCGGCTGGCTGGAGGGCGACGGTGTGGACGTGGCGCAGTTCCCGAAGGTGATGGCGCATCGCCAGCGGGTGCGGGCGCGGCCGGCGGTGGCCCGGGTGCTGGCGGCGGAAGGGGTCGAGGCGCTCTATCCCGAGGGATGCTAGAGGTGGGCGATCCGGTCGATCTGAGGAGAACCCGCATGCACAAGGCGTCCCGCGCGATCTTCGCCGCCCTCGCCGTCGCCGCGATGGCCGGCGGCGTGGCCTATGCTCAGCGGCCGAAGCTGACGCCGCCGGCCGGCACGCCGATGGCGACGAGCCACCTCAACCCGAACCGCGCCACCGAGGCGCAGCTGCGCGGCGTCCCCGGCCTGACGCCCGCGCTTGCCAGGGAGATCGTCGCCGGACGGCCCTATGCGACGCAAGGCGCGTTCCACAAGGTGGTGTCGGGCAAGGTCCCGGAAGCCCAGCTACCGGCGCTCTATGCGGCGGTCTGGGTGCCGCTCAGCCTGAACAACGCCTCGCGCGAGGACATCATGCTTATCCCCGGGATGACGCGGCGCATGGCGCACGAGTTCGAGGAGTACCGGCCCTACAAGGACCTGGCGCAGTTCGACCGCGAGATCGGCAAGTATGTCGACCCGCCGGAGGTCGCGCGCCTGCGCAGCTACATCACCCTGCCCTGACGCGCCGCAGCGCCAGCCGCACGGCTTCCACGGCGACGAGGACCGCGGCGTAGATCCAGCCGACGAGCGGGTCGAACGCCGTCAGGATCCAGTGGGCCATGGTCAGCGCGGCGGCTACGTAGACCAGGCGGTGGAGGGCCTTCCAGCGCGGTCCCAGCCGGCGCACGGACACATCGTTGCTGGTCGCCGCGAGCAGGGCGAAGCCGACAAAGGCCATCCAGCCCACGGTCATGCCGGCGTCCATCGCCTCGCGCAGGATCAGCGCCGGCGCCTCGGCTTTGCGCACGAGGTAGACCGCCAGGTGCAGGAGGCCGTAGCCGAACACCGCCACCCCGAGATCGCGGCGGCGGCGGAGCAGCCACTGGACCCATCGGGTGCGCGGGAAGGCCAACCTGAGCGGTGTCACCGCCAGCACAAGCACCAGCAGACGCACCGCCCACTCACCGCTTTCGTGGATCGCCTCGCCATAGCTGATGGCGCCGGTGAGCTGGCGCGCCACGGTGGCGCCGCCCGGCACGGCGAGGAGGGCCCACAGGGCGAGCCGGGAAGGCTGAAGCGTCATGCGGGCACGCAATCACCTTGGCCGCGGAGGGCGCAAGGCCGGGGGCACAATCTTCCCCGTGCGCGCCCTATGGCCGCGGTTGGCGCAACAAGCTTGCGGCGCAGCGGGGGTTTCGGTACATGCGGCGCCATGCGCACGCGGCTTCAGAGCCTGCTTCTTCTCTCGCTGGGGCTTAGCCGCCCCTGGGCGACCGTCTAGGCGCGCGACGACTTCGCGGCCGGCGCTCAGGGGAACTTGAACCCGATCCCCAGCCATCCGAACGCGAAGAGCTTCACATGACCGAGACTGTATCCGACACCGCCGCCGCGCAGGCCGCGGCCGACAAAGTCATCATCTTCGACACCACCATGCGCGACGGCGAGCAGTCGCCCGGCGCCTCGATGTCGCTCGAGGAAAAGCTGGAGCTGGCCAAGATCCTCGAGGAGATGAAGGTCGACGTGATCGAGGCGGGCTTCCCGATCGCCTCGAACGGCGACTTCGAGGCCGTCTCGAAGATTTCCGAGATCGTCACCGAGAGCATCGTCTGCGGCCTGGCCCGGGCGGGGCAGGGCGACATCGACCGGGCCGGCGAGGCGATCAAGAAGGCCAAGCGCGGCCGCATCCACACCTTCATCTCCACCAGCCCCGTCCACATGAAGTGGAAGCTGCAGATGGAGCCGGAGCAGGTGCTGGAGATGGTGACCCGCTCGGTCGGCCACGCCCGCAACCTGACCGACGACGTGGAGTGGTCGGCGGAGGACGCCACGCGCACCGAGCGCGACTTCCTGCTGCGCTGCGTGGAGGCGGCGATCAAGGCCGGCGCCACCACGATCAACCTGCCGGACACGGTGGGCTACACCTACCCGAGCGAGTACGCCGACATCTTCCGCGACGTGATCGCCAACGTGCCGGGCGCGGACGCGGTGATCTTCTCCACCCACTGCCACAACGACCTGGGGCTGGCGGTCGCCAACTCGATCGCGGGCGTCCAGGGCGGCGCGCGGCAGATCGAGTGCGCGGTCAACGGCATCGGCGAGCGGGCCGGCAACGCGGCGCTGGAAGAGATCGTCATGGCGCTGAAGGTGCGCGGCGACCGGCTGCCGTTCGTGACCGGCGTCGAGACCCAGCACATCACGCGGGCCAGCCGCTACGTCTCGGCGATCACCGGCTTCCCGGTGCAGTTCAACAAGGCGATCGTCGGCAAGAACGCCTTCGCCCACGAGAGCGGCATCCACCAGGACGGGATGCTGAAGAACGCCGAGACCTACGAGATCATGAAGCCCGAGGACGTGGGCCAGATCGAATCCAACCTGGTGATGGGCAAGCACTCGGGCCGCCACGCTTTCCGCGAGAAGCTGAAGGACCTGGGCTACGAGCTGGGCCAGAACGCGCTGAACGAGGCGTTCCAGCGGTTCAAGGACCTGGCCGACAAGAAGAAGCACGTCTTCGACGACGACATCGTGGCGCTGGTCGACGACGCCCTGGCGAGCGGCTCGGACCGGGTGCAGGTGAAGCACCTGCGGGTGATCGCCGGCACCGAGGGGCCGCAGGAGGCCTTCCTGACGGTGACCATCGACGGCGAGGAGAAGTCGGCGAATGCGCAGGGCGATGGCCCGGTGGACGCCGTGTTCAACGCCATCCATGCGGTCGTGCCCCACGCCGCGATCCTGCGGCTCTTCCAGGTGCATGCGGTGACCGAGGGGACCGACGCCCAGGCGCAGGTCTCGGTGCGGCTCGAGGAAGAGGGGCGGATCGCGACGGGGTCCGCCGCCGATACCGACACGCTGACGGCCTCGGCCAAGGCGTACGTCAACGCGCTCAACAACCTCTTCGCGCGCAAGGAGAAGAGCGCGCCGGGCGGTCGGGTCGCGAGCGGGTTCTGACGCCGCTCTCCCCTCCCCCTTACGGGGAGGGGATTGGGGGTGGGGGTGCGGACCCCAGGCACTGAGCTGACACCCCCACCCCAACCCCTCCCCGCAAGGGGGAGGGGCTTTCAAGCGCGAGGGGGCTTCGTGCTCTGGATTATTTTGACGGCCGCGGCCGCGCCGCTGCAGGTGGCGCGCAATGCGTTGCAGCGGGGGCTGGTGGGGGATGCGGGGCCCTGGGGGGCGACGCTGGTGCGCTTCCTGTTCGGGCTGCCGTTCTCCTTGGCGATGTTCGCCGTGGCGGCGTCCATGACGGCCGGGGCGGCGCCGGACGCTTCGCCGCGGTTCTGGATCGCGGTGTCGGCCGGCGCGCTGGCGCAGGTGGCGGCGACGGCGTGCCTGCTGATGGCCATGCGCCGGTCCGGCTTCGCGGTGGCGACGATGATGCAGCAGTCGTCGCTGGCGCTAGGGGCGCTGCTGGGCTGGGGGCTTGGCGACGCCTTGCCGGCGTACGCGTGGGGCGGGATCGCCTCTGCGACCGCGGGCCTGGTGGTGCTGAGCTGGCCGCGGCGGGACGACCTGCGCGGCAGCCTGGCTGGCGTGGCGCTCGGGCTTGGATCGGGCGCGGCGTTCGCGGTGGCGCTGAACGGCTACCGGCAGGCGGGGCTGGCCTTCGATGCGGCTCACCCGATCTATGCGGCGCTGGCCGCGGTGTGCATCGCCCAGGCGCTGCAGTCGCTGTTGCTGACGGCGCTGCTGGCCTGGTTGCGGCCGCAGGCGCTCAGGGCGGTGGCCAGTTCCTGGCGCGCCTCGCTGGGGGCCGGATTCTTCGGCTCGGCGGCGTCGGGGTGCTGGTTCGCGGCCCTGGCGTTGGCGCCGGCGGGTCCGGTGCGGGCGGTGGGCGTCATCGAGACCCCGATCGCCGCGGCGGTCGGGCGGCGGCTGTTCAAGGAGCGGCTGTCGGTGCGCCAGTGGATCGGCGGGGCGCTGACCGCTGCGGGGGTGGTGCTGACCGTCCTGCACTGAGAAGATCGGCGGATGATCGACCGACGCACCTTTCTCGCCGGCCTGGGCGCCGGCGCAGCGACGCCCGCCTTCGCCGCCCCGACCTGGGCGGAGGCGGCGCCGGTCCCGTGGGCGGTTCAGGAGGTCTACGGGACCGCATGGCGGGGCCGGGTGGTGATCGCAGGCGGGATGGCGCCAGGGGCCGTGGGCGGGCGCGCCGGGATCAACCCGCAGGACCGGACCGGCATCTACGACCCAGGGACGAACCGTTGGAGCGAGGGGCCGAAGCTGCCGTTCCCGCGGCACCACCCGGTGCTGGCGACCCTGCACGACCACGTCTACGCCTTCGGCGGCTTTCAGGTGACCGACGACGGCGGCTGGGTCGCGATCCCAGACGCCGTGGTGATGGAGACCCGCGACTGGCAGGCGCTGACGCCCATGCCGAAGCTGCAGTGCGAGACGGTGGCCGTGACGCTGGGCGATCGCATACACATCGCCAGCGGCCGGGCGCCGGTCGGGTCCGCGAACCGCGAGTGGACCGACCAGGGCGACATCGACCTGCACCAGGTGTTCGACCCGAAGGCCGGCAAGTGGGAGACCGCGCGGCCCTGTCCGCTGGCGCGCAACAGCGCGACCGGGGCGGAGATCGGCGGGAAATTCTACCTGGCCGGCGGGCGCCGGGTGCGCGGCCGCAACTCGGCGCAGCTGGACGTCTACGACCCGAAGACCGACCGCTGGGAAACGCTGCGGCCGATGCCGCGCCCGGCAGGCGGGCTGGCCGGGGCGGCGGCTGGCGGCAAGCTCTACGTCTTCGGCGGCGAGGGCGGGCCCGGCGTGATCCCCAACTGCTGGTCCTACGATCCCGAGACGGATGCCTGGGCGGCGGAGCCGGCGATGCGGACGCCTCGCCACGGGCTGGCGGGCGTCGCGGCGCGGGGCCGGGTCTATGCGGTCGGTGGCGGGGTTCGCGAATCCGGCGCTCAGGTCAGCGCCGTGTGCGAGAGCCTCACGCCGTGAGGTGACATCCGTTATGTAGGCAAGCTACATAACCCGGATGAGCGCCAGCCTGTCCGCCGCCATCTCGCTCCGCCGCGGCGAAGGCGCGCGGGTGGGCGGTGAGCGCATCGCGCTGCTGGAAGCCATCGGCGGGCTGGGCTCGATCCGGGCGGCGGCGGCGCGTGCGGGGCTCTCCTACAAGGCCGCCTGGGACGCGGTGCAGGCGATGAACAACCTGTTCGACGCGCCGCTGGTCACGGCCCATCCCGGCGGCAGGACCGGCGGCCAGGCTGCGCTGACCGACCGTGGGCATGCGCTGGTGGCGGCGTTCCATTGGGTGGAGGCGGAGCTCGCACGCACCGTTGCGAAGCTGGACGACGGCCTCTCGGGGGACGTCGGGACCCTGATCTGGAGCCTGGGAATGCGGACGAGCGCTCGGAATGCAATGCGGGGGACGGTGACGGGGATCTCCGACGGGGCGGTCAACGCCGAGGTGACGCTGCAGGTGGCAGACGGCGTCGAGGTGGTGGCGATCGTGACGCGGCCGAGCGTGGCGGAGCTGGGCCTGGCGGTGGGCCAGCCGGCGGTGGCGCTGATCAAGTCCAGCTTCGTGATGCTGGCCAAGGGCGAGAGGCTCGCGACCTCGGCGCGCAACCAGATCGCGGGCAAGGTGGCGGCACGCGAGGATGGCGCGGTCTCCAGCGAGGTCACGCTGGACATCGCCGAGGGCAAGACGCTGACCGCCTCGATCACCCGCGAGAGCGCCGAGGCGATGGACCTGAAGGCGGGCGATCCGGTCTGGGCGCTGATCAAGGCGCCGCATGTCATCCTGGCCGTGGAGTAGGGCATGAAGCTCGCCGTCGCCGCCTTCGCGACCCTTCTGCTGGCCCAGCCGGCCGCGGCGCAGACGCTGTCGCTCAAGGGCCTCGGGGGCCAGGCCGCGACGATCTCCGCGGCCGAGTTTGCGGCCCTGCCGCGTGTGAAGGTGCGCGACTTCGAAGGCGTGTCGCTGGCTGTGCTGCTGGCGCGCGTCGGCATCCCGGCCGAGAAGCCGATGGGCGGCGGCTGGCTGGCGCAGGTCGTGCGGATCACCTCCAGCGACGGCTATACCGTGGCGCTGGCGATGGCGGACCTCGACCCCGCGACCCGCAAGGGCGCCGTGTTCCTGGCCGACCGCCAGGGCGGCCAGCCCCTGCCGAGCGGGCACGGGCCGTTCCGCCTCGTGATCGAGGACGACCTGCGCGCCTCGCGCTCCGCGCGGCAAGTCGCCGGCGTCGAGGTCATCGATCTGAAGGCCTTGAAGTGAGGCGCCTGCTCGCCCTGATCCTGGCGCTGATCGCCGGGCCGGCGCTGGCCGGCGAGGTGAAGGTGGCGGTGGCCGCCAACTTCGCGGCGCCGGCCAAGGAGATCGCCGCACGGTTCAAGACGAAGACCGGGCATGAGGCCATGATGAGCTTCGGTGCGTCGGGGCAGTTCTTCACCCAGATCGCCAACGGGGCGCCGTTCGAGGTGTTCCTGTCGGCCGACGTGGAGCGGCCGCTGAAGGCGGAGGGCGACGGGCTGGCCGCGCCGGGCAGCCGTTACACCTATGCGACGGGCCGGCTGGCGCTGTGGTCGAAGACGCCCGGGCTGGTGGATGGCAAGGGGACGGTGCTGAAGAGCGGCCGGTTCCAGAAGCTGGCCATCGCCGACCCCAAGGTCGCGCCCTATGGCGTTGCGGCCATCGAGACGTTGATCAAGCTGGGCGTCGCGGACGCGATCCGGCCGAAACTGGTGCAGGGGACGTCGATCGCCCAGACCTTCCAGTTCGTCGACACCGGTGCGGCCGAGCTCGGCTTCGTGGCGCTGTCGCAGCTTCACGGTGTGCAGGGCGGCTCGCGCTGGGTGGTCCCGGCCAGCCTGCACAGCCCGATCGACCAACAGGCGGTGCTGCTGAAGACCGGCGCCGGGAACCCCGCGGCGACCGCCTTCATGGCCTTCCTCAAGGGGGCCGAGGCGAAGGCGATCACGCGCCGCTACGGCTACGAGGTCCATTGAGCGAGCTCCTGCCCGTCGTCTGGCTGACGCTGCGCCTGGCGGCGATCACGACGCTGATCCTGCTGGTGCTGGCGACACCGCTGGCGTGGTGGCTGGCGCGGGCGCGGGGGTGGCTGAGCCAGATCGTGGCCGCGGTCGTGGCGTTGCCGATCGTGCTGCCGCCGACGGTGCTGGGCTTCTACCTGCTGATCACGCTAGGGCCAAAGAGCGTGCTGATGGCGCCGCTGCAGGCCGTGGGGGTCCGCACGCTGGCCTTCACCTTCGAGGGGCTTGTGATCGGCTCGGTGGTCTATTCGCTGCCGTTCGCCGTGCAGCCGCTGCGCAACGCCTTCCAGGCGGTGGGCGAGGACAACCTCGACGCCGCCGCGACGCTGGGGGCGTCCGGCTGGGACACTTTCGCGCGGGTGGCCGCGCCGCTGTCGGTCTCGGGCTACGTGGTGGCCGCGATCCTGACCTTCGCCCACACCATCGGCGAGTTCGGGGTGGTGCTGATGATCGGCGGCGCGATTCCGGGCGAGACGATGGTCCTGTCGACGGAGATATACCGCGCGGTGGAGAGCTTGGAGTGGTCCCGCGCCCACCTCCTGTCCGGCCTCTTGCTGGTGTTCGGCTTCCTGACGGTGCTCGGACTACTCAGGATTGAACGTCGCCTGCTGGGCGTAACCGAGGGTTAGGGGACCGAAATGGGAGCGCTGCCTTGGATTCATGGCGATTCCGCGGCCGGATGACGCACTTTTTCGCCTGCGCGACGCGTCGGCGCACATCGGTCATTAAGCCTTGAAAAGCAAATCTTGCGAGGGCACAGGACAGGCGAACTCACCGGACAAGACAGAGCGACTCGACGCATCCTCGAAAAGCGTCGGTCGGGGCGTCGCCACCCGGACGGTCAGCGGTCCAGCCCCCACACGTTTAGGGCCCTAAATGATCTCTTCCCTCTTCGGCGCGATCTCCAACGACATCGCCATCGACCTCGGCACCGCCAACACCCTGATCTACATGAAGGGCAAGGGCATCGTGCTCAACGAGCCGTCCGTCGTGGCGCTCAGGAACGTCGGCGGGCGCAAGGTCGTCCACGCCGT
>CAZBXO010000084.1:9712-15817 GCA_964495645.1 uncultured Phenylobacterium sp. | reverse complement strand
CGCACGTTGGCGCGCACGGAGATCAGCATGCCGGCGAAGCCGGCCACGCCGGACAGGATCGCGCCGATCGCGAAACCGCCTGCGGCCAACGGGCCGATGAGGAGGGCCGCCAGGATCAGGACGACCACGCCCACGATGGCGATGGCGGTGTACTGCTTCTGGAGGTAGGCCTGCGCCCCCTCCTGGATCGCCGCGGCGATCTCCTGCATCCGGGCGTTGCCCGGCGAGGCGCGCAGCAGCGACGCCGTCTGGACTACGCCGTACACCACGGCCAGGACGCCAGCGACGATCGCCAGCAACAACATATCCATTTGATGCGCACCCCTTTGCGATTGCGCGGAGGGGGACCGATACGGCAATCCCGCCGAACTCGGCTTGTTCCCAACCCCAGATTTCCCCGGCGCCGGCGCACGAACCCGCACCCCGGCCAGACGGGCGGGTAACTAGCCAAGTTTCGGAGGAGCGGCAACAGCGCCGCCCTGGGCCACTCAGGCCTTGGGCGTGGAGACCCGGCGGCGGGGAGCCTGGGAGGTGATCGCCACCGAGCTGATCTGGCCGGCGCCGGCGATCCGCGTGGCCTCAGCCAGCAGCGTGGAGGTCAGCCGCGCCGAGTCGACCTTGGTCCAGTCGCTCGCCAGCGTGAACGGCGTCCGGTGCGCGGAGCGGACCAGGGCGTCGCGGAAGTAGGGCTCGATCTCACGCAGCTTTGCGGCGTTGGCGCTCGATGTGAGATTCAGCCGCACGTAGACGAAGACGTAGTTGACCAGCTGGCCCTTCGCGACGATCGGCAGGCCGACCGGCTGCAAGTCGACGTACTGGCCGACGTCGCTCTTTTCCTTCTTCGGCTCGGAGGCTTGGGCCACTCCGGCGACGGAGGCGGCCGCCAGGGCGATGAGGAGGGCGCGCAACATGATCCCTTCATGCGCCTCAATTGATTGCCGCGAGGTTGAGGATCCTGGGCCGCAATGGCTCCGCTCGCGGAACGATGATATTACGAAGACAGGGAAACACGCCGGAGGACAACCGTGCGCATCTCACCGAATCGACGCCAGGCTGCAGTCGGACTTCTCGCCGCCGCCGCGCCAGGCGTGGCGCTGGGTCAGACCCTCCAGGCTCCGCAGACCGAGATGCCGGACGAGGAGCCGACGCACGCCACTCTCGACACCACGGTCGACGTCCACGAGCACATGCTGGCCCCGGTCAGCATCAACGGCCAGGGCCCCTTCAACTTCCTCCTCGACACCGGCGCCAACGTCAGCTGCGTCTCGCACCGGCTGGTGAACCAACTCGAGCTGGCTCCGGGACCGCCGGCCGTCGTCCACACGATCGTCGGGGCCAAGCAGCGGCCGACCGCGTTGATCGACCACCTGCAGGTGGGTCCGCGCAACAGGCGCAAGGTGACGGCTCCGGCCCTGCCGATCGCCGGCCCCGGCGTGGATGGCGTCCTCGGCGTCGACTGGTTGAAGGGCCAGCGGCTGGTGCTCGACTTCAAGAGCAGCAAGCTGGAGATCACCCGCTCGCGGTCGGATGAGAATGTGCCCGGCAGCGTTGTCGTGGTGCCCGCACGCCGCCGTCACGGCCAGCTGACCATCGTCGACGCCGATCTGTCAGGCAAACGGATCAGCGCGATCATCGATTCGGGCGCCCAGGCCACGCTCTGCAACCGTTCGCTCCGGGAGTTGGCGGGCCGCGAGGCCAAGCGCAAAGGGTTCATCGAGGAAGTCCGCGCAGTGCGGATGGAAACGCTCGCCGGCGAGGTCTTCCGGGGCGAGACGCTCTATCTGCCGTTCCTGCGGCTGGGCGGCCTGCACCTCGGCAACGTCCAGGTCACCTATGCTGACGCGCACGTCTTCGACGTGTGGGGCCTGAAGAACTCGCCGGCCCTGGTGATCGGCATGGACCTGCTGAAGCAGTTCGAGCTGGTCGCGCTCGACTTCGGCCGCTCCGCGGTCAGGTTCCAGTTCGTCTAGGCCGAAAGCGCGCGCTCCTCGACGCGGATGCGCAGCCAGAGCACGGAAGCGTTCATGGCGGTGAACACCGCGGCGTAGGCCACAAGCCCAAAGGCGAGCGGCAGCACCAGGATCTCGCCGACGACGACCAGGTAATTCGGGTGGCGAACGAAGCGGTAGGGACCGGCTTGCACGAGCGCCTCGCCGGGTACGGAGATGACCCGCGTCGTCCAGCGCCCGCGCAGCGTCAGGAGCGTCCAGGCGCGGAAGCCCTGCAACACCAGGAAGGCGCCCAGCCAACCGAATTCGACCGGCCGGTCCCGGGCCAGCAACCACAGCCCGGCCAGCCAGGCCGCATGCAGGCCCACTATGATCGGATAATGGTCGGCGCCGGCCTCCACGCCGCCCCTCGCCAGCAGGCGTCGGGTGTTGCGGCCGGCGAGAACCAGCTCGCCCACTCGTTCGGCAGTCACCAAGGCCAGGATCAGGATCGAGATGGTCACGCCGCAAGCGCCACGGTGCTGGCGGTGAAGCCGGGGCCCAGGGCGGTCACGACCGAGCGCTTGGGCAGCCCAGCGCGACGTGCGCGGTCCAGCACGTAGAGCACGGTCGGCGCCGACATGTTGCCGTGGGCCGCCAGCACCTCACGCTCGTGGTCGAGGGCCCCTTGCCCCAGTTCCAGCGACGCCTCAATCGCCTCCATCACTTTCGTGCCGCCCGGGTGGCAGATGAAGCGGTCGACCCGGCCGACCTCGAGGCGCTGAGCCGCCAGCATCGCGTCCAAGGCCGGGCGCAACTGCTCGCGCACGAACGGGGGGATGGCCTGGGCGAAGATCACCCCGAGGCCAGTAGGATCAATCCGCCACCCCATGATGTCGAGCGTGTCGGGCCAGGTATGTTCGGCGAAACCGTCGATCCGGGCGAAGCCCGCCTCGCCAGCCCGGACCACGGCCGCCGCTGCGCCGTCACCGAAGAGGGCGGCGGCGACGATGTCGGCCTTGTCGAGGTCATTCATGCGGAACGCCAGGCTGCAGAGCTCAACGGCCACCACCAACACCGTCGCGCCGGGTTGTGCCGCGGCCAGCCGCGCGGCCAGGGCCAAGCCCCCGGCCCCGCCAGCACAACCAAGCCCGAACACCGGCACGCGCGCCGCATCCGGCCGGAAGCCCATGCGACCCATGGCGCGGGCCTCGAGGCTCGGCGTCGCGATGCCGGTCGAGGAAACCGTGACGATGACGTCCACGTCCGCGCCGGTGAGCCCCGCCTCCGCCAGGGCGCCCTCGGCGGCGCGGCAGAACATGTCGACGGCGCAACCGATGTAGGCCGTCATCCGCTGCGGCCAGCCCAGCGGCTGCAGGTACCACTCAACCGGCATCGCCAGTTGTCGATGGCGGACACCGGCTGTGCCGAACACCGGCGCCATGCGCTCAAAAGCGGGAAAGCTCCCCGGGAACACCTCGCGCGCGATCGCCAGGGCGTCACCCTGGGAAAGGTCGTGCGGCGCGTCCGCCGTCGCGAGCGAGATCAACCCCACCGGCGGGGCGGTCGAAGACATGGGCCAACGAACACGCGCCGGGCGCAGGGGTTCCGGTGTCAGCCGTGCCGCCACCCTCCGGCGCCCGCGTCGACAATCCGCCCGGCGACGTGGACGCGGACACCGTGGCCTCTGGTGACCTCGCCGATATCGGTGAACCCGGGGAGGTCCTCGACCGCAGTGCACACGATCTCGTAGTCGTCGCCGCCCGTCGCCAGCCGCACGAGCGCCGCGCCCCGGTCCGGCTGGGCCGCGAGCCAGCGCGCGGCGGCGGCCGAGAGGGGCATGCGGTCCAGGTCCAGTTCGAGGCCGACGCCGCTGGCCTCGGCGATATGGCCGGCGTCGGCCACCAGCCCGTCCGACACGTCGGCGGCGGCGCTCGCAGCCTGCAGCAGGATCCCGCGCAGGCCGATCCGCGGCGTCGGGAGCCGATAGCGCCCGGCGAGATAGCCGTCGGGATCGTCGATCTCGCCACGGGCCGCCGCCAGGCCCAGGAAGCCGTCGCCGATCGTGCCGCTGACCAGCAGGCGTTGGCCGGGCTGCGCGCCGGCGCGACGTACCATGCGACCTTCCTCCACCCAGCCGACAAGCGTCAGGCTGGCCGTGAACGGCCCCGGCGTGGCCACCGTGTCACCGCCCAGCAGAGAGACGCCGGCGCGACCGAGGTCCTCGCCCAGGCCTTCGGAGAAGGCTGCCCGATCGGCCTCGCCCCACACTTGCGGCCAAGCCACCGCCAGGAAGGCCGCGAACGGGTTCGCCGCCTTGGCCGCCAGGTCCGAGAGATTCACCCGCGCCAGCTTGCGCCCGACCAGGTCCGGCGCTTCGCCCAGCAGGAAGTGGACACCTTCCACGATGGCGTCCTTGGTCACCACCAGGTCATAGCCGGGCCGCTGGGCGATCACCGCCGCATCGTCCTTGAGCTCGAAGGCGCCGGCCGCGCCGCGGGTCAGCGGGCGGAAGAGGCGGGCGATCTCGCCGAATTCATCCAGCCCGGACATCCTTGGCGACCGCATCCAGCGCGCCGTTCACGAAGCCCGGCTCCACGCCTTCGAAGAAGCTCTTCGCCACCTCGACGTACTCGTTGATCACGACCTCTGTAGGCACGTCTGGCCGATGCGCCAGCTCGAAGGTTCCGGCCCGCAGGATCGCCCGCACCGTCGCGTCCAGCCGCTCCAGCCGCCAGCCGGTCGCCAGGTGGCGCGCCACGGCGGCGTCCACCGCCTTCTGTTCGGCGACGACCCCGCGCACCAGTTCGCCGAAGAAGCCCTCGTCGGCTGTGGCGAGCGTGACGCCCTCCACGTCGCGGTCGAAGCGGTGCTCGACGAACTCCCGGATCACATGCTCCACACCGATCGTGGAGACCTCCATCTGGTAGAGCGCCTGCACGGCCGCCAAGCGCGCGACCGAGCGCGAGGGACGGGGTCCACTCAACGGCGCACGCCCATCAGGTCGCGCTTCAGCGCCACCATGGTCAGCGCCGCGCGGGCCGCGCCTCCGCCCTTGTCGCCTTCCGATGCCCGCGCCCGGGCCCAGGCCTGATCCTCGTCCTCGGTGGTCAGGATGCCGTTACCGATGCACAGCCGTTTGCCCACCGTCAGGTCCATGATCCCACGGGCGCTTTCGTTGGAGACGATCTCGAAGTGGTAGGTCTCGCCACGGATTACCGCACCAAGGGCCACATAGCCGTCGTAGGCCTTGCCGGCTGGACGATGGCCGGCCTCCTCGGCGATGGCGATGGCGCCCGGGATCTCCAGCGCCCCCGGCACGGTCACCAGGTCGTGCTCCGCGCCGAACGCGTCGAGCGCCTGCTTCGCCCCGTCCAGCAGGGCGTCGGCCAGATCGTCGTAGAAGCGGGCCTCGACGATGAGGATGCGGATAGGGTCGTCGCTCACGCCCGTGCTTTAAGCGGTTTCGCGCCAGCGGGCGAGATAGCGCGCGAGCATGTCGATCTCGAGGTTCACCCGGGCCCCAGGCTTCAGCTCGCCCAGCGTGGTCACGTCCCAGGTGTGCGGGATCAGGTTGACGCCGAAGACGTCGTCCTCGACCTCGTTGACCGTGAGCGACACCCCCTCGACGGTGATCGAGCCCTTAGGCGCGATGTAGCGGTGCAGGGGCCGCGGCACGCGGATCCGCACCCGGTGCGACCCGCCGTCGGACTCCACGGACAGGACCTCGCCCACGCCGTCCACGTGGCCGGAAACGATGTGGCCGCCCAGTTCGTCGCCGACGCGGGCGGCGCGCTCCAGGTTCACGCGCCGCCCCTCGGACCAGTCACTGAGTGTCGACATGGCCAGCGTCTCGCCGGAGACCTCGACGGCGAACCAGCCCTGGCCCTTCTCGACGACCGTCAGACAGCAGCCGGCGTGGCTGACCGAGGCGCCGATGTCGATGGTGGTCAGGTCGAAAGCCGTCTCGATCTCGAAGCGGCGATCGCGGTTCGTGTCGCGGATCGTGCGCACCCGCCCGACGTCAGTGACGATCCCTGTGAACATCAGCCCCGCTCGTAGCGCTCCCAGACGTCGTCGCCGAGGACGCCGACCTCCACCCGCCGGAAATGGGGCGCCTCGGCCAGCGCTGCAACCGCGAGCGCGCCCACGCCCGGGCGGCCCTCGCCGCCGATCA
>CAZBXO010000084.1:0-9612 GCA_964495645.1 uncultured Phenylobacterium sp. | reverse complement strand
GCGTCGTGCGCCGCTCGCAGGCGGTGAACCTGCTCGCGCGCGGCCTCGCCGGTGATCCAGCGGCTCTCGCCGCCGGCCGTCGCGATCCGGCCGTCCAGCGACGTGGCGAGCTTGAGGGTGACGCTCATCAGCGCTCGCGCGCCGCGGCCTCTCTCAGGCCCTCCTCGCCGAGGAAGCGGGCGAAATCCTCCGTCTCGCGGAAGTCGCGGTAGACCGAGGCGTAGCGGACGTAGGCCACGTCATCGAGCTGCTTCAGATGCTTCATGACGAGTTCGCCGATCGTGGAGGACGGCAGCTCTGTCTCGCCCATGCTCTCCAGCTGGCGGACGATCGCCGAGATCATCCGCTCCACCCGCTCCGGCTCCACCGGCCGCTTGCGGATGGCGATGGAGATCGAGCGGGCCAGCTTGTCGCGGTCGAACGGCGTGCGCCGACCGGAGCGCTTGACGATGGTCAGCTCCCGGAGTTGCACGCGCTCAAAGGTGGTGAAGCGGCCCTCACAGGCGGGACACAGTCGGCGACGGCGTATCGCCGCCCCGTCCTCGGACGGTCGGCTATCCTTCACCTGGGTCTCGTCGTGGCCGCAGAACGGGCAGCGCATATCTAGCCTCTCGGGCGAGACTTAACGCTATTAGCTGTAGATGGGGAAGCGCTTCGTCAGCGCCACGACCTCGGCGCGGACCTTCTGCTCGACGGCGGTGTTGTCCCCGCTGGTCGCGAGACCGTCCAGCACCTCGCCCATCCAGCGCCCAATCTGGCGGAACTCGTCCGGGCCGAACCCGCGGGTCGTGCCGGCCGGCGAGCCGACGCGCAGACCCGAGCCTTCCATCGGGGGCCGCGGATCGTCGGGGATGTTGTTCTTGTTGGTCGTCAGTCCGGCTCGTTCCAGCGCCACCTCGGCCTCCGCGCCGGAAACGCCCTTCGGGGTCAGGTCGACGAGCATCAGATGGCTGTCCGTACCGCCGGACACGATCTTGAACCCGGCCAACTGCAGGCTTTCGGCCAGGACCGTCGCGTTCTCCCGCACGGCCCGCGCGTAGGCCTTGAACTCCGGACGCAGGGCCTCGCCGAAAGCCACCGCCTTGGCGGCGATGACGTGCATCAGCGGCCCGCCTTGCAGACCTGGGAAGACGGCGCTGTCGATCTTGCGCGCCAGCTTCCGGTCGTTGGTGAGGATCATCGCGCCCCGCGGGCCGCGCAGGGTCTTATGCGTGGTGGTGGTGACGATATCGGCGTGGGGAAAGGGGTTAGGATACTCGCCGGCGACGATCAGACCGGCATAGTGAGCCACGTCCGCCATCAAGACGGCGCCGCACTTGTCCGCGATCTCGCGGAACCGCGCGAAGTCGAACGCCCGGGAATAGGCCGTGGCGCCGGCGATGATCACCTTGGGCTTTTCGGCCATCGCTACGGCCTCGGCCTCGTCGTAGTCGATCAGGTGATCCTGCTTGCGCACCCCGTACGCCACCGGCCGGAACCACTTCCCGGACTGGTTGACGCTCTTGCCGTGGGTCAGGTGGCCGCCGTGGTCCAGGTTCATGCCCATGAAGGTGTCGCCCGGCGCCATCGTGGCCATGAACACCGCCTGATTGGCCTGGCTGCCGGAGTGCGGCTGGACGTTGGCGTACTCACACCCGAAGAGTTGCTTGGCGCGCTCGATCGCCAGCCGCTCGACCTCGTCGACCACTTCGCAGCCGCCGTAGTAGCGCTTGCCCGGATAGCCCTCGGCGTACTTGTTGGTCAGCACAGAGCCCTGGGCTTCCAGCACCGCGCGCGAGACGATGTTCTCGGACGCGATCAGTTCGATCTGGTCCTGCTGGCGGGTCTTCTCGGCGTCCAGGATGCGCGCCACCTCCGGATCCCGCTCACCCACGCCTTGTGCGAAGAAATCCTGGCTGGGCTGGGTCACGGGTGCGTTCAAGGGCGGCTCCTCTAGCGGGTTTGAGTCTGCGTTCGGCGGAGGCCGTCTTCTACTCTTTCGGACTGGCGGTTCCAACCGGGCGGTGGCGGAAGTTTGCGGGGAACCCCCGCCGCTCGCGACGCGTTGTCGGCTTGAGGGCCGACGCCAGTTCTGCTGTGCGCCAGGGACTGCGTCGTTCGTGGGGGAGCTGATGAACCCGGGACCCGACATGGGCCAACCCACAGGCGAAGACATCCTGCGTCTCGGCGCGGGCATTGTCGCGGCCTACGTCAGCCGCAACGCGGTCGCGACGGAAGCCGTGCCGGACATCATCCGCACCGTCCACCAGACCCTGCAGCAGCTCACGCGCGGGACCGTTCAACCGCCGCCGGAAGAACGCCCGAAACCCGCCGTGCCCATCGGGCGTTCGGTGCAGCACGACTACATCGTCTGCCTCGAGGACGGGAAGAAGCTGAAGATGCTCAAGCGCTACCTGCGCTCGCGCTACGACCTGAGTCCCGATGAATACCGGCGCCGGTGGGGGCTGGCGCCCGACTACCCCATGGTCGCCCCGGCGTACGCCGCTCGCCGGTCCGACTTCGCCAAACAGATTGGCCTCGGCCGCGGCGTGCGACGGAGGAAGTGATGGCGTCCCTCGACATCGACCCGGGTCTGCGCCCGTTCGCAGAAGGAGGGTACGAGGTGCTGGACGTGGACCTTGCGGCCAGCCGCGAGGTGGAAATCTCCTCGCTTGACCCGTTCACGCCAAAGCTCGGCGACCTGTTCACCGTGGAGAGTCACGGCGTGGTGCATGAGGTCGCCGTCGTGCGCCTCTCGACCTTCAAGGACGGCTGGAGCGCCGTCTGCCGCATCTCGGACGTCTTCTAGGCTCCACCGGGCGTCAGATGTGGATCACTTGGCCGTAGGCGTCGAGGGATGCCTCGTGCATGGCCTCGCTCATGGTCGGGTGCGGGAAGACGGTGGCGAAGAGCTCGGCCTCGGTGGCTTCGAGGGTCATGGCGATGGCGAAGCCCTGAACCATCTCGGTGACCTCGTGGCCGATCAGGTGGGCGCCTATCAGCGCGCCGGTCTTGCCGTCGAACACCGTCTTGATGAAGCCGTCGGTCTCGCCCGCGGCGATCGCCTTGCCGTTCACCCGGAACGGGAAGCGACCGACCTTCGGCTCGCGGCCTTGCTCCTTGGCCTGGGCTTCGGTCAGGCCCACGGACGCCACTTGCGGACTGGTGTAGGTGCATCCGGGGATAGGGCTCTCAAGGTTCACCGCCGGCTTGCCGGCAATGTGGTCGACGCAGTGGATGCCCTCGTGGCTGGCCTTGTGCGCGAGCCAGGGCGGCCCGGCCACGTCGCCGATGGCATACAGGCCCGGGACGCCCGTACCGCCGTGCTTGTCGGTGACGATGTGGGTGCGGTCGATCTTCACGCCCAGGGCCTCCAGGCCCATGTCCTCGACGTTGCCGACAATGCCCACGGCGACGATGCACACGTCGCCCTCGAGCGTCTCTGTCTTGCCGCCGGCCTCGATTTCCAGGGCCACGCCCTTGGCGGTCTTGGAAAGCTTCTTCACGGACGCCGGGACACGGAACTTGATGCCGCGCTTCTCGAACGACTTGTGGGCGGCCTTTGAGACCTCCTCGTCCTCGACGGGCAGGATGCGCGGCAGCATCTCGATGACCGTAACGTCCGATCCCAAGGCCCGGTAGAAGCTGGCGAATTCCATGCCGATGGCTCCGGAGCCGATGACCAGCAGGTTCTTCGGCGCCGACTTGGGAACCAGGGCCTCGCGGTAGGTCCAGATCTTCTCGCCATCCGGCTCCAGGCCAATGGCCGGGATGGTGCGGGCCCGAGCGCCGGTCGCCAGGATCACGTGCTTGGCGGTGAGCTTGCGGCTGCCCACCACCACGGTCGGCGCGCCCTGCCCTTTCTCAAGCTTCGCGAAGCCTTCGACGACCTCGATCTTGTGCTTCTTCATCAGGAAGGTGACGCCGGCGTTCAGCTGGGCCGCGACCTTGCGCGAGCGCTGGATCACGGCGGCGAAGTCGAACGAGGCCTTCTCCACCGACAGGCCATAGTCCTTCATGTGGCCGAGGTGCTCGTACATCTCGCCGGATTTCAGCAGCGCCTTGGTCGGGATGCAGCCCCAGTTCAGGCAGATGCCGCCGAGCTCACTCCGCTCCACGATGGCGGTCTTGAAGCCCAGCTGACTGGCGCGGATGGCGGTGACGTAGCCGCCGGGCCCGGAGCCCACCACGATGACGTCGAAGGCGTCGGCCATCAGAGCAATGCCTCGATCGCGCCTTCCAGCGCCTTGGGGTCGGTTGAAGGGCCGAAGCGGGCGACGACGTCACCCTTCCGGTCGACGAGGAACTTGGTGAAGTTCCACTTCACGCCCTCGGTGCCGAGGACGCCTTTCTTGCGCCGCTTCAGGTATTTCCAGAGCGGATGGGCGGTCGGACCGTTGACGTCGACCTTCTTCATCATTGGGAAGTCGACGTCGTAGGTGAGGGAGCAGAAGTTCCTGATCTCGGCCTCGTCACCCGGCTCCTGGGCGCCGAACTGGTTGCAGGGGAAGCCCACGACCACCAGCCCGCGGTCCTGATACTTCTTCCAGAGTTCTTCCAGACCCTTGTACTGCGGGGTGAAACCGCACTTGGACGCCGTGTTGACGATCAGCACCACCTTGTCGCGATAGACGCCCATCTGGGTGTCCTGGCCGTCGATGGTGTCGGCGTGGAAGTCGTAGATACTCATGCCGCCCCTCCCCGCGCCTCAGACGATCATGGTGATGGGATCTTCGATCAGCCCCTTGAAGGCCTGCAGGAAGCGGGCCCCCACCGCACCGTCCACGACCCGGTGATCGCAGGTGAGGGTGATCGACATCACGTTGGCGATCACCACTTGGTCGCCCTTTACGACGGCCCGCTTTTCGCCGGCGCCGACACTCATGATGCAACCCTGCGGCTCGTTGATGATCGAGGCGAAGGTCTTGATGCCGAACATGCCGAGGTTGGAGACCGAGAAGGTGCCGCCCTGGAACTCCTCGGGCTTCAGTTTCTTGTCGCGGGCCCGGGCGGCCAGGTCCTTGGCTTCGACGGCGATCTGCGCCACGCCCTTTGTCTCGGCGGCGCGGATGATTGGTGTGATCAGGCCGCCGGGGATCGCCACCGCCATGGCGATGTCGGCGTGGTGGTGCATCGCGATGCCTTCGGGCGAATAGGAGGCGTTGGCCTCGGGCACCTGCTTCAGCGCCACCGCGACGGCCTTCATCACCATGTCGTTGACGCTGACCTTGATGCCGCGCGCCTCGAGTCCCGCGTTGATCTTTGTCCGGGTGGCGAGCAGCGCATCGAGCTCGACGTCGATGGTCAGCGGGAAGTGCGGGACGTCCCGGAAGCTCTCCGTCATCCGCCGCGCGACGGTCTTACGCATGCCGTCGAGCGGGATGAGGTCGTAGCTGCCAGGCGGGATGCCCATCTGCTCCAGGCTCTGGGCCTGGCGCGGGGCGGCGGCGGGCGGCGCAGCCGGCGCAGCCTTGGGCGCGGCGGCGGGAGCCGCTGCGGCCGCCGGCGCGGCCTGGCCGGGCTGGGCGCCCTCGATGTCGGCCTTGACGATGCGGCCGTGCGGGCCGGTCCCCTTCACCGAGGCGAGGTCGACGCCTTTCTGAGCGGCGAGCCGCCGGGCGAGCGGCGAGGCGAAGATGCGGGCGCCGTCAGCCTTCGGCGCGGGAGCTGCCGAGGCCGGAGCCGGCGTCGCGGCCTTCGGGGCCTCGGCCTTGGGCGCCTCGGCGGCCGGAGGCGCGGGCGCGGACCCTCCGCCCTCCCCCGCCAGGCGCGCGATCGGCGTGTTGACCTTCACGCCCTCCGTGCCCTCGGCGATCAGGATCTCCTCGACGACGCCCTCGTCGACGGCTTCGACCTCCATGGTCGCCTTATCGGTCTCGATCTCGGCGATGACGTCGCCGGACGAGATGGTGTCGCCCTTCTTCACGTGCCACTTGGCAAGCGTCCCCTCCTCCATGGTGGGGGAAAGCGCGGGCATGAGGACGTCGATGGGCATGGGGACCTACGCCGTTGCGCGGAGTTCGACGAGGACGGCAGGCGTCCATTTGGCTTTGCGCCGGGCGTTTCGCTGCTCGATCGTCTCGCCTTCAAAGTTCATTCGTTCGCCCTGGCGGCCCTCGAACTCGTGCATGTCCACCCCGCGGACGTTGACGATGCCGAGCGTGCCGATGTCGGTCTCGGCGACTGCGCCGATGTAGGCGCCACAGCCGTTGCAGAAGAGGTAGTCGCTCTGCGCCTGGCCGAAGCGGTAGCGGTGCACCGAGCCGCCGGTCGCCTCGATTTGCAGCTGTCCATCAGGGTCTGAGAACAGCAGGCCGCCGTGCCGCCGGCAGAAGCCGCACTGGCAGGCGCGCAGCTGCAGCTTCTCGGGCGCGACCGAGCATTCCATCATCACGCGGATCGACCCGCAGTGGCAGGCGCCGTGCAACCGTCGCGTCATGCCGGCTCCTTCGACAGATGGCTGAGGGTGTGGGCGTTGTCTTCCCAGTGCTGGCCGTCGAACGCCTCGATTTGGAGGGTCAGGCCGTCGGTTGTGTCGAGGCAGCGCGCGTTGACGCTCCAGCCGTCCGGGTTCGAGCGCGGCCGATAGAAGGCCTTCACGCCGCACTCCGAGCAGAACAGGTGCTTCGCGACCCGTGTGTTGAATGTGTACTCCGTGAGCCGCCCCGCGCCCTTGGTGATCCGGAACCGGCTCTCCGGCACGATGATGTGGACGAAGCCCGTCTTGCCGCACATGGAGCAGTTGCAGGTCTGCGCGTCGACGACGGCCGGCAGGGCCGCCTCGAAGCGCACGCCGCCGCAGTGGCAGCCACCGGCCCGCCATGTGAACGGGCTCTCGCTCATTTGTTCAACGAGGCCTTGGCCGCCGCCACGATGCGCTCGATCGAGGGCATGGACAGCTGCTCGAGGTTGGCCGCGTAGGCCAGCGGGACGTCTTCCTGGTGGACCCGCATCGGCGGGGCGTCGAGGTAGTCGAAGGCGAGCTCCGTCACCTTGGCGCAGATCTCGGCGCCCACGCCCATCGGGCCCCAGCCTTCCTCGACCGTCACCAGGTGGTTGGTCTTCTTGACGCTCTCGACCACCGTGTCGATGTCCATGGGCCGCAGCGTGCGCAGGTCGACGACCTCCGCCTCGATCCCCTCAGCGGCCAACTCCTCGGCGGCCTTCAGACAGAAGCCCACCATCCGCGAGTAGGCGACGAAGGTCACGTGGCTGCCCTCGCGGCGAATCTTGCACTTGCCGATCGGCGCCACCCAGTCGACGCCTTCCGGCACGTCGAACTCCTGGCCGTAGAGCATCTCGTGCTCCAGGAACACCACGGGGTTCGGGTCGCGGATGGCCGCCTTCAGAAGGCCCTTGGCGTCCTGCGAGTCGTAGGGCGCCAGCACCTTCAGGCCGGGGACGTGGGCGTACCAGGCGCCGTAGTCCTGGCTGTGCTGGGCGCCGACCCGCGCCGCGGCGCCGTTCGGGCCACGAAACACGATGGACGACTTCAGGAGACCGCCGGACATGTAGAGCGTCTTGGCCGACGAGTTGATGATGTGGTCGATCGCCTGCATGGCGAAGTTGAAGGTCATGAACTCGATGATCGGCTTCAGGCCCGCAAAGGCCGCGCCCGCGCCGATGCCGGCGAAGCCGTGCTCGGTGATCGGGGTGTCGATCACCCGCTTGTCGCCGAACTCGTCCAGCAGGCCGCGGCTGACCTTGTAGGCGCCCTGGTACTGGGCGACTTCCTCGCCCATCAGGAAGACGTCCGGATCGCGGCGCATCTCCTCGGCCATGGCGTCGCGCAGCGCGTCGCGCACGGTCACCTTCACGAACGTCGTGCCGGCGGGCAGCTCCGGGTCGGCGGGCGCAGGCGCGGGCGGCGGCGGCGCGACCGCTTGCGCAGGGGGCGCCTTGGCCTCGGCAGGCGCCGGGGCCGCGGCCGGCTCGGGCGCCTCGGCCGGAGCCGCCTTGGCCGCCCCATCGCCGCCGGCCAGGCGGGCGATCGGGGTGTTGACCTTCACCTCTTCGGCGCCCTCGGCGACCAAGAGCTCTTCAATCACGCCTTCGTCGACGGCCTCGACCTCCATGGTCGCCTTGTCGGTCTCGATCTCGGCGATCACGTCGCCGGACGAGATCTTGTCCCCGACCTTGACGTGCCACTTGGCGAGCGTGCCCTCCTCCATGGTCGGAGAGAGCGCTGGCATCAGGATGTCAGTCACGCCGACGCCTCCGTGTAGACGTCCGTCCAGAGTTCGGAGGGATCGGGTTCGGGCGAGGTGCGGGCGAACTCGGCGGCCTCGGCAACGATCTTCTTCACCTCGGCGTCGATGGCCTTGAGCGCCGCCTCGTCGGCCCAGCCCCGCTGTTCCAGCATGTCCTCGACGTTGTCGATCGGATCGCGGTTCTTGCGGACCTCGTCGACCTCCTCGCGGGTGCGGTACTTGGCCGGATCGCTCATCGAGTGGCCGCGGTAGCGGTAGGTCTTCATCTCCAGGATGTACGGCCCCTTGCCGGCGCGGGCGTGGGCGGTGGCGCGCTGGGCGGCCTCCTTGACCGCCAGCACGTTCATCCCATCGACCTCTTCGCCCGGTATCTGGAAGGAGATACCGCGCTTGTGCAGCTTGGTCTCCGCCGAAGCCCGCTCGATCGAAGTGCCCATGGCGTATTGGTTGTTCTCGATGATGTAGATGGCCGGCAGCTTCCAGACCTGTGCCATGTTGAAGCTCTCGTAGACCTGGCCCTGGTTGGCGGCGCCGTCGCCGAAGTACGAGAAGCTGACGTGGTCGTTGCCGCGGTACTTGTTGGCGAAGGCCAGGCCCGTGCCGAGGGATACCTGGGCGCCGACGATGCCATGGCCGCCGTAGAAGTCCGCCTCGGGCGAGAACATGTGCATCGAGCCGCCCTTGCCCTTGGACGAGCCGCCCGAACGGCCGGTGAGCTCGGCCATCACTTCCTTGGGGTCCATGCCGCAGACCAACATCTGGCCGTGGTCCCGGTAGCCGGTGATGACCTGGTCGCCCTTCTTGCGCACCGCCTCGATGCCGACGGCGATCGCCTCCTGGCCAATGTAGAGGTGGCAGAAGCCTCCGATCAGGCCCATGCCGTACAGCTGCCCCGCGCGCTCCTCGAAGCGGCGGATGAGCAGCATCTCGCGATAGTACTTGAGCAGCTCGTCCTTGGTGACGGAGGACGCGCCATCGGCGCCGTTGCCCTTCCGCCGACCGGCCTCACCGGCAGCCGCCCGCGCCATGCGTCACTCCGTGATCCCGCCCCTGCCTGAGGCGGACCACACTAGGCCGCCTAAGGCTTCATCCTGATGACATAATCCCTTGGATCGGCGAAGCCTAGCAGGTCCCGCGCCCTTTCCTCCAGCAAGTCTGCGGAAAGGCTCTCGTCGCGCAGGAGTTGGGCCCTCACCTCCAGGTCGTGGCGTTGGACGGCGAGCTTCGCGAGCTCGGCCTTGCGGGCCATCAGGGTCGCATCCCGCTGGTCGGAGCGCAGCAGGCCGCCCTCCCCGGTCAGCGCGTGATAGCCGAAATAGAAGATGAGCAGCGCCAGGGCGGCGGTCGACAGGTACGGACGCAGGCGGTCGAGCACGCGGGAATCCCTAGGCGATTCCCGGAGGTTGGCGCGAGAGCCTTAATG
>CAZBXO010000083.1:10067-15834 GCA_964495645.1 uncultured Phenylobacterium sp. | reverse complement strand
GTCACCGGCGCCGATCCGGCCTTCTGCGCCGGCCTCGACCTGCGCAACCTGGGCGCCGACCGGCTCGCCGACTTCCCCTCCTACACCCACGCCATGGTGGCCTCGGAGATCCCGATGATCGCCGCGGTCAATGGCCCGGCCGTCACCGGCGGGTTCGAGGTGGCCCTGCTCTGCGACTTCATGGTCGCCTCCGAGAAGGCCGCCTTCGCCGACACCCACCTGCGCGTCGGCGTCTATCCTGGCCCCGTGGTGGTCGACCTGCCCCGCCGCGTGGGCGCCGCCTGGGCTCGCGAGATCTCGCTCAGCGGCAACTTCGTCGACGCGCAGACCGCGCTGCGCATCGGCCTGGTGAACCACCTCGTGCCGCACGAGGAACTGCTGCCCTTCACCATGAAGCTGGCCGACGCCATCGCCGAACAGCCGCGCGACATGGTCACCACGCTGCGCCGCGACTGGGACGACAGCGTCGGCCCGCCGACGGCGGACGCGCGCCGCATCCACGCCCGCCACGCCCGAGACGGCGGCTTCGGCGGCAATCGCGGCGCCGAGATCGCCGAGCGCCGCGAGGCGGTCCTCGCAAGGTCGCGCGACCAGCGCGGCGGCTGACATTGGTTTCGGAATCCGGCTGCGCTAGCCTGCGGCCCGCCGGGGAACCGCCATGGAAATGCAGCAGGTTCGATACTTCCTCGCCGTGGCGCGGACGCTGAACTTCACGCGCGCTGCCGAGGAATGCTCGATCAGCCAGCCGGCGCTGACCCGGGCGATCAAGCAGCTGGAGGACGAGTTCGGCGGCGACCTGCTGCGCCGCGAGGGGCGCCTGACCCACTTGACCGACCTGGGTGAGCGCATGCAGCCCATCCTGCAACAGGTCTACGACAGCGCCATCGCCGCCAAGCTGCTGGCCGCCAAGGTCAGGACCGGCGAGGTCGCGACCCTGACCCTGGCCGTCTCGCGCACCCTGGACATCGAACTCCTGCTTCCGCTGCTGACCGAGTTGCGCCGTGCGTTTCCGGCGTTGCAGTTCAAGCTGCGGCGCGGTTCGGGCCCGCAGGTCGGCGAACTCCTGAAGACCGGTGAGGCCGACCTCGCCTTGGGCGGCCCGATCGGCGAGACCTGGGAGCGCATCGAGGCCTGGCCGATGTTCGCCGAGTCCTTCGACCTGGTCGTGGGCGCCGGTCACGAACTGGCTGCGCACTGCGGCCTGGACCTTGAGGTGGAGCTCGTCCGCGGCCGTCGGCTCCTCGTCCCCGCCGATCCCGACCAGGCTGAATTCGACATCGACCGGCTGGCCGAGGCGGGCGCCGCCGTCGATCAGGCGCACGAGTTCGATTGCGACCGTGACCTGGAGGCGCTGGTGGCCGCCGGCTTCGGGGTCGCCGTCCTGCCGGCCAGCAAGTTCCTGTCCGACCGCTTGCGGCATGTGCGCTGCTCGGGGCTGGAGCTGACGCGCACGGTGGCGATCTACGCCGCCGCGGGACGGCCCCGGTCGCGCGAGGCCACCGCCCTGCTGAATCTGGCGCGCTCCACCGACTGGTCAGCGCGCCTGCAGGCGCTCCAGACCCTCCAGTAGCTCGGTGAGCTCCATGCGCCGCCGGTAGTCCGGATCGACGTGGCGCACGGCGACGGTCCCATCCCGGTCGATCACGAAGACCGCAGGGATCGGCACGATCCAGTCGCCCCCGCCCTGGTCGCCTGGGATGTCGCGGCCCGCCCGGCGGTGGATCGCGATGATCGCGTCGCCGAGCCAGATGGCCAGGCCCAGCGACAGGGTGTAGCCGGCGCCCATGTCCGACAGCAGGCGGAAGTCGGCCTCGGCCTCGTCGCGCATCGTGCGGGTATGGGCCTGCGTCTCGGCCGACACCGCCACGATCTGCGCCGCACCGATCCGGCCCTGGATCTGCGCGAGCGCGGCCAGGTTCATTCGGCAGTAGGGACACCAGTGGGCGCGGTGGAAGACGAGAACCACCGGGCCCTCCGCCAGCAGGTCGGAAAGCCGCACGAGCCGCCCGTCCTGGTCGGGCATGATGAAGTCCGGCATCGCGTCGCCGACCTGCGGCGCGGCGGACCCGGCCGCGCCGGCCTCCAGGTGCGCCACCAGCTCGTCCACGGCGGCCGGGTACTCCGGAAGGACGGCCCGGTAGCAGGCCGACAGCCGCTCGAGCCGCTCGTTCAGCGACAGCGCCGGGTCATCGCGAACCGCGCGAAAGACCTCCTCGATCGACGGACGGGCCGGCTCGTTCATCGCACCCCCGCGAAAGCCCGTAGCACGCCGGGCGACGGCGCCGCTATTCCGCGGGCTGCAGGGCGACGGCCGACCGCGCCTCGCCACTGACCTCGCCGGTGATCAGCCGGGCGTGGCGCGCGAACGTCAGGTAGTTCCAGAGCAGCGTCATCCCCACCGCCAGGCGGTTGCGGAACCCCACCAGGAAGAAGACGTGCGCGGCCGACCAGAGCACCCAGGCGGCGAAGCCCGTCACGTGGATGCGCCCGAAGTCGATCACCGCCCGCTTGCGCCCGATCGTCGCCAGGTTGCCGTAGTGCCGGTAGCGGAAGGGCCCGAGCGTCCGACCCTTGAGCGCTGCCACGATGACGGCCGCCACATAGCGGCCCTGCTGCTTGGCGACCGGCGCGATCCCGGGCAGCGGCCGTCCGGACGCGCCCTCGCAGTGCGCGGTGTCGCCGATCGCGAAGATGTCGCGCGAGCCGGTCACGCGCAGGTCGGCCTCGACCATCACGCGCCCGGCGCGGTCCCGCGGCGCCTGGACCCAGTCCGCGGCGGGTGAAGCCATGACGCCGGCGGCCCAGACGGCCGTGTAGGTGGGGATCCGCTCGCCGCCGACCTCGACGTAGCCGTCGCCGACGCCGGTCACCCGCGCACCCAGCCGCACCTCGACGCCCAGGCCCTCCACCGCCCGCTGCGCGGCGGCCGAGAGGTCCGGCGGGAACGCCGCCAGCAGCCGCTGGCCCCCATCGATCAGCACCACCCGCGAGCAGTGCGGGGTGATGTGGCGGAAGTCGCGCGAGACCGAACGGTGCGCCAGTTCGGCGATGGCGCCGGCCATCTCGACCCCGGTCGGCCCGCCGCCGATCACGACGAAGGTCAAGAGCGCGCGGCGCCGGTCGGTGTGATTGTCCTGTTCGGCCTCGGCCCGCTCCAGCGCCAGCAGCACCCTGCGTCGCACGGCCGTCGCGTCGTCGATGGTCTTCAGCGCCGGCGCATGCTCGGCCCACTCGTCGCGGCCGAAATAGCTGTGCTGCGCCCCGCTCGCCAGGATCAGCCAGTCGTAGGGGACCGCTCCGTCCGCCAGTTCGACGACCCGGGCGCCGCTGTCGACGCCCACCACCCGCTCCAGCAGCACGCGGATGTTGGCCTGGCCTCGGACGATGGCCCGGATCGGTCCGGCGATGTCGGCGGGAGACAGGGCGGCGGTCGCCACCTGGTACAGCAGCGGCTGGAAGAGGTGGTGGTTGCGCTTGTCGATCAGGGTCACGTCGACGGGGGCGCGGCTGAGCGCGCGCGCCGCAGCGAGGCCGCCGAAGCCGGCGCCGACGATCACCACCCGAGGACGGCGGGGCGCCTCGGTCACGTGCTCTGAGCGAGGCTGAGCGGCCACGCCGCGCCGGGGGCGCTCCGAGGTGGCCGTGAAGGTCTGAATGGTCATCGGGGACGTCCTGTCCAAGAGGTCGCTCCTCAGTGACGCCGTCCGTTCCCGACCGGAAATGCGGTTTGCGCATGGATTCCATGCCGCCATGCGATTGGCCGCCGCCGCAGGGCCCAGCCTAGGTCTTGGCCCATCGGCAAGGCGGTTCGTCCGCCGGCCGGTCCGAACACCGAACCCTCAACGGACCAAACGGAGACCATCATGAACATCGCCAAGACCGCCCTCACCGCCGCCGTCCTGACGGCCCTCACCAGCGCTGCGGCCCACGCCGCGCCGGTGAAGCCGCAGCCCAACAGCGACAAGTGCTACGGCGTCTCGCTGGCCGGGAAGAACGACTGCAAGGCGGGCGCGGGCACCAGCTGCGCCGGCACCAGCCGCGTCAACTATCAGGGCGACGCCTGGAAGTACGTGGCCAAGGGCACCTGCGAGGCGATCAAGACCCCCAAGGGCCACGGCTCGCTCACCCCGGTGAAGGGTTAGGCGCCATGACTCCCTCCGCCGGCATCGGCTTCAAGGCCGATCACTTCCAGGACGCCATGGCGTCGCCGGCGGCGGGGCTATGGTTCGAGGTCCACGCCGAGAACTACATGCTGCCGGGCGGTCCGCGCCTGGCGATGCTGGAGGCGCTGCGCGCCCAACGTCCGCTCTCGCTGCACGGCGTCGGCCTCTCGCTGGCCGGCGCGGCCGACCCGGACTGCGACCACCTCGCGGCGCTGAAGCGGCTGGCGGACCGGTTCGACCCCTTCCTGGTGTCGGAGCACATCGCCTGGTCGCGGATCGGCGAGCGTTGCCTGCCCGACCTCCTGCCCTTTCCGCGCACGACCGAGGCGCTGATCCGCATCGCGCGCAACATCGAGATCGTGCAGGACAGCCTGGGCCGCCAGATCCTGGTCGAGAACCCGTCCCACTACATGCCGCTGTGCGGCCACTGCTGGGGCGAGGTCGACTTCCTGGTCGAGCTCACGAAGCGAACGGGCTGCGGCCTGCTGATCGACGTGAACAACGTCGCGGTCAGCGCCTTCAACCTGGGCTTCGATCCGTCCGGGTGGCTGGCCGCCGTGCCGGCCGAGGCCGTGGGCGAGATCCACCTCGCCGGCCACGAGGCCGACGCCTCTCTCGACCTGCTGATCGACAGCCACGGCGCGCCGATCGCCGAGGGCGTCTGGCGGCTCTTCGAGGGCTTCACGGCCCGGATCGGCCCGCGGCCGACCCTCATCGAGCGGGACGGCAATGTCCCGCCCTTCCGCGACCTGATGGCCGAACGCGACCGCGTCGCAGCCGTCCTGAAGCGGGCAGCCAAGGAACCCGCCCATGTCTGACCTCGCCGCCTTCCAGCGCGATTTCATCCGCGACCTGGCGCGCCCCGTCTCCGAGACCGGACCGCTGGCGATCTACCGCAACACCAGCCTCTCCGGCGCGGTCGAAGCGCTCGCCGACAACTATCCCGTCGTCCGCGCGATCGTCGGCGAGGCGGTGTTCCGCAACATGGCGGCCGACTTCTCCCTGGCCCAACCGCCGGATTCGCCGGTGCTGGCGCTCTACGGCCGCCGCTTCGCAGACTGGATCGCAGCCCGGGTCGACCTGCCCTACCTCGGCGACGTCGCCAGGATCGAGCGCCTGCACCTGGAGGCTCTGTTCGCCCCCGACGCCGCGCCGCTCGCGCCCGACGCGCTGGCCGAGGTCGGTCCGGACGCCTGGAACCTCACCCACCTCAACCTCCACCCGGCGGCCCGCTACCACTGGTCGTCCTTGCCGGCGATGAGTATCTGGCTTGCGCACCAGGAAGGCACGCCAAGCTCGATCGAGCCGGAATGGCGCGGCGAGTGCGCCCTCTTCACCCGGCCACATTCCACCGTCGAGGCCCGCGTCCTCGACGCGCCCGCGCGCCGGTTCCTGTCGGCCGTCCGTGTCGGCGAGACCGTCGGAGCCGCCGCCCTCGTCACGGCCGAGCGCCACCCGGACGCCGATCTCGGCGGCCTGTTCCGAACCTTCCTCGAGGCCGGCGTCTTCGCCGCCCCACCCCAGTTTCAACGGAGCCTCCAACGATGACCATCACCGTCGCCCCCGCCTTCGCCCCTCTGTCACTCTATGGCCGCGCCGCGGGC
>CAZBXO010000083.1:0-9967 GCA_964495645.1 uncultured Phenylobacterium sp. | reverse complement strand
CATCACCGTCGCCCCCGCCTTCGCCCCTCTGTCACTCTATGGCCGCGCCGCGGGCGTGGCGGAGAAGGTCCTGCAGCCCTCCGTCCTGCTGCTCGTGCAGCGCCTCGGGATCGCCTCGGTCTTCTTCCTCTCCGGCCGCACCAAGGTCGAGGGCATCTTCACCCTCACGGACGGGACGTTCGAGCTGTTCCGGACGGAATACGCCCTGCCCCTCATCCCGCCGGTCCAGGCCGCCTACGCCGCGACGATCGCCGAGCACCTGTTCTCGATCCTCCTGGTGCTGGGCCTATTCACGCGTCTCTCGGCCGCCGGCCTCCTCGGCATGACCCTGGTCATCGAGATCTTCGTCTACCCGGACGCCTGGTCGACCCACCTCAGCTGGGCCGGCCTGCTCCTGCCCCTGATCGCGCTGGGCGGCGGCAAGGCCTCGCTGGACCGACTGCTGCGCATCCCGTGAAGTGGCGCCGGGCAGCTGACAAGTACACTTGATAAGCGCAGAGTATGCGCATGGATAATGCGCACATTCCAAGTCGCCAGCGGTTGAACCTCACGCTCCCAGCGCCTCTCGTCGAGGAAGCCAAGTCGCTCGGCCTGAACCTCTCGCGTGCTTGCGAGAGCGGTCTGGAAGCCGCGGTGACGGCTGAGCGGGCGCGGCGCTGGCAGGCGGAAAATCGCGCATTCTTCGACTGGTACAATGCGAGCGTCGAGAAGGACGGCCTACGACTTGAGCAGTACCGCCAGTTCTGATGGAGAACGGCGTCTACCGCCTGCCGAACGGGGTGCTCGTCGTCGACGTGCAGTCCGATCTGCTACTTCCCACCAGCACCCGCGTGGTCGTGCCGCTCGTCCCGGTTCCGGACCTCAACGGCGCACTGCCTGCGCGGCTGACGCCATCCTTCGAGATCGAGGGCAAGACGCTAATGTTGCTCCCGCTCCAGATGGCCGCAGTGCCGCTTCGCGAGCTGGGGCTTCAGCCCATACGCACACTGACAGAGAGTGAGAGCTGGGCCGTCAGGGGCGCGCTGGGGGTGTTGTTCGAGGGCGTCTAGTCAGTCGACGCCTACGACCGCTCGTTCCAGCCGAACGCCACCCAGTGGTGGCCGCCGAGGTGCTTGGCTTCGATGACGCCGTCGTCGCGGCGGGCGCGGACGGTGCGGCGGGCCCGCATGGCCAGCGACGCGAAGGCCAGCAGCGCCGAGGTCATCAGCGCGATGACCGCCACCGTGGCCGCCGCGAAGACTGCCAACACGGCGCCGACCAGCAGCGCGCCCAGTGTCGCCAGCGTGGCGGCGATCGCAGCGACGCCGCGAAGGGCGGATCCGTGCCGGGCGGCGAACGCCTTCACCATCGACAGTCCTTTCGGGCCGGCGCCATACGCGCCAGGGAACACGCTATGAGAGCACTTTGGTTCCGCGCGTCAATAAACGTTGGCGCGAGCGGCGCCACTTGGGCGGTCATGCCGCGCCCGCGACGCTGAGCGCGCGCCGCTCCCGCTGGATGGTGTCGTAGGCCGCGTTGATCGCCGCCGACTTGGCCTCGGCCACCTCGATGAACTCGGACGGCAGGCCCCGGGCGCGGGCCCGGTCGGGGTGGGCCTCGGAGAGCTGCGCCCTCCAGGCGGCCCGCACGACCTCGTCCGAGGCGTCGGCGGCCACGCCCAGCACCACGTAGGGGTCGTCGTTGGCCGCGCCCAGGTGGGTGGCCTTCAACCGTCGCACGGTCAGCGGCGAAAGCCCCAGCAGTTCGCCCGTCCGCTCCAGGTAGACCAGCTCGTCCGCCGTCACGACCCCGTCGGCGGAGGCGATATGGAAGAGGCCGTCCAGCACGTCTTCGAGGAGCTGCGGGCAGCTGCCGTAGCGCTTCTTCAGCCGCCGGGCGTAGCTCTCGAACCCGCGCGTGGTCTGGTGGGCCAGAAGGTACAGGCGGCGAATGTTGCCCTCGCTGCCGGCTTCCGACTGGAAGACGATCGAGAAGGCGTCGTACTCGTCGGCGGTCGCCACGCCGTCGGCCTTGGCCAGCTTGGCGCCCAGCGCCGTCACCGCCGTCGTGAACGCAGGATCCGCCCCGGGCGGCCCCGGCGGGCAGTCCGTGCATTCCGCCTCGTCGATTCCGCGAACCGCGAGGCCTGCGATTTTGCGCCAGAAGCTCATGGGGTATGCCGTGAAGTATGACGATGGCGCCCGCATGACAATGATCGGTCGAGGTTAAGTTTTGGAGAGGCGCTGGGCGTTCTGGATCGACCGGGGGGGCACCTTCACCGACGTGATCGGCTATGCGGACGACGGGGCCGAAGTCTCGCTCAAGCTGTTGTCGGCCTCCGCCGCCTATCCGGACGCCGCCGTCGAGGGCATGCGGCGCATCCTGGACGTCCCGCGCGGCGCCTCCTTCCCGGCCGCCCGTGTCACCGCCATCAAGATGGGCACGACGGTCGCCACCAACGCGCTCCTGGAGCGGCGCGGCGCCAAGACCCTGTTCGTCGCCACCGAGGGGTTCGCCGACGCCCTGGTGATCGGCGACCAGGCGCGGCCGGACCTCTTCGCGCTCAATATCGTCAAGCCGGAGCCGCTCTACGCCGGCGTGGTCGAGGCCGGCGAGCGGCTGGCCGCCGACGGCTCGGTGGTCCGCGCGCTCGACGCCGCCGAGCTGCGTGCCCGCCTCGAGGCCGCCGCCGGCGAAGGCTTCACCTCGGCCGCCATCGCCTTCCTGCACGCCGATCTCAACCCCGTGCACGAGCAGCTGGCCGGCGAGATCGCCCGCGGCGCGGGCTTCGAGTTCGTGGCCTTGAGCTCGGAGGTCTCGCCGCTGCCCAAGTACGTGCCGCGCGCCGAGACGACCGTCGCCGACGCTTACCTGACGCCGGTGCTGCGGGCCTACGTCGCCCAGGTCGCCGACGCGGTCGCCGGCGCGCCGCTCTACTTCATGACCTCGGCCGGCGGCCTGGTCCGCGCCGAGGCCTTCCGCGGCCGCGACGCCGTGGTCTCCGGACCGGCCGGCGGCGTGGTCGGCGTCGCCCGCACCGCCGCGGCGGCGGGGGCCCACGCCGTGCTCGGCTTCGACATGGGCGGCACGTCCACCGACGTCTGCCGCTACGCCGGCGCCCTGGAGCGCCGCGACGCCGCGCGCGTGGCCGGCGTGAAACTCCGCTCGCCGATGCTGGACGTGGAGACCGTCGCGGCCGGCGGCGGCTCGATCCTCGCCTTCGACGGCATGCGCGCCCGCGCCGGACCCGACAGCGCCGGCGCCGACCCCGGCCCCGCCTGCTACGGCAAGGGCGGCCCCGCCGCCGTCACCGACGCCAACCTGGCGCTGGGGCGCCTCGATCCGCGCTTCTTCCCGAACGTGTTCGGCCCGGCCGGCGACCGGCCGCTGGACCCGGCGGCCAGCCGCGTTCGCCTCGCCGACCTCGCCGCCCGGATGGGGACCACCGTCGAGGCCGCCGCCGAGGGCTTCGTCGCCGTGGCCGTCGAGCAGATGGCCCAGGCCGTGCGCCGCATCTCCACCGAGCGCGGCTTCGACCCGCGCGGCCACGCCCTCGTCGCCTTCGGCGGCGCCGCCGGCCAGGTCGCCTGCCAGACCGCCGAGGCCCTCGGCGTCACCGAGGTGCTCTGCCCGCGCTACGCCTCCGTCCTTTCCGCCTGGGGCATCGGCCAGGCCGAGGTGACGGCGCTGCGCCAGGCCGGCCTCGACGCACCGCTCTCGCCGGAAGGCCTCGAGGCGGCCGACGAGCTGCTCATCGACTTGGCCGGGGCGGCCATGGACGCGTTGCGCGAACAAGGAGCCGCACCATTCTCGCTCAGTCGCACACTACGTCTCCGCTATGAGGGCGCGGACGCCGAACTTCCCGTCTCGCTGACGGACCCGAAGGCCGAGTTCGAGGAAGCCCACCAACGCCTCTTCGGCTTCACCGAACCCGAGCGCCCGATCCTGATCGCCGCCGCAGAGGTCGAAGCGCAGTCAAAGCCCCTCCCCCTTGCGGGGAGGGGTTGGGGTGGGGGTGAAACGCCGAGCCCCTCCACAGCACGCCCACCCCCTGCCCCCTCCCCGCAAGGGGGAGGGGAAACCCGAATGTTCGCGCTCGGCGCTTGGCAAGACGCCCCCGTGATCCCTGCCGACCAACTCACCACAGCGCCCGGCCCGGCGCTCATCGTCCGCGCCGACACCCAGATCGCCGTCCTGCCCGGCTGGACCGCCACGGCCGACGCCGACGGTCTCATCCGCCTCACCCGCACCGGCGCCCCCGCCCAGTCGACCATCGCCCTCGACCGCCCCGACCCCGTCACCCTCGAGCTCTTCAACCGTCGCTTCATGGGCGTCGCCGAGGCCATGGGCGCGGCGCTCGAGCGCACCGCCCACTCGGTCAACATCAAGGAGCGGCTCGACTTCTCCTGCGCCCTGTTCGACGCCGACGGCGGCCTGGTGGCCAACGCCCCGCACATGCCGGTCCACCTCGGCTCCATGGGCGCCTCCGTCCGCGCCGTCCGCGACCGCCATCCCACGCTGCAGCCCGGCGAGGCCTTCGCGCTCAACAACCCCTACGCGGGCGGCACACACCTGCCGGACATCACCGTCGTCATGCCGGTCTTCATGGCCGAGACGGATCCTCGCCCCGCCTTCTACGTCGCGGCCCGCGGCCACCACGCCGACGTGGGCGGCGTCCAGCCGGGATCGATGCCGCCTTTCTCGCGCACCATCGAGGAAGAGGGCGTCCTGCTCGACGCCGTTCCGATCATGCGCCAGGGCCGCTTCCTCGACGCCGAGACCCGCGCCGCTCTCCTCGCCGGCCGCTGGCCCGCCCGTGCGCCGGACCGCAACCTCGCCGACCTCAAGGCCCAGGTCGCCGCCTGCCAAGCCGGCGCCGCCGCGGTGGCCGGGATGATTCGCAGCTACGGCGCCCCCGCGGTCGCCGCCTACATGGGCTTCGTCCAGCAGAACGCCGCCGAGGCGGTCCGCCGCGCCGTCGGCCGCCTCCACGACGGCGCCGCCCGGGTCCCCCTCGACGGCGCCGGCGAGATCGTCGTCACCACCACCGTCGACGCCGCCGCCCGCACCGCCACGCTCGACTTCACGCAGTCCGCCGCCCAGCTCGCCAGCAACTTCAACGCCCCCTCGGCGGTGGTCGACGCCGCCGCGCTCTACGTCTTCCGCACCCTGGTGGACGACGACATCCCGCTGAACGCCGGCTGCCTCGAGCCGCTCGCCATCCTCACCCGCCCGGGCTCCATGCTGGACCCGCACCCGCCCGCCGCCGTCGTCGCCGGCAACGTCGAGACCTCCCAGCACGTGGTCGACGCCCTCTATGCGGCCCTGGGTGTCATGGCCAACGGCGCCGGCAGCATGAACAATTTCACCTTCGGCGACGCGACCCGCCAGTACTACGAGACCATCTGCGGCGGCGCCGGCGCCACCGCCTCAGCCCCCGGCGCCAGCGCCGTGCACATCCACATGACCAACTCGCGCCTCACCGACCCGGAGATCCTCGAGCGCCGCTTCCCGGTCCGCCTGGAGCACTTCGGCGTCCGCCGCGGCTCCGGCGGCGCCGGCGCCCACCCCGGCGGCGACGGCGCCGTCCGCCGCATCCGCTTCCTGGCTCCCATGGAGGCCGCGCTCCTGTCCTCGCGCCGCGAGAACGCACCCCAGGGCCTCGCCGGCGGCAAGCCCGGCCTGCCCGGCCGCCAGCGTTTGCTCCGCAAATCGGGCGACGCTAGTGAACTCGCCGGCTGCTTCTCCGTTACGGTAGAGCTTGGCGACGCGATCGAGATCGAGACCCCGGGAGGCGGGGGTTACGGTCCGCCGCCCGGCTGACGCCATAATCGCAAGCCAAGGACCCCGGATGCTGTCTCTTGCCCTCGCTCTCGCGCTGTTCGCGCAGGACGTCCCGCCGGCCGAAGCCGCCGCTTCGCCGGAAGCGCCCCATCCCACCGGCGCGCCGCGGGACGACTATCCCTTCGTGGCCTGGTGCTACGGGACCCTGCGCGGCTACCTCGAGCTGCACGACGAGGTGATGCCCGAGGTCACCCGCATCGAGAGCCAGTTCCGCAAGCCGGGCGTGCGCCTGGAGGACGACCTCAAGGTCTACGCCGACATGCAGAAGGACGGCCGCGCCAAGCTGAAGCTGTTCCAGGACGCGATCACCGCCGCCGAGAAGGCCTCCATCCGCCCGATCAATACCGAAGGCGCCAAGGCCGTGCAGCAGGGCCGCGCCGTCTGGCAACCGAAGGGCGAGGTGACCAAGGCCCGCAAGGCCCAGGAATGGATGAGCTGGGCGCTGCCCGCCAAGTGCGAGACCACCGCCGTCGCCCTCCAGGCCAAGGCCAGGCTCATGGGCCCGGCCTTCAAGGTCAACGCGGAGCCGCCGGCGCAGTAGGCGGGCGCCGGCCCAGGTCGGCTTCCAGCCGCCGAAGCAGCCGCTCGCGGGTTTCCGGCCGCGGCATGCCGCCCAGCAGGAAAAGGGCGCGCACCACCGGCAGTTGGGCCTCCACGGCGACCTGCAGCTCGGCCCGCGGCCGCCCGGCCAGCCGCGCGTAGGCGTCCTGCACCGCCTCGTCGAGCGCCGCCTGCGCGGCCGCATCGCCCAGGATCTCCGGGACGATCTCCGTCCGCAGGAAGCGGCAGCACGCCAGGTCCATCGCCGCGCCGCCGCGCTTGGCGCCGGTCCAGTCCACCAGCCGCGGGCCGTCCGCCGTCATGATCACGTTGGCCGGGTGCAGGTCGCAGTGGCTGAGCCGGTCGTCCGGCGCCAGCCGCGTCGCGAGCGCAAGGACGCCCGCTCCCAGGTCCGGCGGGAGACGGTCGGGATACGACTGCAGGGAGCCCTCGACGTAGGCCGCGACCGACAGCGCTTCGGCCGGCGCCGGGGTGCGGTGGACGGCGAGGCCCAGGCCCGCGAGCACCTCGCCCGCCGCCTCGGTCGTCACCGCCTCGGCCCGCAGCTGCTGCGCCAGGGTGGGGCCGTCGTACCGCGGCATCACGAACCCGTAGCGATCCCCCAGCATCAGCTCGTCCAGCACCTGCGGCGCGGGCCCGCCGGCTGCGAACACCGCCTGGGTCAGGATCGCCTCGTAGCGCCCCACGCGCCGCCGGATCCCCGGCTTGAACAGCTTGATGACCTGGCCCGGCGCCCAGACGTGCACCTCGGCGAACCAGCCCTCGCCGAGCTTCTCCCCGAGCGATCCGCCCACGGCGCTACGCCCGCTGCGCCGCGAGCTCCGCGCGGTCCGGCCCGGAGAGGTTGAGGCCCGCCGCGGTCCGGAAGTGGGCGCGCGCCTCGTCGGCCTGGCCCAGCCTCGCCAGCGCTTGGCCCCACTTCAGGTGCAGCCGGCCCCACTTCGGCGCGATCTTCGCCGCCTCGGCGTACTTCGCGGCCGCGCCGGCCGCATCGCCTTGCGCGGCCAGCGCCTCGCCCCAGGCCTCCAGCGGATCGGCGAAGCGCGGCGACAGCGCATGCGCCCTGGCGAACGCGGCGACCGCGCCGGCCCTGTCCCCCCGCGCCAGCTTCGCCTGCCCCCACTCCAGGTGCGCGAACGGCAGCGACGGCCCCTGCCGCACCGCCTCGGCGAACCAGCGGTCCGCGCCCGCCCGGTCGCCGGCCGCCTCGGCCACCTGCCCGCGCACCCGCACACAGAGGTAGCAGTCCAGCGGGCCCATCGCGGCCAGCGTCTGGGCGGCGGCCACGTCCCCCGTCCGCGCCATCGCCAGCGCCAGCCACGGCCGGTACTTCGTCGGCAGCTCCACGGTGCGCAGGCGGTTGAACCAGACCGGAACACCCGGCAGCGGATCGCCGACCGCCCAGGCCGTCAGGGCCTGCGCCGCGCCGAGCGCCGCGGGCCAGTCGCCGGCGCCCGCCGCCGCCGCCCAGCGGACCTCCAGGCCCGCCGTCGGCGGGAGCCCTTCCAGTTCGGCAAAGCGCAGCTGCTCGGCCGCGCCGGCGCCGTCATGCAACAGGGCCCTCACGCGGGCGCGGGTGGCGGACGGCCCTACGAAGGCCATCACCATCTCCGGCGGCTCGACGTAGTCGCCCAGGAAGAGGCCGGCCTGCCAGCGACCGAGCGCGACCACCGGCGCCAGTCGCCCACGCACCGACTCGTCCTGATACGAGGTCCGCACCGCCGCCAGCCGGCGCACATAGGCGAGGTAGGCCTCGTCGCGGCCGAGCCTCAGGGTCGCGTTCGCCCCCTCCAGCCAGCCGCTCATCAGCTGCGGATCCGCCTCCGTCGCCAGCTGCGCCTTGACCAGGGCGCGGTGGGCGTCCGGATCGGTGAGGGCCCAGAAGCCGTACGCCCTCGCGCGGTCGCGGGGTGTCGAAGCGGCGCGCACGAGACGTTCGGCCGCGGCGCCGGCCTCCTGCTCGCGCCCCTGGTTGCCCAGGTAGATGATCACGTTCTGCGGATCGTACTCGGCGAAGGCCGCGTCCGCCGCGGCATTCATCAGGCCGTCGATGTCGCCCGCCGGCCCGCGCACCGTGACCGGATCGGCGCCCGCGAGCGCCAGGACGATCGAGGCCACGCCGTCGCCTTCGTCGCGCAGCGCTGCCGTGAGCCGCCGCTCGTGGCCCAGCCAGCCGCGCAAGGCCCGCGATATCTCCCCCAGCGACACGCCGGTCTGCGGGATCTCGACCTTGACCACGTCGCCCCCATCGGCGCGGACGCCGTCCGTTCGGGTGAGCGACACGGCGTTGGTGGTCCGCACCCGCGCCGCGATCCGGTGGGTCAGGTCCGCCGCCAGCGCATCGCCCGACAGCCCGCGCGCCGCATACGACGGCGGGGCGGAGAATCCGGCCACCACCAGCCCCCGCGCCCGGCTCGCCTCCCAGGCCATCACCCCGAACGCGCCGACCGCGGCCGCCACCGCGCCGATGGTCAGCGCCTTCAGCACGAACCCGGCCCGCTCGCTGGCGATCTGCCAGCCGATCAGCTGCGCGTGGCGCTCCAGCACGCGCTCAGCCACGTCCGGCGGCGCGGCCTCCATGGCCAGCTCGATGGGGTCCGGCGTCGTCGGCGCCGCCCGCCGCCGCCTCGACGGCGGCGCCTTCACGTCTGTCATTGCAACACGCCCTCGACCCTGGCTGAACCGTGTTCGAGGAACCGGCGGGCTGTCAAACGGCTTCGCCGACGCAGTCGGCCGGATTCGGTTGTCCGCGCCGACCCGGATGGGTATCCTCGTTCTCAGAGATCAGGCCGCGCTTGCGGCCAGGCCGCGCTCCTCATGAGCGAACTCGGTCCGGCGCCCGTCGATAACCTGGCGTCACGGTAGCAACCCCTGGCGGGGGCGGCCGTGGCGCGCAAGGCAGGGGCATACCCTTCGCGAGCCATGGCGTGACGGTCGCAAGCCGTTGCAAGGCCTCCGTCGCCCGGATCGAGGGAGCACGACGATGATGATGCTGAGGTCCAACCCGCTGCACATCCGCAGCGAGCCGAAGAACGCCGCGGCGCTCGTCGTGGCGGCGGTCGCCGCCAGCCTCCTGATCGCCGGCGGGTTCATCGCCAGTCAGCGCGTCACGGAGCGGCGCATCGAGAACGTACGGTCGGCGGTGCTCGCCGCGGGCTATGGGCCGGCCGCCGTGGCGCCGATCCGCGGCGACGAGTGCTGGCGAGGCCGGGAGGGCTTCACCTGGAAGACCGCCGCCGCCAGCGGTTCGGCGTGCGCCGGGCCGCGGACGGAGGTGCGTCTCTATCCCGGCGTAGCCCGCCCGCACATCTGACGGACGGCATGGGGCCCTGCGGAACCTCTCGGGTCAGAGCCCGAGGCCGCGGGCCCGTGGAGGGCTACCGCGGCGCCATCCGGATCGCCCCGTCCAGGCGCACGGTCTCGCCGTTCAGGTACCCGTTCCGGCACATCGTCACCGCCAGGTCCGCATACTCCTCCGCATTGCCCAGCCGCTTCGGGAACGTCACCGACGCCGCCAGCCCGGCATACACCTGCGGCGCGCGGGTCTTCAGCCCGCCCAGCATCGGGGTGTCCATGATCCCCG
>CAZBXO010000082.1:13655-15966 GCA_964495645.1 uncultured Phenylobacterium sp. | reverse complement strand
GGGGGGCCCCCGCGGTCGCCGCGCTGCGGTCGCGGCCGGTGGGGAACATGTTCCGGACGTCGGGGCTCGACGTGTGGGCGCGGACGGCGGAGTGGGAGGCCGAGGCGCCGCCGGGGGAGGCGGGGAGCAAGCCGGTGGATCCGGGGCTGGCGCGGGCGCGGCTGGCGGAACTGCTGGTGCGGCACGGGCTGGACGAGGCGCGGCCGGCGCAGGCGGACTATGCGGCCGAGGCGGCCTATGCGTTCGAGCCCCGCGAGCGGGAGGGCGAGCCGCGGATGATGCTGGCGGAGGCCGGGACCGGCGTGGGCAAGACGCTCGCGTACCTGGCGCCGGCCTCGCTGTGGGCGGAGGCGAACGGGCCGGCGGTGTGGGTGTCGACCTACACGCGCGCGCTGCAGCGGCAGATCGAGCGGGAGAGCCGGGCGCTGTGGCCGGACGAGAAGGTGCGGGCCAAGAAGGCGGTCGTGCGCAAGGGGCGCGAGAACTACCTGTGCCTGCTGAACTTCCAGGACCAGGCCAACGCCGCCCAGATGGGCGGGGCGGACTTGGTGGGGATGGGGCTGGCCGCGCGCTGGGCGCGGGCGACGCGGGACGGGGACATGACGGGCGGGGATTTTCCCGCCTGGCTGCCGACGCTGTTCGCCGTGCCGCCGGTGGCTCAGGCGAGCCCAGCAAATCTCGTCGATCGGAGAGGGGAGTGCATCCACGCGGGGTGCCAGCATTACCGGGCGTGCTGGGTGGAGAAGGCGATCCGCGGCTCGCGGCGGGCGGACCTGGTGATCGCCAACCACGCGCTGGTGATGACCCAGGCGGCGTTCGACGGGGCGCGGGCGGCGCGCGGCAGCAAGGCCGACGGGGAGACCGCGAAGCTGAAGCGCATCGTGTTCGACGAGGGCCACCACCTGTTCGACGCGGCGGACAGCGCGTTCTCGGCGGCGCTGTCGGGGGCGGAGAGCGCGGAGATGCGGCGCTGGATCCGCGGGCCGGAGGGGCGCGGGCGGCGCGGGCGGGGGCTGGAGAACCGGCTGTCGGACCTGCTGGGCGAGCGGGAGGATGCGCGGCGCGCGCTGGAGGACGCCTGCCACGCGGCCGCGGCGCTGCCGGGCGAGGGCTGGAGCGGGCGGATCGCGCCGCCGAACGGGGAGGTGCGGCCGGCCGGGCCGATCGAGGCGTTCGTGGTGGCGGTGCTGGAGCAGCTGCGGGCGCGCGCGGCGCCGAGCGAAGTGGGGATGGAGTGCCAGGCGCGGCCGGCGCTGGACCTGGTGCGGGCGACGGCGCGGGAGGCGGCCGCCGCGCTGGCGCGGATCGAGCAGCCGCTGCTGGCGCTGGCGCGGGCGCTGGAGGACCTGCTGGACGAGGAGGCCGACGAGCTGTCGGGGCCGGAGCGGGCGCGGATCGAGGGGGCGCTGCGCGGCCTGGACCGGCGCGCGCGGATGACGCTGCCCGCGTGGCGCTCGATGCTGACGGCGATCGACGAGGACGCCGAGGACGACCCGGACTTCGTCGACTGGTTCGACGCCACGTTCCTCTACGGGCGGGTGGTGGACGCCGCCTGTCGCCGCCACTGGGTGGACCCGACGGAGCCGCTGACCAACGTGGTGATCAAGCCGGCGCACGGGGTGCTGGTGACGAGCGCGACGCTGGCCGACATGACGCTGGAGGACCCGTTCGCGCTGGCGGAGATGCGCACCGGCGCGGCGCGGCTGCCGGAGCGGCCGAAGACGCTGAAGCTGCCCTCGCCGTTCGACTATGGCGCCAACGCGCGGGCGTTGGTGGTGACCGACGTGAGCCGCGAGGACGCCCGGCAGGTGGGCGCGGCGATGCGCGAGCTGTTCCTGGCGGCCGGCGGCGGGGGGCTCGGGCTGTTCACCGCGATCCGGCGGCTGAAGGCGGTGCACGAGCGGATCGCCGCGCCGTTGGCGGAGAAGGGCATCGCGCTCTACGCGCAGCACGCCGACCCGCTGGAGGTGGGGGCGCTGGTGGACATCTTCCGGGCGGAGGAGGACGCGTGCCTGCTGGGGACCGACGCGGTGCGGGACGGCGTCGACGTGCCGGGGCGGTCGCTGCGGCTGCTGGTGTTCGACCGGGTGCCGTGGCCCAGGCCGGACATCCTGCACAAGGCCAGGCGCGCGCGGTTCGGGGGGAAGACCTACGACGACGCCATCGCCCGCGCGCGGATCGCCCAGGCGTTCGGGCGGCTGATCCGGCGAGCGGACGACAAGGGGGTGTTCGTGATGCTGGACGCCGCGGCGCCGACGCGCCTCTTCTCCGGGCTGCCGGAGGGGGTGGCGCTGCAGCGGGTGACGCTGGT
>CAZBXO010000082.1:9698-13555 GCA_964495645.1 uncultured Phenylobacterium sp. | reverse complement strand
GAGCGCCGCCTCCAGGGCGCCCAGGATCATGGTCCAGCCGCTCCGGGTCTGTTTGGCCCACTCTTCCGGAACGCCGTCGTGGGTGAGGGTGAGTCTGGACCCGGCGCCGGCGGGGGCGATGTCGATGGTGACGCGGGTGCGTTCATCGGAATCGGCGGGGACCCAGAACTGGAAGACGATGCGGCGCGGGCGGTCGAGAACCTCGAAGACGCCCTTGTGCTCCACGTCGCCCCACTCGGGCCGGCGGTCGACGATGGTGAGCTCGCCGCCGGGCCGCGCGTCGATCTCGCAGCGGACCACCTCGCCGTCGGGGGTGGCGAAGAAGAAGCGGCGGGCGATGCCGGGCGTCAACCAGGCGTCGTAGACCCGCTCCGGGGGCGCGGCGAAGACGTGGGTGACGGTCAGCTCAGGCATCGGGCGTCTCCTTCAGGGCTTTGTCCAGCGCGCCGAGGCGCCACGCCCAGAGGCGGCGCTGGCCCTCGATCCAGTCGGCCGCTTCGTCGAGGCCGCCGGGCTTCAGCGACAGGAAGTGTTCCCGGCCCGCGCGGCGGCGCACGACGAGGCCGCCGCGCTCGAGCATGCGGATATGCTTGGAGACCGAGTTCAGCGAGATGGCGTGCGGCCGCGCCACGTCCGTCACCCGCGCCTCGCCGGCCGCCAGCTGGGCGAGGATGGCGCGGCGCGTGGGGTCCGCGATGGCGATGAGGGCGTCGTCGAGCACGATATTCACCTGCAAGGGTGAATATCGCGGCGGGCGCGGCGGGTCAAGCCGGCGACGTCTCGCGGTCAGTGCTTGCCGCGGTCGCGGCCGAAGTTGGGCTCGGCGCTTTCCTGGCCGAGGCTGATGATGCCGCGGCGGATCTCGCGGGTGCGGGTGAAGAGCTCGAAGAGCTTGTCGCCCTCGCCCCAGCGGATGGCGCGGGAGAGCGCCTGGAGGTCCTCCGAGAAACGGCCGAGGACTTCCAGGACCGCCTCCTTGTTGGACAGGAAGACGTCGCGCCACATGGTCGGGTCCGACGCGGCGATGCGGGTGAAGTCGCGGAAGCCGCCGGCCGAGTACTTGAGCACCTCGGCCTGGGTGACGCCCTCCAGGTCGGCGGCGGTGCCGACGATGTTGTAGGCGATCAGGTGGGGCAGGTGGCTGGTGATGGCCAGCACCAGGTCGTGGTGGCGCGCGTCCATGGTCTCCACGTGCGCGCCGATGGCGGTCCAGAAGGTGGTGAGGCGCTCGACGGCGCGGCGGTAGGGCGCGTCGGTGCGGTCCAGCGGCGTCAGGATCGTCCAGCGGTTCTCGAACAGCTCGGCGAAGCCCGCGTCGGGGCCGGACTGCTCGGTGCCGGCGATCGGGTGGCCGGGGACGACCAGGGCGTCGGGGAGGGCGGCGGTGAGGGCGTCGGCGACCGCGGCCTTGACCGAGCCCACGTCGGTGACCGTGGCGCCGGGCTTCAGGCCGGGCGCGGCGGCGGCGGCGGCGGCGCCCATGGACATCACCGGCACGGCGAAGACCACCAGGTCGGCGTCGGCGACGGCGCGGGCGGCGTCGCCGGTCACGAGGTCGGCGAAGCCCAGGGCCTCGATGCGCTCGCGGTGGGCGGCCGACGCATCGCCGACGGCGACCTCGGCCACCGCGCCGCCCGCGCGCGCCGCCCGGATCACCGACGAGCCGATGAGCCCGCCGCCGATGACGGCCATGCGCTGGTAAACCGGTTGACTCATCGGCGGTGTCGGGCCCCCTCCCCCATGCTGCGCATGGTCCCCCTCCCCCTATGGGGGAGGAGAGCGGGCGTCCAGTCTCCTCACCCGTAGGGGGAGGGGGACCGCCGAAGGCGGTGGAGGGGGAGCGACGCGGCTCCGGAGGGCTGCTACCGCCCCATGAACTCGGCGAGGGCGTCGGTGAGGGCGCGGTTGTGTTCCTCGAGGCCGACGGTGAAGCGCAGGTGGTTCTTCAGGCCGTAGTTGCCGACGGCGCGGACCAGCAGGCCCCTGGAGGTGAGGAAGGCCTCGGCGTCGGCGGCGCTCCTGCCGGGCGTCTGCGGAAAGCCGACGAGCAGGAAGTTGGTGGCCGAGGGGCCGACGACGTCGAGGCCGAGGCCGCCGATCTGCTGGGTCAGCCAGGGGAGCCAGCGCGCCACGTGGGCGATGGAGCGCTCCTGGAACGCCTCGTCGTGCAGGCCGGCGACGGCGGCCAGCTGGCCCGGGATCGAGGTGTTGAAGGGGGCGCGGATGCGGTCGACGGCGGCGGCGACCTCCGTCGGCGCATAGCCCCAGCCGACCCGCAGGGCCGCCAGGCCGTGCAGCTTGGAGAAGGTGTGGGTGACGACGACGTTCGGCGCGGTGCGGGCCAGGTCCATGCCGTCGTCGAAGGCCGGGTCGCGGCAGAACTCGCCGTAGGCGCCGTCGAGGACGAGGATCACGGACGGCGCGAGGCCGGCGTGCAGCCGCTCGATTTCCGAGAACGGGATCCAGGTGCCGGTGGGGTTGGCCGGGTTGGCGATGAAGACGATGCGGGTGCGGTCGTCGACGCACGTCAGCACCTCGTCGACGTCGATGCGGTAGTTGGGCTCGTGGGCCATGCGCACCTCGGCCTGCATGGCGCGCGCGCCGATCTGGTAGGCGGCGAAGCCCCACTCGCCCTGGACGATGTTGTCGCCCGGCTCGAGGAAGGCCATGCACAGGAGCTGGAACACCTCGTCGGAGCCGCAGCCGAAGATCAGGCGCTCGGGCTCGATCCGATACTTCTGCGCGATGGCCTCGCGCAGGATGGTGGTGCGGCTGTCGGGGTAGAGATTGAGCTGGCCGGCGGCGGCGGCGTAGGCCTCCACGGCCTTGGGGCTGGAGCCCAGGATGTTCTCGTTGGCCGACAGCTTGACCGGATTGGCCACGCCTTCGGCCCTGGCCTTGCCGGGCACGTAGGCGTGGATGTCCATGATCCCCGGCTTGGCGAGCGGGCGGGAGGCCGCGGCTCGGTCCACTGGCTGGACGGGATCGGTGGAGGCGGAATCGGCCATGGCTCGGAGATGGTTACAGTTGAAACGAACCGCCTCTTACACGTCCAGGGGCGCGGGCGCAGCCCCGATCACGCCGGAAAGTCGCCCGGGCGCGCCGGCCAGTCTGGGATCGCCCGCCTGGTAGAAGCCGAGCAGGGCGAAGAGCTTCAGGCCGCCGGCCTCGGCGATCAGGTCCCCGGCCGCGCCCTGGCGGCCCAGCGCCGCCTCGACGTCCGTGGCCGGACCGGCCGCGTCCGTCACCCAGTAGGTGCGGTCGTCGCCGGTGGGGCCGACCTCGACCTGTGCGACCGCGAGGGCCGACACCGGGCCCCGGGCGGAGAGGCAAGGCAGGGCGGCGAACACCTTGAGCTGCGGCTCAGCCAGGAGGCGGCCCCACCAGGCGGCGCCGTCGAGGGCGAGGATGCCCACGCCGCCCAGGGTGCGCGCCGCGGCCAGGGCGTCCTCGGGCTTGCCGACCTGCTTCAGCGAGGGCGCGGCGCCGAAGCGCAGGCGCGCAGCCTCGACGGCCCGGCCGGGGTCCTTGCCGCCCCAGACGCTGAGGTGGAACGGCCCCTGTCGGGACAGGCTGTCGCCGATCAGCTCGCGCCAGATGCGCACGACGAGGCTGGGGGGCGCGGCGTCCCGCGGGGTCGCCAGCAGGCGGCGCAGGATCTCGGTCTCGCGAGCGGGGCGCAGGCCGAACTTGCCGGCGTCGCCCGCCGCCGCCTTGGCCTCGGCCACCAGCCGGGCCAGCGAGGCGCGCTCGTCGATCAGCTCCAGGAGCTCGGCGTCGAGGGCGTCCAGCCGCGCGCGCACCTCGTCGAGCGAGGGCGCAGCCGCAGCATTGGGACGAGATGCCCCGGACATAAA
>CAZBXO010000082.1:0-9598 GCA_964495645.1 uncultured Phenylobacterium sp. | reverse complement strand
AGCGGTCCGGCCACGCCCGGCGCGCTCGACAGCTGCTGCGACTGTCCGGGCGCCGCGGCCGTGTCGCTGAGGTACCAGTAGAGATAGCCGGCCGCGCCGGCGGCATGGTTCGTCCGGATGCGGTACGTCGAGCCTGCGTCGAAGTGGATCGGCGAGGGGATGAAGGTCGAGCCGGTGGAGTTGCCGAAGGCGACTTGGACCTCGAACGGCCCGCCCGGCACCAGCCCGCTCTCGACCTGCATGAAGCCCAGGCCCGTCCAATCGGAGCCGTCGAGGCGTTCGATGTTGAACCCGGAGCGGCGGTTGCCGAACGGAGAGCTGGCGTAGATCGGCACGATGATGTGGCTGGCGTCGAAGGTGGCGTCGACCGTGAACGAGGTGACCACCGTGTCGCCGTAGAAGAACCCGCAGAAGATCGGGCTGTTGCAGTAGGTGCTGTTGGACGCATAGGCGTCGAACGTCTGGCTGGCGTCGGGCGCCCGGCGCGTCAGCGGCAGGCCCACGCCGACGTTGGTCGCGGCCGTGTCGGACGGCGTGTAGTTGGAGAAGAAGATGGTCGCCGACGCCGGTGACGCGATGACGGCGAGCGAAAGCGCGGCCGCAGCCGCCAGAGCGATACGCATACAAGGACCCCACAAGGACGCGAACTCGACGAAGGCTTAACCAGGGCCCGCATCGGACGCCTCCCCCATTTGGGGGGATCACCGCGCCGCTGTGTAAGCCGCCGCCTGCTTGCCGACGATCCGCACCAGGTCGCCCATCGAATGGTCGACGTCGATCAGGTGCAGGCCCCAGGACCAGTCCGGCCCGGTCGGGCGGATGATCTCACCGGCCAGGGTATCGGTGCGCGGGTCATCGGGCTCGCCGTTCACGTGGACGGCCAGGTAGGTGAACTCACCCCTGGTCACGCACTCGGTGGAGACCAGGCCGGGGGTCTTCACGAAGGGGGTCGAGACCTTCGGGGCGGGCGTCGCCCAGGCGGGCTGGGTGGTCCCGCCGGAGCCGTTGAGGAAGCCCGTGGTCAGGAAGTAGGGCACCGGCTGGCCCCTCCCGCCCTTCAGGTTCGCCGGGTTGGTGCAGCCGGCGACGAGGCCGCCCGCGCTCTTGCCGAAGCGCGCGTTGTCCGGCGGCGGGTTCGTGTCGCGGAAGCTGACGTAGGTGATCGCGCAGCCCACTTGCGTCTCGGCGCGGCACAGCGGGATCGACTTCAGCGTGCCGCCCACGTCCTTGCCGGGCGGGACCATGATGCTGGCGCCGAGCACGATGGCCGACACCAACTGCTTCTGCACCGGCTTGCCGTCGATCTCGGCGGCCAGCAGGCGGGCGATGAGGCCCGCGCCCTGGCTGTGGCCGATCAGGACCACGCCGCGGCCCTTGTTCTCGTGCGAAAGGTACCAGTTCCAGGCGTCGACGACATCGGTATAGCCGCCCAGGCCCGGCGGCGGGCGCTCCCCGGCCGGGGGCGGGCCGCCGCTGGCGACGCGCAGGCCGGTCAGCGTGAACTGGCGGTAGATCGGGGCGTAGGTGCGGCAGACCGACCCGAAGCGGGCGAACTGCAGCTTGATGTCGTCGGTCTCCATCTCGTCGGCCACGAAGTCGGACTGCCAGCCCGGATCCTTCGAGACGGTCGGGTAGACGAAGAAGCAGTCGACCTTGGGCGCCCTGGCGGCTGCGAACTTCTCGACAGAGGTCTTCGCGTTGGCCGGGATCACGGTGGCGTCCAGGTTCACGCGGCAGGCGTCGGAAGCCTTGTCGGGCCGGCAGAGCCAGAGCTCGGGATTCGCGTAGTCCGCATGCGCGACCTTCGGATCCGGCGCTGCCTGCGCCGCCCCTGCCACCGCCATGGCCGCCGCAACGATCAACCGCATCAGCATCGCTTTCCCCCTCAGCTTTCCGGCATCTCCCGCACGTTCCGCAGCGGCGTCAACAGTCCGTAGAGCGGGCCGATCAGGAGGCCGGCGATGGCGAGCAGCAGGGTCGTGCGCATTCCCAGCGCCTCGCCCAGCAGGCCGCCGAAGAGGGCGCCGGCGACCGCCCCGGCGCCGGAGACCGCCCGGAACGCCGCGCCGACGCGGCCGAGCAGGTTTCCCGGCAGCACGCTCTGGCGCAGGCTGGAGGCGAGGATCAGGGGGATCACCCCAAAGAGGTCGCCCAGGACTTGCGACACCACCAGCGCCGCCATGGCCGCCACCGGCTCGGCCGGGGCGAACAGCAGCAGCATGGTCCCGAGCGCCGAGATCACGCCGCCGGCGCAGATCGCCGGACCCACGCCGATCAGCCGCGCCATCGGCCGGGTCAGGCCGGCGCCGAGGAGAGAGCCCAGGCCGCCGGCCGCGATGCCGAGTCCGAGCAGCGCCGGCGGCAGTTGCAGGTCGCGCAGCACGAAGCCGATGTAGAGGGCCGAGAAGAAGCCGCCGAAGAGGCCGCCGGTGGCGGTCATGAAGAGGAGCGGCCGCACCCGCCGCTCCGCCCAGGCGGTCTGGACGCCGATCGCCACGCCGGTCCACCACGGCCGCCGGGGCCGGGGCTCCGGCGCCGCTTCGGGCGTGCGGATGCCGGCGAGGAAGAGGGCCGAGACGATGTAGGTGGCCGCGTTCACGGCCACCGCGAACGGTGCGGTCAGCCACTGGAACAGCACGCCGGCCAGCGCCGGGCCCCCCATCTCGGCCACGCCCTCGGTGGCGCCGATCTTGGCGTTGGCGTCCAGCACCAGCGGCTTGCCGACGAGGCTGGGCAGATAGGCGTGATCGGCGATGGCGAACAGCACGCTCATCGCCGCCACCAGGCCGGCGGTCACATAGACCTGCCAGATGGTCAGCCAGCCCATCCAGGCGGCGATCGGCACGGTGATCAAGACGCCGGCGCGGATCAGATCGGCGCCGATCAGGATGCCGCGCCGCCGCGTATGGTCGACGAAGTCGCCGGCCGTCAGGCCGACGATCAGCATCGCCGCGCTGCCGACGGCGGCCAGCACGCCGAGCTCGCCGGGCGAGGCGGCCAGGGTGACGACGGCCATGATCGGCAGGCCCTCGCGGGTAATGCGGCCGCCGAAGTCGGACACGGTCTGCGCGGCCCACAGGCGCAGGAAGTCGCGCTCGCGCCACAGGGGGGATCGGTTGGACATGGAATCTCGGACGTCAGCGGCGCGGCGCAGGGCCGCTCGACCACGCCCGGAGGCGCGGAGCTCATCGGACGCTATTCTTTCGCCGCCGGCGCCCGTGTCCGCTGAATGCCGACCCGTGTTCTTTCCGTCAAGCGCCGCGGCGCGCCTCACCCGGATGGGTGAGTTTGCGATTTCGCGCTTTCGGTCGCGCCCGCTCCGGTCAAATTGGCGGGTCTCAGACAGGAGTCGACGACATGGCCAAGGTGCTCGGGATCGGGGGGATCTTCTTCAAGGCGGCCGATCCGAAGGCGGTGCGGGCGTGGTACGCGCGCGTCCTGGGGCTCGATATCCAGGACTGGGGCGGGGTGGCCTTTCCGCTCCCGGACCGCGGCTACTCGGTCTGGAACGTCAACGACGGCAGCGGCGACTACTTCGCCCCGTCGAGCCAGCCGTTCATGGTCAACCTGATGGTGGACGACCTGGACGGCGTGCTGGAGAAGGTGCGCGCCGAGGGGGAAGAGGTGCTCGGCCGGCAGGATGACGAGGGCTTCGGCAAGTTCGCCTGGCTGATGGATCCGGCGGGGGTGAAGGTCGAGCTCTGGGAGCCCGCGGAGACGTCTCCGTTCACTTGACATTAAAGACATAAAGATATCTTTATATCCGCTATGGACCTTTCGGCGGATCAGGCGGTGGACGTGCTGCGCGCGGCGGGCGAACCGACGCGACTGCGCATCCTGGCGCTGCTGGCCCGCGAGGAACTGGCGGTGCTCGAGCTCTGCCGGGTGCTGGGCCAAAGCCAGCCGCGGGTCTCGCGCCACCTGAAGCTGCTGGCGGAAGCGGGTCTCGTCGAGCGCTTTCCGGACGGCGCCTGGGTGTTCTACCGGCTGACCGGCGATGGGCCGCGCGCGGCGCTGGCTCGTGACGCGCTGAACCGCCTCGACCCTGCCGACCCCGGCCTCGCCCGCGACCGCGAGCGACTCGCGGCGGTCGAGCTGGAGCGCGCCCAGACCGCGGCCGAGTACTTCGCCGCTCACGCCGCCGAGTGGGACCAGATCCGGGCCCTCTATATCGCCGACGCCAAGGTGGAGGCGGCCATCCTCAAGGCCGCCGGCCCGGGGCCCTTCCAGCGCCTGGTCGACCTGGGCTCCGGCACCGGCCGCATGCTGACCCTGCTCGGCCCCCGCGCCGGCCAGGCGGTCGGCCTCGACCTCAGCCAGCAGATGCTGAACGTCGCCCGCCGCCACGTGGCGGAGGCCCAGCTCGCCGGCTGCGAGCTGCGCCACGGCGACATCTTCGACACACGGCTGCCGGAGGCGTTCGCCGACCTGGTGGTGGTCCACCAGGTGCTGCACTACCTCTCCGACCCGGCCGCGGCCGTGCGCGAGGCGGCCCGCATCGTCGCCCCGGGCGGGCGGCTGATCATCGTCGACTTCGCGCCGCACAAGCTGGAGTTCCTGCGCGAGCAGCACCAGCACCGCCGCCTCGGCTTCTCGGACGCCGAGATGACCCGCTGGCTGGCCGAAGCCGGCCTGCACGACGTCGGCGAGGTGGCGCTGCCGCCGACCCGCACGGATGGCCTCACCGTCAAGATCTGGCGCGCCGAACGGGCCGCCCTGGCCCGAAAGACCGCCGCATGAGCCCGCCCTCCGTTCTCGGTCCCGTGGCGCGCGCCGGCGTCGGCGGCAAGCCGCGGCCGCACGTCTCGTTCGAGTTCTCGCCGCCCAAGACGCCCGAGGCGGAGGAAACGCTGTGGACGGCGATCCGCCGGCTCGAGCCGCTCAGCCCCGACTTCGTCTCGGTCACCTACGGGGCCGGCGGCTCCACGCGCGACCGCACGCACCGCACGGTGCTGCGGATGCTACAGGAGACCACCCTGAAGCCCGCCGCCCACCTCACCTGCGTCGAGGCCTCGCGGGGCGAGGTCGACGAGGTGATCGCCGACTACTGGGCCTCCGGCATCCGCCATATCGTGGCGCTGCGCGGCGACCCGCCGGGCCAGATCGGCGGCGCCTACACACCGCGGGCGGACGGCTACTGCAACGCCACCGAGCTGACCGCCGGCATCCGCGCGATCGCGCCGTTCGAGGTCAGCGTGGGCCTCTATCCGCAGGTCCATCCGGAGAGCAGCGGCATCGACCACGACATCGACGTGCTGAAGGCCAAGATCGACGCGGGGGCCACGCGGGCGATCACCCAGTTCTTCTTCGACGTCGACGGCTTCCTAAGGTTCATGGACCGTGTGCGGAAGGCCGGCGTCACCATCCCGATCTCACCGGGGATCATGCCGGTCTCCAACTTCAACGGCCTGAAGAAGATGGCGGGGCCCATCGGCATCCAGCTGCCGGCCTGGCTCGGCAACCTGTTCGAGGGCCTCGACAAGGACCCGGAGACACGCCGGCTGATCGCCGCCTCCGTCGCCACCGAGATGTGCGCCAGCCTGGCGGAAGCCGGCTACGGCGACTTCCACTTCTACACACTGAACCGCGCCGACCTGACCTACGCCATCTGCCGGGTGCTGGGCGTGCGCGAGACCCCTCCGGAACCGAAGGAAGCCGCAGCATGATCCCCCTTCGCCAAGGCTTCGGAGGATTCACCCTCCGATCCTGCGAAGCTCCCAACGGGAGCGAAGCAGGATGACCGCCCGCGCCGACCGCATCGCCGCCCTGAAGGACGCCGCGACGGCCCGCATCCTGATCCTCGACGGATCGTGGGGGGTGATGATCCAGAAGCAGGGGCTGGCGGAGGCCGACTACCGCGCGGAGCGCTTCGCCGATCATCCGGGCCAGCTCAAGGGCAACAACGACGTCCTGTGTCTGACCCGGCCGGACATCGTCGCGGGCCTGCACGACGCCTACTACGCCGCCGGGGCCGACATCTCGGAGACCAACACCTTCTCGGCGACGGCCATCGGCCAGGCGGAGTATGGGCTGGAGTCGGCCGTCACCGACATCAACCTGGCGGGCGCCCGGCTCGCGCGGGAAGCGGCCGACCGTTGGACGGCGCGCGAGCCCGGCAAGCCGCGCTTCGTCGCCGGCTCCATCGGCCCCCTGCCGGTGATGCTCTCGATGAGCTCGGACGTGAACGACCCGGGCGCGCGCAAGGTCTCTTTCGAGCAGGTCTACGCGGCCTACGCCGAGCAGGTGCGCGCCCTGCACGAAGGCGGGGTCGACCTCTTCCTGGTGGAGACGATCACCGACACCCTGAACTGCAAGGCGGCGATCAAGGCGATCCTCGACCTGGGTGACCAGGGGTACGAGCCGCTGCCGATCTGGATTTCCGGGACCATCACCGACCGGTCAGGCCGCACGCTGTCCGGCCAGACTGTGGAGGCGTTCTGGAACTCGGTGCGTCACGCCAAGCCGTTCGCCGTGGGCCTGAACTGCGCGCTGGGCGCGGAGCTGATGCGGCCGCACATCGCCGAGCTCTCGCGGATCGCCGACACCCTCGTCGCCGCCTTCCCGAACGCCGGCCTGCCCAACGCCATGGGCGAGTATGACGAAACCCCGGACCAGACGGGCTGCATGCTCCACGAGTGGGCCGAGGCGGGCATCGTCAACATCCTCGGAGGCTGCTGCGGGACGACGCCCGACCACATCCGCCACGTGGCCGAGGCGGTGCGGGGCCTGACGCCGCGGGCGATCCCGGAGCGGCCGAAGGCGATGCGGCTGGCGGGCCTGGAGCCGTTCGAGCTGGCTTGATCCCACACCCCAATCCCGTCATCCCGGCCGGACACTCGCGAATGCGGGTGGGAGAGCCGGGACCCAGCAGCTTCGCCATCTGAGCGGCTGGGTCCCGGATCGGCCTGCGGCCGTCCGGGATGACGATCTGATTTTTCGAGTTGTGAGCGGAATGCGCCCTACCTTCATCAACGTCGGCGAGCGGACCAATGTCACCGGTTCGGCCAAATTCCGCCGCCTGGTCGAGGAGGGGAACTATCCCGAGGCGCTCAGCGTCGCGCGCCAGCAGGTGGAGGCGGGCGCGGCGGTCATCGACGTGAACTTCGACGAGGGCCTGCTGGACTCGGTCCACGCGATGAAGACCTTCCTCAACCTGCTCGCGGCCGAGCCCGACATCGCCCGCGTGCCGGTGATGATCGACTCGTCCAAGTGGGAGGTGATCGAGGCCGGACTGCAGTGTGTGCAGGGCAAGGCGATCGTCAACTCGATCAGCCTGAAGGGTGGCGAGGCGACGTTCATCGAGCAGGCCAAGGCCTGCCTGCGCTATGGCGCGGCCGTGGTCGTGATGGCCTTCGACGAGGTGGGCCAGGCCGACACCATCCCGCGGCGGATCGAGATCTGCGGCCGGGCCTACCGCATCCTCACCGAACAGGTGGGCTTCCCGCCCGAGGACATCATCTTCGACCCCAACATCTTCCCGGTGGCGACGGGGATCGAGGAGCACGACAACAACGCCGTCGACTTCATCGAGGGGACGCGCTGGATCAAGGCGAACCTGCCGTACGCGCGGGTGTCGGGTGGCGTCTCGAACGTCAGCTTCTCGTTCCGCGGCAACGAGCCGGTCCGCCGGGCGATCCACTCGGTGTTCCTCTACCACGCCATCGCCGCGGGCCTGGACATGGGGATCGTCAACGCCGGCGACCTGCCGGTCTACGACGACATCCCGGAGGAGTTGCGCGAGGCTGTGGAGGACGTGATCCTCAACCGGCCGCAGCGGACGAACGTCAGCAACACCGAGCGGCTGGTGGACCTGGCCCCCAAGTACAAGGGCGGCAAGAGCGAGGCCAGGGGGCCGGACCTGAGCTGGCGCCAGGGAACGGTCGGCGCGCGCATCACCCACGCCCTGGTCAACGGCGTTTCGGAGTTCATCGAGGCCGATACCGAAGAGGCGCGCCAGGCGGCCGAGCGGCCGCTGCACGTCATCGAAGGCCCGCTGATGGACGGCATGAACGTGGTCGGCGACCTGTTCGGCTCGGGCAAGATGTTCCTGCCGCAGGTGGTGAAGTCGGCCCGCGTGATGAAGCAGGCGGTGGCCTACCTGCAGCCGTTCATGGAGGCCGAGAAGGAGGGCCAGCCGCGGCAGTCGGCCGGCAAGATCCTGATGGCCACCGTCAAGGGCGACGTCCACGACATCGGCAAGAACATCGTGGGCGTGGTCCTGCAGTGCAACAACTACGAGGTCGTCGACCTCGGCGTCATGGTCCCGGCCGACCGCATCCTGGACGAGGCCGAGACGCACGGGGTCGACATGGTGGGGCTCTCCGGCCTGATCACACCGAGCCTCGACGAGATGGCGTTCGTGGCGGCCGAGATGCAGCGGCGCGGGTTCACGCGGCCGCTGCTGATCGGTGGGGCGACCACGTCGAAGACCCACACGGCGGTGAAGATCGCGCCGCGCTATCCGGCGGGCTCCACCACCTATGTGCTGGACGCCAGCCGCGCGGTGGGGGTGGTGGCGAGCCTGCTGTCGCCGACCGAGAAGCCGAAGTTCGAGGCCGCCACCGCCGCCGAGTACGAGAAGGTCCGCGAGCAGTTCGCCCGGGGACAGGGCGCCCGCGCGCGGGCGTCGCTGGCGGAGGCGCGGGCCAACGCGTTCGCGCCGGACTGGGCGGCCTACGATCCGCCGAAGCCGACGTTCGCCGGGACCCGCACCTTCGCGCCCTACGACCTGCCGGAGCTGCGCCGGCACATCGACTGGACGCCGTTCTTCGCCAGCTGGGAGCTCGTCGGCCGCTTCCCGGACATCCTGACCGACGACGTGGTCGGCAAGGCCGCGACCGACCTCTACGCGGACGCGCAGCGGATGCTCGACCGCATCCTGCAGGAGGGCCTGCTGGAGGCGCGCGGCGTGGTGGGCTTCTGGCCGGCCAACGCCGACGGCGACGACATCGTGCTCTACGCCGACGAGACGCGGACGACCGAGCTCGCGCGCCTGCACACCCTGCGCCAGCAGATGATCAAGACCGGCGCCGACAAGACCAATGCGGCATTGGCGGACTTCGTGGCGCCGGTGGGAACCAAGCCGGACTGGATCGGCGGCTTCGCGGTCACGGCGGGCCACGGGGAGCTCGCCCAGGCCAAGGCGTTCAAGGACGCCGGCGACGACTATTCGGCGATCCTGTTCACGGCGCTCGCCGACCGGCTGGCGGAGGCCTTCGCCGAGGCGCTGCACCGCAAGGTGCGCACCGAGCTCTGGGGCTATGCGCCGGACGAGACCTTCGACCTCGACCTCATGATCGGCGAGAAGTACCGCGGCATCCGCCCGGCCCCCGGCTACCCGGCCCAGCCCGACCACACCGAGAAGGCGACGCTGTTCCAGCTGCTGGCCGCGACGGACGCGGCCGGCATCGAGCTCACCGAGAGCTTCGCCATGACCCCGCCGGCGGCGGTCAGCGGCCTCTACTTCGCCCACCCCGAAGCCCACTACTTCGGCGTCGGCCGCATCGACCGCGACCAGGTCGAGGACTACGCGCGACGGAAGGGCTGGGACGTGGCGACGGCGGAACGCTGGCTGGCCCCGATCCTGAACTACGAGCCG
>CAZBXO010000081.1:14386-15972 GCA_964495645.1 uncultured Phenylobacterium sp. | reverse complement strand
ACGGTGGCGTTGCCGCCGCTCGCCGAGACGCTGACGTTCTTGCCCTGCGCCTTGGTGGTGACCGTCGCGTCGCCCGCCGAGGCGGTCAGCGTCACGTCGCCGCTCGTCGCGGCGCCGGAGTTCAGACTGGCGACGGCGCCAGAGATCGTGATGTCGTCCCCGGCCGTGGCGGTCCCGGTCAGACTCGCCGTCCCCCCGGCCGCGGCCAGGCGCAGGTCGTTGCCGGCTGCGGCGTTGGCGACCGTGACGTTGGCCGAGCCGGCTTCGACGTCGACGTTCGACCCCGCCTCCAGCGTGTCGCCGTCGAAGGTCGCCAGGCTGTCGCCCGATCCGGTAAGGGCGTCCTGCGCGCCGCTCGCGCCGCTGGCCGTCAACGCGCCGGTGGCGGTGACCGAGGTCCCGCCGCGCAGCACCAGGTCGTCGTTGGACGTGACGCTGGCGACCGAGACCGAACCGTCGCGGGCGAGAATGCCTACGTCGCCGGCCCGGCCGCCGCCAGAACCGTCGCCCTTTGCCTGCAGGAGGCCGCTCGCCGCGACGTCCGACTTGGCGTCCAGCTGCAGATCACCGCCGGCTTCGATGGCTCCCACGCTGACCGCGCCGTCCACCGCCCGGATCTTCACGTCGCCCTCGGCGGCGATCGAGCCGCCGACAGCGACGCCCACGCCGGCGGAGTCCGTCGACATGATGTGGACGTCGCCCTCGGCGCCGACGGCCGAGGCGCCAGAGCCCATGGTGAAGTCGCAGGTGGCGTCGTTGAAGTCGCAGTAGCGGAGGTAGGACGAGAGGTCCTGCGCCGACCGCGGCGAAGCGTCGCCGGTGGAGTCAGGCGTCAGGTTGGTCAAGTCGACGCCACGGCGGGACGCCACATTGCCGGAGATGTTCACGCCGCCGCCGCCGTACACCACGACCGAGCCGTTGGCCTGCACCGAGCCGTTGGCGAACACGCCCGCCAGACCCGCCACTCCAGCGTCGGCGCTCTTCTGACGGCCGAACACGCCGATCTGGCCGCCGGCCGTGGCGTTGCCGACTGTCACGCCGTTGACCGCATCCACCCAGATGTCGCGGTTGGCGATGATGTCGCCGGTCAGGACCACGCCCAGGGTCGGATCCGCCGTCTGGGCGGAAAGCCGCACGTCGGACGGGGCGTTGTCGGTCATGCCGCCGCCGTTCGGGGTGACGCGGGAATCCACGGCCCGCACGCCGCCGCCGGTGAAGTTGGCCCGCGTCTCCGCGCCCGCGAAGGAGCCCACCACGATCTTGCGGCCGATCGCGTCGATGTCGCGGCCGTTCAGGTCGAACGAGGCGTTGCCGTTGAAGTCGAGGAACCGCAGCCCTGCAGTCCCGGCCAGGATGTCGCCCGCTTCGGCGCCATTGGCCGCGCCCGTGAGGTCGCCGGCGTCGTTTGACCGGCCGGTCTCCAGCGCCAGGCCGCTGTCGGCCAGCGTCCCGGTGACCTTGATCGTGCCGCTGACGGCCCTCAGCGCAATGTCGTCCCCGGCGCCCGCCGCGGTCAGCGTCAGGTCTGCGTCGGTGTGGATCGCCACGTCGCGGGTCGCGGTCACCTCGCCCACCGAGATCGACCC
>CAZBXO010000081.1:9621-14286 GCA_964495645.1 uncultured Phenylobacterium sp. | reverse complement strand
ACGACATCGAGCTCGGCGTCGCCGTTGTCCAACTGGGCGTCGGCGCCGGTGAGCGCGATCGTGCCCCTGGCGGTCGCCGTCCCGAGCTGGGCGCTCGTCGAGGCGGTCACCGTCACGTCGCCACCGGCGCCGTCGGCCTTCGCGGCGCCGACGTTGACTCCGCCGCTGGTGGATTCCGCCGAGACATCGCCGGTGTCGGCCTGCAGCGTCGCGCCCCCGGCGGCCACGTCGCCTCCGGTCGCCTTGACCATCACATTGCCGCTGGCCCGCGCCTGGGTGGTGATCGTAGCCGCACCCGCGCTCGCCTCGACTTTCACGTCGCCGCCCGAGGCTACGCCGTCGGTCAGGCTGGCGCTGGCCCCGGTGACAGTGATCCCTCCGCCCGCCGTTCCGGTCCCGACCGAGGCCGCCCCGCCGCTGACACTCAAGTCGCCGCCCGCATCGAACGACCCGACCACTGCATCGCCGCCCGTGGCGCTGAGGGTGATGTCGCCGCCGGCGTCGGCCAGGCCCGTGATCTTGGCGTCGCCGGCGCTGGAGGTGACGGCGACGTCGCCGCCCGTCTCGGCCGAGCCGAGGCTGACCGACTTGCCGGTGGCCGTGACGTCGGTCGAGGCCTTCGCCTGGCCGGCGACGGTGGCCGCGCCATTGTTCGCCGTCACCGTCACGCTGCCGGTGGCGTCTGTCGAGCCCACCGAGGCGTTGTCGCCGCTGACGCTGATGTCGCCGCCCGCGGTCTTCACCAGCCCGGCGACGGTTGCATCGCCGGCGCTGGCCGTGAAGGTCGCCTTACCGCTGGCGTCAGCGCTGCCGGCGCTCACCGACTTGCCGGTGACGCTTACGTCCCCGCCGGAGGTCTTGGCCTGGCCAGTGACCGTCGCCGCCCCGTTGGAAGCCGTGACCGTCACGTCGCCGCCGGCGTCGGATGACCCCAGCGTCGCATTGGTCCCGCTGACACTTACCTTGCCGGACGCGACCGCCGCCCCCGTCAGCGTTGCGTCGCCGGCATTGCCGGTGACGGTGATCATGCCGCCGCTCGACGAGGCGGAGCCCACGGTCGCCGCGTCACCGCTCACCGCCACGTCGCCAGTTCCGGCATCGGCAGCGCCGGTGATCGTCGCATTGCCGGCGCTGGCCGTTGCGGTCACCGCGCCGCTGGCCTGCGCCGCGCCCAGCGAAACCGACTTGCCGGTGGCGGTCACGTCGCCGCCGCTGGCCTGCGCCGTGCCGGTCACTGTCGCAGCCCCATTGGTCGCCGTCACGGTGACCCCACCGCTCGCCTGCGCCGCGCCCAGGGTGGCGTTGGTTCCGCTGGCCGTGATCGAGCCGCCGGTGGTTTTGGCCAGACCGGTGACCGTGGCGTCGCCGTTGTTGGCCGTCAGTCCCACGGTCCCGCCCGCGCTCACCGACCCGGCCGTCGCCGTGTCGCCTGTAAGGGACACCGCGCCGCCTGCGCTCGCCGCGCCCGTCACCGTGGCGGCTCCGGCCGAGCCGGTCAGCGTCACGCCGCCCGAGACGTCGGTCGCGCCGGCGCTCGCCGAGGTGGAGCCGGTGATCACCAGGTCGCCGCCGGTGGTCTTGGCCGTGCCGGTGACCGACGCCGCGCCCGCAGCGGCCGTCACCGTGACGTTGCCGCCGCCGGCGATCGAGCCAACCGTCGCCACGTCGCCACTGACCCCCACGACCCCGCCAGCCGTGATCGCGCCCGTGACTGTGGTCGTTCCGCCCGCGGTGGTGATCGAGACTGCATCGTCAGCCGTCACGGCGCCGAGGCTGGCGCCGGTGGCCACCACGGTGACGTCGTCGCCCGCGGTGAGCGTCGTGACCGTGGCGTCCGCCCCGGCATGGATGTCGACCGTCGCCCCCGTGGACACCACGGTTCCGACGGTGGTCGCCTTGCCGCTCTTCAGCGTGATGGTCCCGCCGGCGGTCTCGCCCCCCGGGGTCGTCGAGCCGGCCATGATGGTCCCGGCGGCCATGCTGATGGCGCCTGTCCCCTTGGTGGTCAGTTCGATGGTCGCGCCCGCCAGGTCGGAGGTCACCAGGTTGGCGGTGATGTCCGTGCCGGCGCCCGCGCTCAGCACGATGTTGCCGGTAGCGCTGTCGATGGTGGCGTCGGTCGCCGCCAGGGCCCCGCCGAAGTCGATCAGGGCGTCGGCCGCAACGTTGAGGGCGGCGAACGAGTCGCCGGTCAGGAACTCGTTGGTGTCGATCGCCGTCGAACCCGAGGCGAACACGAAGCCCGAGGCCGACAGAACCGCCGTATCGTGAACGATGATCCCATTGGGCGAATAGAACCAGATGTTGCCGCCCGTGGACCCACCGGAGAAGCCGCTGACCGTGCCCGCGATCTCCACCGTGTTCGAGCGGTTGAGCACGATGTCGGTGGCCGAGGTGAAGTCGAACCGTACGGTGGCGTCCTTGCCGACCGAGAACCCGGCGGCGCCATTCCAGTCGATAATCGTCCGCGCCTCGGTGAGCGCCACCTTCAGCGTGTCGGCAGTGCCGGTGTCGAAAGTGACGGTGGCCGGCGGATTGACCGTGGTCGCCGTGTGGTCGGGCAGGTCCGTGGCGCCCGGGTCGGCCAACGCCGGATTTGTCAGGAGCGCCGCCGCACCGCAGAGCGCCGTGCCCGACAGCATCACCGCCCGGCGGCGCGACCGGAGGCGGAACTCGGAACTGGCGGGCATGCGCGTCATGACACTCTACCGGGCCACCCTACCTCGTAAGCGTGAGCGTGAAGAGCACCCGCGCCGGCGGCTTTTCCGGCGCGCTGGCGAAGGGCTTGTTCAACGGCTTGGCGTAGGCCACGGACGCCCGCACCCCCAGCGGGCCCAATCCGAAAGGGAGGGCCGGGATCGGCAATTCGGCTTCAGCTCCCCCGCCTTGCGACTTCAGCGTCCGCGGCTGCGAGCCGGAATCATAGTTCTCCAGACGGGCGATATCGTAGAAGCCATAGGGACGCAGGCTGAGCCGCCAGATGTCCACCCGCGGGCCGGCTACCCGCACCCGTCCCATCATCCCTTTGTCGCCGGACAGCACCGAAGGCGGGTAGCCGAGGCCGAAGGTGAGCGTCCCGGCCGCGATCTCCTCGTAGGAAAGCAACGGCTTCCGGGCGTACTGAGCCGCTCCCTCGACACCCACGTCCAGCCAGCGCGACCACTCGAAGTGCAGCCGCCCGCGCGTCTGTGCGGTCCACGCTTTCGGGTCGCCTTGAAGCCGCGACAGCCCCACGTCGCCAGCGTGACTGCCGCCCAGCAGCGAGAAGCCCTTGCGGCCCTCCACCTCGGCATCGCCGTAGACGCGGAACGGCTGTCCCGGCCAGGTCTTGTTGAGCACCCCGCGCAACCGTACGAAGCCCACGCGGAGCCGGTCGTCCGACAACTCCCCGCCGCCGCCGAACACGATCCTCTGATTGACGAAGTCGACGCCGCCCTCGGCCCACAGGCTGTACGGACGGATCAGCCGCACGATCGGATAGCTGACCTCGGCCGTCGTGACGAACGAGGTCCCCTTCAGGTCCAGAGGCGCCAGGATGTCGCCGGGCCGCGACTGGCCGTAGGCGATCGAGACCCGCCCGACGAGGCCCTCGGCGCCCAGTCGCAGTTCCTCGATGCCCTGCAGGATCCACTGCTCGCGGCTGATCGTGTGGTAGCCGATCAGGCTGGTGCGCTCGCCATAGGAGGTGAAACCGTTCAGGTCGACGCGGGTCAGCGCGCTCCACGGCCCCAGGCTCTGCGAGCCCGTGTTCTGCAACACCGCAGCGTAGGAGATCGGGTCGCGGTCGACCGTAACCTCCAGATCCACCGCGCCCAGCCCCTCGGGCGAGGCCCGCAGCGCCGAGCCGATCCGCACGCCGGGCACGCTGTTGGCGAGCGCCAGGTAGCGCTGCGCCGTCTCCAGATCGAGCGGGGTCAGACCGCGCAGGTTCTCGAGATAGGCCTCCACCCGGTCCTGCGCCGGGCCGATGTCGCTCTTCTCGCCCGTGGTGCGCACCCGCACCGAGACGATCCGCGCCTCGAGCACCTGGAGCTTCAGCTTGCCGCCCGCGATGGTCTGCTCCGGCACCAGCACGCGGGCCATGATCGAGTGCTTGAAGAGGATCCTGGCCAGCCGGTCGCGGATCGTGCAGATGCGCGCCACGGGGATCGTCTGGCCGACGAAGTCGCCGTACGCCCGGCGGATCGCCGTCTCCGGCAAGGACGAGCCGGACACCTCCACCGCCTCCAGCTTGAAGGTGAGCGTCGAGTCGGCCAGCGGGCACGGCAGGCTCGGTGGCGCGTCGAGCAGGCCGGAGGCGCGCGCCGCCGGCCGCACCCGCGCAGCCGGGTTCAGTTCCTCGCGGGATGGCTGCGCGCGCTGCTGTTGACTCTGTTGCGGAGGAGGTTGCGGGGTTTGGGCGGCCGCGGACCCGAAGGTCCCGGCCACGGCGGAGACGACAAGGACGAAGGCCGCAAGGCGGCCTTTCGTTCGCTCCATGGGACCCCCCAACGCGACGGGCCGAAGCTCAGCCCACCGTACGCTTCACCCCCACTTGAGCGCCATCAAGGCTGCAAGAGCCTCAGGCGCCCCGCTTCACCTCCACGCGCCGGTTGGCCGCCGCGTTCGGGTTGCTGGGGTCGGTCAGCTGGTTGGAGCCGTACCCCTTGGCCGTCAGGCGATCGC
>CAZBXO010000081.1:0-9521 GCA_964495645.1 uncultured Phenylobacterium sp. | reverse complement strand
GCGACGGTGTTGGACGCCATCTGCGTGGGACGCGGCGCCGGCGCGGCGGCCGGGGCGGCCGTCCGCGCGGGCGCGGGCGCGCCGGCGGTGGGCAGCCTGAACCCACGGTTGTTCTCGACCTTCTTGTGGCAGAGGCCGTCGGACCCCTCCACCAGAGGTGGCTCGCAGGGCAGTTGCGTCAGCGCTTCGGCAACGTCCTTCGCCGAGTACTGCGGGGCCGGCTGCGCAGAGGCGGCGCCCGCCCAAGCGATCCCGGCCGTCATGAGGGGCAGGAGCGCCCAACGCATGATCGTCCCCTTTTCGTTCCGTCCCAACATCATAGGCGAACCCGGTTATCCTTCGCAACAAGCGGGGCCTGACAACATGTCGCGCCAGCGCCGCCCAGAATACAACCCATGCTTACGTACCAACGCAGGGCATGGATGTGCCTTGCGGGGTATTACTGCAACTCACGGGCCATGTTGGTGACGTCCGTCACCTAATCCGAACGCGGTCCGTGTCCGTATATCCCGTAAGTGCCAGGCCGTAGCCGTGGCCGTGACGCCAATGGATACGCCGAGATCGAAGACAGTTCCGAAAACCCTTTTCCGCCGCCGTCTGCTCGTCGGCGGCCGCCGGCGCGTGTCCGCCTGCACGCCGCCGACCGGCGCGCGCGATCGGGTTCGCCGAGGACTGGACTTGAAGGCGTGGCCGTCGCAGGGTCCCCCCACGTGACTCTGACGCTCAGAATCCTGAACGCAGACCGGCTGGACAACGGCGAATCCACGCGCCTGGTGCTCGACCGCCATGGCGCCGTGATCGGCCGCTCGCCCCGTGCGGACTGGAGCTTGCCCGATCCGCAGAACCACATCTCCTCCACCCACTGCGAGGTCGCCTATCACAACGGCGCCTACGTCCTGATCGACAAGTCGACCAACGGCACCTTCCTGAACGGCGGCGGTGCGCGCCTGGCCGGCGCCCATCAGCTGGCCGACGGCGACGAGATCCGTATCGGTCACTATCGGATCCGCGCCGCGCTCGCTGCGGCGGCGCGGCCGCAGCAGATGCAGGCGCCCGCCACCGCCACCCTGATGCAGGTGGCCCCACAGGCGCCGCGCCCCACCCCTCAGCGCCGCCACGACGACGGCTTCCGCACCGGCGCGGCGCGGCCGGCGGCTGACATCCGCGAATGGGCCCCGCCGCCGAGGTCCTCGCCACAGGCCTGGGCTCCGACGCCGCCCGCCACCCAGCCGCCCGGGCCGGAAGGCGACAGCGTCTGGGATACGCTCGCCGAGGCGAACGCCGCCGACTGGACCCGCGGGGGGCTCGACTGGGCCACGCCGCAGCCGGCCGCAAAGTCCGACGGCGACCCGCCCACCGTGCCGCCCAAGGGATCGGCCGGCCGTGGTGCCGACGCGGACGCCGCGGACGCGGCCTGGGCCGTGCTGCTCGCGGCCGCCGGTGTCGATCCCGCCGAGCTCAAAGGCCCGGCCGACCCGCGCGCAGCCGCCGCCGGCAGCCTGCTGCGCCGCCTCGTCGCCGGCCTGATGGTCATGCTGGACGCGCGGGCCAAGGCCAAGTCGCAGTTGGGCGCGGAGGCCACCCAGTTCTCCCCCGACGGCAACAATCCGCTGAAGTTCGCCCGCCAACCCGAACGCGCGCTGGCCCAGCTCCTGAATCCCCCCGAGCGCGGCTTCATGACCGGCGACCGCGCGGTGGAGGACGCCTTCAAGGACATCCAGGCGCACCAGGTGGCGACCCTGATGGCCATGCAGGGCGCCCTTCGCGCCACGCTCGACCGCTTCTCGCCCGCCGCCATCCGCCAGCGCGCAGAGAGCCGCGGCCTCCTGGCCCGCATCCTTCCGTCGGCCCGCGAGGCGGAGCTCTGGAAGGCCTACGAAGCCGAGTTCGGCGACGTCGCCCACGGCTCGGACCAGGCCTTCATGGACACCTTCGCCAAGGCCTTCCAGGCCGCCTACCAGAAAGCCATCCGCGGCGATTGATCCCGAGCAGCCGAGCCGCCGCTCGCGCGGCGTCGGAGGGCCTGCCCTAGTTCTCCACCACCCGGTACCAGGCCATCTGGGTGCGCCAGCCCTTCTCCCGCGCCATCTTCTCGAAGCTGGCTGGGAAGGCCACCGTCGGCAGGGCCGCCTCCGAGCGGATGTCGGGGAGGCCCAGGTCGAACGGCGAGGCGCCGCGGATCACCAGCACCCCGGTCGCCACAGGCTTGTCGTTGCACAGGTTGAGCTGCAGCTTCTGTGGCTGCTCGGCGAACATCCCCGGTGGGACCACCGACTTCAGCTGCTTGAAGTCGTCGATCGACGAGAACAGAACCTGCGCCTTGCCGCTCGACTCCATGCCGATCAGCGCGATGTCGTCGGACCCGCCCGGCGGCTTGTCCACCTCGATCACAGCGAGCGCCTGTTTCGGGTCATTGCCGCACGCCGCGTTGGCCCGGAAGTGGAACTCGCGCGCCTGCGGGGTCACCCAACGCCCGACGCTGGCCGACGCGCGGAACTTGCGGAAGGTGTCCACCGTGCCGCAGGCCTCCGGGGCGAGTTGCGCCACGCTGGTGGTGTCGGTGGTGACCGAGCCCATCTTCGCCGCGTTCAGCGCATCGACGATCGTCTTGACCGCGCTCGCCGGATCGCGCGACGCCCCGGTCAGGGTCACCGAGACGTTGCCATCGGTCTGCTTGACGTCGGCCACCTCGATCCACGAACAGGCCAGGGTCGGCAGCGCCTTCTCGATGACCGCCGCCGCGTCGGCGCCCGACGGCGCCTTGGGCTTGGTCAACTGCATGCCGACCACCGCCGCGACGCCGACCAGGACCGCAGCCCCCACGCCGCCACCGATCAGCATCCCGCGGCTCGGACCGCCGGGCTTGGCCGCCGCGGGCGTCGCACCCGCGCCACCGGACGGCAGCACCACGGTCGGCTCGAAGCCCGCTTCCGTGCGCAGCGCCTGCAGCGCCTCGACCACCTGGTCCATGTCGCGGAACCGGTTCTTCGGATCCGGCTCCAGCATCTTGGCGATCACGGGCCGCAACCGCTCGGGGATCGGCGTCAGGTCCACGCCCTCGCGCCGCTTCTCGATCGCCTCGATCAGGGTGGCGCCCATCGGCACGGCCTTGCCGTTGGCCACGGCAAGGATCACCAGCGCCAGGGAGTAGACGTCGGTCCACGGCCCGATCTCGCGGCCGTAGTCGCCGAACTGCTCGGGCGCCACGTAGTTCAGCTTGCCCGCGAAGCCGTCGCCGATGATCGTCGCCGACGAAGCGCCCGCGTCCTTGGCGATGCCGAAGTCGATGACCTTGGCCTCGGCCAGCCGCCCGCCGACGCACAGCACGTTATCGGGCGACATGTCGCGGTGGTAGACCTTGAACTCATGCGCTGCGCGCAGGCCCTCGGCCAGCCGCTTGGTCAGGGCGATGAGTTGGGCCTCGTCCGGCTTGGTCGAGCCCAGCAGGTCGGCCAGCGACTTGCCGTCCACGAACTCGGTGACGATGTAGAACACGCCCAGCGTCGGCTCCTGGGCGGCCAGGCGATAGGCCACCAGAGCCGGGTGCCCGAGCTTGGTCAGCGTCTGCGCCTCGCGGAGGAACATCTGGCGCACGTTCGGGTCGGCGGCGAGGTGCTGCAGGATGACCTTGATGGCCACCCGCTCCTCCGTGTTGACGTTCACCCCCTCGTAGACCTCGCCCATTCCGCCGCGGGCGATGAAGCGCTTCACCTCGTAGATGCCGTTCAGCAGCGCGCCGATCTGGATCTGGCCGGGGTTCGCGGGCTTGGCCGCCGGCGTGAAGACGGTCGCTTCCTCATCCGGATTGCCGCCGGCCGGCGAAACGATCGTCTGTTCCGGATCCGGCGGCGTATTGTCTTTGGGGTCCGACACTACGCGTCCTTGGGAATGAGCGTGGTGAGCTCGTCGCACACCACGATGATGAGGGTCACGTTGTCCGGCGCGCCGCGAGCCAGAACCATGTCCACGAGGGTGTCGGCCGCCGCCTTCGGCTGCAGGCGGTCGAGCTTGGCGAAAATCTCGGCATCGGTGACCACGCCGGTCAGGCCGTCGGAGCAGATCAGGAAGATGTCGCCGGTCAGGACGTCGCCGGCCACCGTCTCCACCTGCAGGTCCTCTTCCACACCCACGGCCCGGGAGAGCACGTTGGAGAGCGGGTGGTTGCGGGCGTTCTCGCGCTCCAAAAGCCCGCGCTCGACCATCATCTCGACCTGGGTATGGTCGCGGGTCAGCTGCTTCAGCTCATGGCCGCGCAGCAGGTAGGCGCGACTGTCGCCCACCCAGTGGACCGCGTAGCGTCCATCGATCACCTGCAGCGCCACGACGGTGGAGCCCATGCGCTTGCCGGCGGCGGCTCCGGCCTCACGGATCTTGTCGTTGGCGGTGCGCACCGCGCCCTTCAGCGCGGCCTCGTCCGCCTCCGGAGCCCCCACCAGGGTGGCCGCGGCGATGGCGTCCGCCACCACCTGCGAGGCCCAACGGCCGTTTTCGTGGCCGCCCATGCCGTCGGCCACGGCCCACACGCCGGCGTCGGTGCGCACCGTGTGGCTGTCCTCGTTGCCCTTGCGGCTGCCGGCGTGGGTCAGGGCTGCGGCCGTGAAGCGGTACTGGCGCCTGGTCATCGCCCTGCCCCGCCGCCTGCAGCTGCCGTTCGGCCGTCCACGTCTCGCCCCTGGTCCCGCCGCGGGACCGCCAAACCCGATTCGCGGCAGGGTAAGGCAGCGCGGCCCGCCCACAACCTCGGCGCGCCGAACGCCCTCCCCCGACGAACGGCGCATCTAAGCATGGCGGCGCCGTCAGCGGCTAGCGTGGACGCGGGGCCAGCGCGTAGGCGGCCGTGGCCATCAGCGCCAGCGCCGCCACCGTCGGCGCCGCGCCGTTCAGAGCCGCCTCGCCGCCGGTCAGCCAGGCCGGTCCGGAGAGGTCGAGGTCGACGATCGAGCCCAAGGGGTCGACGCCGGGGTTGGGGAACACGCCGATCACGTGCGCCTCGGTGAAGTTCCAGGCGAAGTGGGCCGCGATCGGCGCCGCCAGGCCGCCGGTTCGAAGCGCCAGCATCCCGAACACAACCCCGGCGAGGGTGTCGTTGACCACCGCGAGCGGCGTCAGCGGCGAGCCGATGAAATGTGGCGCGGCGAACAGCACGCCCGATGCGATCAGACCCACCCAGGCGCCCCAGCGGCTGGTCAGGATCGGCAGCAGCCAGCCGCGGAAGAACACCTCCTCCCCCGCCGCCTGCAGCCCGATCAGCCCGAAAGCGGTCGCCAGCGCCAGCGGCGCCGCCTGGACCGGTTTCAGCATTGCGCCGCCGGCCAGCGCCGGGATCGCTGTCGCGAGGCCCAGACCCGCCAGCGCCAGCAGCATGCCGAAGGCGACGGATGCCACGAGCCCCGGCCGCCGCGTCCGCGCAGGTCGTCCCTCGACCACACTCATCAGCAGCCACGCCGCCACCAGCAGCGGCCCCAGGGCCACGATGCTGACGATGACCGTCGCCTCGACCTCGCTCTGCGGCTTCAGCGCCTGGACCGCCGCCACGCCGGCCAACACGGTGGCGAAGGGCGTCAGGCCGATGGCGGCCGCCCACAGTCCCGGCATGGGACGCCGCGCGGCGTCGGTCTGTTCGATCAGCGGCGAGTCCACCAGCGGGCCACGACCCCCGGGGGCTTGCGGCGCCGGTCCGGTCGCGCTGACCTTGGGCAGCAGGTCGAGCTCGGAGGCGGGGTCGGCCATGAGCTTGGTTCCTACGGGCGCGCCCGCGCCGCTGCGATTCCGCGCATGGTGAGATGCTCCCCACCGCACCGCAAGGCTTGCCGCGGCGCGCACTGTTCCCGTTCAGACTACGTGGCGCGGCGGCCGCCGGATGCGGCCCCGTTCTTGCAGGCTCCGTGGATATGCGCCGGCGCACGGCAACCGCCGGGCGGGGGCGCCGTATATGCGAAGGTGGAAGGTTCCACGGGCGGTACGGGGACACCCGACGGTTGACGGGGCGCGGACAAACCATGGTACGCTGGCCAGGCTTGGCCGTGGGGGCGGCGCAAGAGTTCTTGACGCTGTGGGGCATCGCTTGGTCCGGGGCGCTGCGCCGGGTCGATAGGGGCGTTTGAGGGAATGGCTGACGAGCCGACGATCGTCGCCGTGGTGGGGGGCCAGGAGGTCCGTCATCCCATCGAGCGGCTGGGGGTGTGCCGGATCGGGCGCAGCCAGCACTCGACGATTGTCCTCATGGACGCGGCCGCCTCGCGCGACCACGCCATGGTCAGACGGGACGCCGCCGGGGCCTGCACGCTGAATGACCTCGGCAGCCGCAACGGCACATCCGTCAACAACCGCCCGGTCACCGCCACCCCGGTGCGGTTGCACCACGGGGACATCATCCGCATCGGCGCCCAGGAGTTGCGCTTCGAGGATCTCGAGGAGCTCGCCGCCCCCGCCGCCGAGGCGCCCGAGAGCGGCGGCGAACAGGCCACCCAGTTCTTCCTGGCCAACAGCCTGATCACCGTCCTGGTGTTGGATATCCGCGGCTACACGCCGCTCAGCCGCGCGCTGGGCGAGGAGCGCACCTCGGCGCTGATGAGTGAGATCTTCCAGCGGGCGGGCGAGCTGCTCTACCGCTCCAAGAGCTGGTCGCAGAAGTACATCGGCGACGCGGTCATGGGGGTGTGGGTCCACTCCGGGCCGCAGGTCACCGTCCCCGAGCTCACCGGCGTGCTCGACGTCTACCTGGACATGTACAAGTTCTTCCAGGACCTGGAGGCCCGCACCGAGCTGCCGCAACCCTTGAGCTTCGGCGCCGGCATCAACACCGGCTACGCCTCGATCGGCAACATGGGCTCCGCCACCGTCTCCGACTTCACCGCCATGGGCGACACGGTCAACAAGGCCTTCCGGCTGGAGACCTGCACCCGCGACCTGAAGTGCGACATGGTCGTGGGGCACAGTGTGCTGGACTTCCTCGTTCCGCCGCTCGCGCCCGACAAGCGCCCGCCGTCCATCGAGGTCGAGATCAAGGGCTACGACAAGCCGGAGCGCGCCATCGCGCTGTGGCACGCCGACATCCCCGCCTTCAGCGCCATCGTCTCCAGCCCGCGCCACGAGGCGACGCTGATCCACCGCGAGTAGGCGTCACCCGCGATCGGGCGACAGGACGCGGCCGCGCCGCATCCCGGACTGCGCTGGAAAATTATATCGTAATATGATATAATAAGGGCAAGCCCCCGAGCGGCCGGCGCGCGTCGATCGCGTCGCCCTCGCGATACACAACCAACCAACAGAGGAGATCATGGCCCCCACGACTGAAACCCTGACACCCAAAGCCGGCGCGTCCGACGCGCCAGGCGTCGACCATCGGCTCATTCCCGCCGGACGCGTGAGCGGCGCCGACGTCTACAACCAGTCCCGCGAGAAGATCGGACGGATCGAGGACATCGCCCTCGACAAGGTGAGCGGCAATGTCGCCTACGCCATCCTGAGCTTCGGCGGCTTCCTCGGCCTCGGCGAGAAGCACCAGCCCCTGCCGTGGTCCGCGCTCACCTACGACTCCGAGCTGCGCGGGTATGTCGTTCCCGTCACCGAAGAGCTGCTGAAGCTCGCGCCGAAGCTGGATGTCGCCGACCTGAGCGGCTGGGACGACACGGCCGTTCGCAACGACGTCTTCGCCTACTACGGCCCCTATGGCGCACGCCCCTACTGGTAGCCCCTCGCGGGACCTGGCGCGACGGCGCGCCGTCGCGTTCTCGCTGCGCGCCCGCGACATGCTGCGCGCGGCAGCGAAGGCCGAGCTCGGCAACCGCCGGCGCGTATTCCTGGAGGCCGAGGCCCGGTTCCGCGACCTGGCTGAACAGCAGAAGGCGATCGCGCGCCGCGTCTGGTCGGCGCGCTCGTGAGCCGAGGCCTGCGGGCCGCCTGGTGCCTGCATAGAGGAGGGGAGATGATCCGCATTAGCCGAACCGGCGCAAGGGCCGCCGTCATGGCCCGGCTGGCTGCCGCCGCCTGTCTCTCGTGGACGCTTCTCGCCGGCCCGGTCGCCGCCCAGACCCCTCCTGCGCCCGTCGTGATCCGCAACGTTCGCATCCTGGATCTGAGCGGGCCCAACCGCGATCGACCAGCGGCATGAGCGTCCTCGTCGAGGGTGGAGCCATCGCGGCGGTCGAGCCGAACGGCGCGCTCGCCCCGCCACCGGGCTCGCGGGTGATCGACGGCGGCGGGCATGTGCTCATGCCGGGCCTGACCGACATGCACGTCCATGTCTGGGACCAGGCCGGACTGGGCGCCTATCTCGCCCATGGCGTGACGACCGTCCGCAACGCCTCGGGCATGCCGTTCCACCTGCGGCTCGCCGATGGGATCGCGCAGGGCCGCGTCGTCGGCCCTAGGTTGATCACCACTGGACCGATCCTCAACAGCCCAGGACCGAACGCGCAGATCAATCACCAGATCGTGGAGACGGCCGACCAGGCGCGCGCCGCGGTGCGAAGCCAGCACGCGGCGGGCTTCCGCCGGCTCAAGGTCTACTCGAACCTGTCGCGCGAAGCGTACGAGGCCATACGCGACGAGGCGCGATCGTCGGGGATGACCCTCATGGGTCATTCGCCGGAAGGCGTGCGTGGGCCGGGGACGCCCTATTCCAAACCCTTCGCGATCCCGTTCGAGGAACTGCTCGACGACGGCTTCGTCACGTTCGAGCACATGGAGTCGATCGTCTGGCATGGGCTTCGCGACCGGCGCGACGTGAGCGCGGCGCGACGTCTGGCCCGGCGCATCGCCGCCGCGGACGTCGCCGTCGATCCGACGCTCCTGGCCTTCTACAACCTGCTCCGGACGGCCGAAACGCGCGGCGCCTTCCTCGCACGCCCGGAAGCGCGTCTCATGAACCCGCTCCTGGTCGCCCAGGAACAGAACACCTATGCGCGGTGGTCGCGCGAGCCCGTCGCGCCGACGCGCGAGGCGTTCGAATTCTACAAGCTCGCGACGCGCATCTTCGCTGAGGCCGGGGTGCGCCTGGTCGCGGGAAGCGACGCGGGGATCTTCAGCAATCCGCCGGGAATCTCGCTGATCGACGAGCTTGAGCTTCTCGTCGAGGCCGGGCTCTCGCCGGGTCAGGCGCTGCAGGCGGCGACCCACAACGCCGCGGTGGTCCTTGGCGAGTCGGATCGATCCGGCCGCGTGGCCGTCGGCCGCCGCGCGGACCTCATCCTCGTGGAAGGCGATCCGCTGGTCGACATACGCACCGTGGGCCGGCCGATCGCGGTCGTGGCCGCGGGTCGGCCGTACGACCGCGCCGAGCTCGCCGCGCTCGAAGCGGCGGCGCGCGCTCCCGACGTCTCGCGAACCCGCCGAAACGTGGCCGAGGGCCTTGCCGCCCAGGGCGTCGACCCGACGCCCATCCTCACCGGCTCCTGACCGGCGGCGCTACCTTACCCGTTCACCGCGTCTCAGCAGCGATGGGCTTGCGTTCCGGACCGGCGATGGCGGCGCAGCCTCGCGCCCGCCGCGCCGAAGCCGGCGATCATCAGACTCCAGGT
>CAZBXO010000080.1:0-16347 GCA_964495645.1 uncultured Phenylobacterium sp. | reverse complement strand
GCCAGGGCGGCGCCGGTCTGGGTCTCGACGCGCAGACCGTCCGGACCGCGGTGCGCGAGCGCGGCGATCATCGGCTCCGCCGCGGCGGCTCCCTCCCCCAGCACGCCCGCGATGCCGCACATCAGGCCGCGCCCAGGTCCGCGAACAGGGTCTTCCAGCGGTCCACGACCGCGGGCTTGGCGAACTCCCTGGCGACCCGGACCTCGCCGGCCCGGGCAAGGCGGCGCTTCAGAGCCGCGTCGCCCAGCAAGCGGCGGACGCCGCCGGCCAGGGCCTCGGCGTCATCGATGGGGACCAGGAGGCCGTCCACACCGTCTTCGATCAGCGCCTTGGGGCCCTGGCTCTCCGCCGCCACCACCGGCAGGCCGTGCGCCCAGGCCTGGATCACCACGTTGCCGAGCGGCTCGTAGCGCGAGGGAAAGACGCAGACGTCCGCCGTCCGGTAGAGGGCCGAAGCGTCGGTGCGCCACCCCAGGAAGCGCACGCGATCGGCGATCCCCAGGGCCTCGGCGAGGCCCTTGAGCGCAGCCTCCTGCGGTCCGGCCCCGGCGATCCAGAGCCAGGCCTCCGGCAGTTGCGCGAGCGCCTGCAGCGCCACGTCGTGCGCCTTGGCCTCATGCAGGCGGCCCATGGCCAGCAGGAGCGGCGCGTCCGCAGGCGTGTCGAGACTCCCGCGGTCGATCGGCGCGGCGTCGGCCGGGGCGGCGGCGAAGTTGGGGATGCAGGTCACCTGCCCGGCCGGCCAGCCCTGGGCCACGATCCAGTCGGCGATGTCCTCGGTGTTGGCGACCAGGTGGTCGAAGCCCTTGTAGTACTTGAGACTGTAGTAGCCGCCGAGGCGGCCGACCCGCGCCCAGGGTCCGCGCGGAGTGTGACGCGCCGCGCGGTTCATCCAGGCCAACGCCAGCTTCGCCCCGGTCACCGCCGCGAACCCGGCTGCCGCAGTCTTCGACAGGATGTCGATGGGCCCGCCGAACGGCAGGGTCTTGACGGCCACGCCGGCGGCCTTCAGGCGCGCCTCGCGGCCGGCGTTCCTGCGGATGGCGGCGGCCTGGTCGACGCCAGCGCCCTGCAGCGCCTCGACGAGGTCCATGAAGTAGGTCTCGGCCCCGCCTTCGCCGGCCGTGCCCAGGAGGTGCAGGACGCTCATCGCGGCGGCGAACCTACCGCCTCGGACGCCCGCGCGCGAGCGCTTGAAGTGGAAAGGCCACGCCCCTATAACCCGCGCCTCGCGTGCTCCTGGCTGGGTAGCTCAGCTGGTTAGAGCGGTGGATTCATAACCCACAGGTCGGCGGTTCGAGCCCGCCCCCAGCCACCAGGCGCTCGCGAGTCGTCCTTCCGCCTCACGCCGCCAGCGCCGACAGCCGCGCGGGCTTCAGCGTGGCGTGCAAGACGTAGCCGTCGCGGCGATGGGTGCGGATGAGGTCGCCGCCGCCCTCGCAGGCGTTCAGCTTCCGACGCAAGCGGGCAATCGCGGTGTCGATGGCGCGCCGCGTCACGGGGTCCGGCGAACCATGCAGGCGCGACAGCAGTTCCTCGCGGCCCAGCACGCGGTTGGGGTTGTCGAGGAACGCCTGCAGCAGATGGGCTTCCGAAGCCGTGAGCCGCACGGTCGCACCGCACGGGCCGGCGACGAACTGCAGTCCGGGATCGAAACGCCAGCCGGCGGCGGCGTTGGCGGCTGGGCGCGTGCGGCGGCGCAGCAGGGCGCGGACACGGGCCAGGAGCTCCAGGGGATGGGCGTCCTTTCCCAGGATGTCGTCGGCCCCGAACTCCAGGGCGGCGACGCGGTCCAGGGTATCGGCGGCGATGCTGTAGGCGAGCAACGGCGCTTCGCCGGAGGCCGACAGTTCGCGGCAGAGGGCCAGCCCGTCGGCGCCGACCGTAGCGGTTTCCAGCACGATCAGGTCAGGCGAGACGCTCTGGGCGACATCGAAGGCTTCGCGCGGGCTCCGCACGCAGGTCACTTCCAGGCCGTTGCGGCGCAGGATTTCGACTGCATTCGCCACCGAGTCCGGATCAGGATCGATCCAGAGCAGCTGGGCGGGACGCTGGGCCGGCGGCCTAGGCGCGCCCACAGGGGCGAAGAGCACCGGCGACGACGGCGACTGGGTGGCAAGAACCTCACTCATGGCATGACCCCAACGATACTGGTCGCTGGTAACGCGGATACAGACCACAGGTAACAACGGTGTCGCTGTTACAGAATTGAGTCGTCTTCCGTCCAGCAGTGTCGATCTGTCACCACTTTCAGACACCGGTCCTGCAGTATGCGGCAGGCGGCCCGCGACTATCGGCAAGCGGCGCAAAATGCGGCGAGCGGTCCGTGAGCCGCGACGAACGGCATTTTGTCCGGCTTAAGCTTCCTGGAGAATGCTGACAGCAACCGGGGGGAGCCTGAGCCTGAGACGTCCCAGCAAGTACACGCTCGCCAACCTGGGAATCTGGGGGCTTACCTACGCGATCGTCAGCGGGCGCATGCTGAGCATGACCTACCCGCATCCCGGCGACATGGCGTTGCGGCGGTTCTGCGTCATGGTGCTGGCCGTCGTGGGCTGCCAGCTGATGCGCCCGACGCTGGCGCAGCTGTCCCAGCGCCAGGCCGGTCAGCGGATCGCCGGCGCCATCGGGCTCTCGACGCTAGGGTCGCTGGGCTACGCGCTCTTCAACTACGTGGCCTTCTACGTGGTCAACCCACGCTTCGAGTGGGAGCGCCCGGCTTTGACGCTGATCTCCGTGGCCGAGCAGGCCAGCGTCTTCTTCTGGAGCTTCCTGGCCTGGACGGTCCTCTTTTTCGCGATCCGCTATGAGGAAGAGGCCCGCGACAACAGCCTCAGACTCGTCTCGGCCCAGGCTCTGGCGATGGACGCGCAGAACCGCATGCTGCGCTACCAGATCAATCCGCACTTCCTGTTCAATACCCTGAACGCCCTCTCGGCGCTGATCCTGTCGAAGGAGACGGCGCGCGCCGAGCGGGTGGTCGTCTCCCTCTCCAACTACCTGCGCTACACCCTGGAAACCGACGTTCCGGAGCGGGCCACCGTCAGCGACGAGGTGGCCGCGATCCGTCAATACCTGTCGATCGAGCAGGCGCGGTTCGAGGAACGGCTGGTCTTCCGCGAGCAGATTCCGGAGGAGCTGCAGGGGGCCCTGGCGCCTTCGATGATCCTGCAGCCGCTGATCGAGAACGCGGTGAAGTACGGCGTCGCCCGGTCTAGCGGACCGGTGACCGTGGAGCTGCTGGTCGAGGCGGCGGCCGGACGCCTCCAGCTCACCGTCGTCGACGACGGCACGGATAGCGCCGGCGACGATCCTCCGAAGCTGGGCCTTGGGCTGGAGAACATCCGCCGGCGCCTCGCGGCGATGTACGGCAAGGCGGCCAGCCTGCGCTGCTGGCGGCGGCGGCCCCACGGCTTCGCGGCGGCGATCGAACTGCCGCTGGAGTTCGCATGATGGGCCCGTTGCGCGTCGCCGTCGTCGACGACGAGCCGCCGGCCGTGCGGCGGCTCAAGCTGGCGCTCGCCGAGCTGCCGGACGTGGTGGTGGCGGGATCGGCCGCGGACGGACCGGCGGCGCTCGAGCTGCTGGCCAGGGGCGGGCTCGACGTGGTGCTGCTGGACATCGAGATGCCGGGCCTCTCGGGACTCGACGTGTTGCGGGCGGCGCCGCGGGACAACCCGCCGGCCTTCGTCTTCGTCACCGCCTTCAGCCGCTACGCCACCGATGCCTTCGACCTGGCGGCCGTGGACTATCTCCTGAAGCCTGTGGAGTTCGATCGCCTGCGGCGCGCCCTGGATCGGGCCCGCGAGACGCTGATGGCGCGAACGGCGGCCGCGCGGCTGACCGCGCTGGAGGCGGCGATGCAGGCCCTGCCGCCGTCGCTGCCGGATGGCGGCTGGCTCACCGACCTGTGGGTGCCCGATCGCGGCGAGCGGATTCGCCTGGCCATCGACCAGATCGACTGGATCGAGGCGGAGCGGGACTACGTGCGCCTGCACGGCCGCGGCCGCAGCTTCCTCCTGCGCAAGACCATCCGCGAGCTCGAGACGGCGCTGGACCCGACCGTGTTCGTGCGCGTGCACCGCGGCGCGCTCGTCCGCCGCGATCGGGTGGCCCGGATCGCCCGGCGCGCCGGCGGACTCTTCAGCCTGGTCTTGCAGTCGGGCGCCGAAGTTCCGGTGGCGCGACGGCTGGCGGCCCGCGTCCGAAGGCTGGCCGCCGACTCCTAGATCAGCCCGGCGTGTACCAGATGGGGGAGGTCCAGGCGCGTTCCTGGATGGTCTCCGGCACGCCCTTGGGCGGCGCGCGGCCGTTGCGGCGGGCCAGGATCGTGCTCCAGCGGGGGGTCGGCCGTTCGAGGACGCGGACGTAGTAGGCGGCCGGCGACCGCGGGTCGAACTCCGGGTCAGTCCAGTGGGTGGAGATGGACGCCGCGCCGACCCGGGTAGCGGGCCGCGAGACATCGAAGACCTTCTCGCGGTGACGATCGCCGTCCAGCCAGACCTTGACCATCTGGATGCGCTCGAGGCCCGGCCCGGTGGGGTCTTTCGAGGCCTGGACGATGAAGCGCGGGGCGCCGGCCCCCCGCGGCCGCGCAGGAAGCTCCCCGCCCATCGGCGCGCCGACGGCGTAGGCGTCGCTCACCCAGTCCGCCTTGCGGAGCAGCGCCGGCGTGAAGCCCCAGCTCCCGAACACCCGCACGCGGATCCGTGTGCCGGACGTGGCGAACGTCTCGCGTCGTTTGAGAGCGGCAAAGATGGAGGCGCGCGTGTTCTCTTCCGCCCAGACGCCGGTGAGCGCGGCGCTCGAAGACTGGAGCGGATCGTTCTCGCGCTGGCCGCTGGGGCGGACGCCCTCGCCGGCGTCGGTCTCGCCGAGCGCCCGGCGCAGCGGCGGGCCGAGCGGGCTCATGGTGCGCGGGTCGTAACCGTTCGCGGCGGTCCCCGAGCCCGCCTCGTCGCTGACGGTCAGGCCGTTGTGGATGTCGGAGCCCCCCACGACACCCAGCTTGTAGGGATTCGCCCCCAGCCGTGCGAGGTGCTCCAGGCCGCGGCCATAGCCCTGGCGGACGAACGAGCCGTCCAGGGTGCTCTTCGTCTGGCCGGCATAGATGCGGTCCATGATCTCGAAGCCGGCGAACTCGTCGTTGGGCGACAGGCCAGGCGCGGTCTCGGACGTCCCCTTGTTCTGGGCGATCTCGATCAGCGGCTCGTTGAGTGCGCGGGCCAGGGCGTAGGCCTTGTCGATCGGCTCGCCCTTCCAGGTCTTGCCGTTGAACTCCAGCCCGTCGGAGAGGTTCGGGTTGTGCGGGATCGCCAGGACGTCGAACCCCTTCGCGCGAACGCCCGCCATCCAGCGCCACAGATCCTCAGGATCGCTGGAATCCACCGAAGTGAAGGGTGCGGGCGCGCTGTCGCCGGCGAACAGCACGTTGCGGTGCATGTGGACCCCGCGGCCGGGCGATGAGGTCCACTCGTAGCCGATCAGGGTGGTGAAGCGGCCGGGGCGGTAGTTGGCGTTGGCGGCGCGGATCTCGACGTTCCAGCCATCTGCGGCCCTGGCGGCGGCGGCCAGGGCGGCGGTCGTCTCATTCCGCACCCCGCGGATCGCCTCGCCCGCGCGCAGGAATGCGCCTCGGCCACCCTCCTTGAGCGACCTGCCGAACGGAGTCTTGGAGAAGGCGCTGTCCGGGTCCTCCAGCTGGGCGACGGCGCCGATGTATTCGGAGTGGTCCGTGACCGCGGCGAAATCGAGCGGCCAGGCGCGCCGCGCCGGGACAGGCCGGTCGGAACGGATGCCCTGTTCGGCCATCAGCTGCGCGGGCGGGACCATCACCGTCTCGCCGCGGGCGAAGCGGTAGGCCTCGTCGGGGGTGATCTTGGTCCCGAACGTCCAGGCGTCGAAGGACATGGTGGTGTGCAGGTGGAGCTCGCCGAAGAACACCCGGCGGCTATCGGGATCGTTGGGCGCGGCGGCTGACGGTGGCGGAGTCCGCAACGCCGGAGGTTCAGGCCGCTGGGCGCGGGCCGCCGCGACCAAGGCGATCAGGGCAGCTCCACCGGCGCCGAGCGCCGCCATCCGCCATCCGAGCATCTCAACCCTCCCTGCCCTCCCGACTCGTAGCCCCGCCCGGGCTGCGCGCCAAATTCGTCGACCCCGTCGCGTCCGCAACGGAGGCGAGTGCGTATTCCCCTCTGGCACGAACCTTGTTCGCCAAGCAGGGCATCGGGCCAGAACGAAACAGTCGGGGGCCCTCCAACGCGGAGAAGACCAATGGCGTCGGCCGTTGTGGTTGTAGCGCGTAGCAAGCTGGATGGTCTGGAGTACCTGGCCGACGGCGCCCGGGACGCCTGGGTCGAGGCGACGGACCTCGCCGCCACGTTCCAGTCCGTCCGCGAAGCCACCCGGGCCGCCATGCGGCTGCCCTCCCGCTTCCGGGCCTTCGCGCTCCCCGTGACGGTGGGCGCAGAAGCCTAGTCAGGCCGCCTCGTCCGCGGAATCCGGCGCTTCAGGTTCGGTTTCCATCGCGGCCACCGCCCCCGCTCCTGCATCGCGCACCTCGACTGAGGCCTCGTGGCCCATGGCCTCGGCCTTGTGGGCGGCCTCGATCGCGGCGCGTGCGGCCGTCTCCTGGCTGGAGTAGGGCCCGTGGGGGGCGCCGTTCAGGCTGACCGTCCACTCGCCCTCGACGAGGGCGACCACGTACTCGGCTCGCGCCATCTCTCGCCTTCCAAGCGACCGTCGCGGGACATTATCCGCGCCGATTCTCTCCCGATGACGAGAGAACGTGGTTAGCGGACGCGGCTAGCGGCGCGGGCGATAGACGATGGGAGCCGGGGCGATGGCCACCGGGCCAAGGGTGGTCTGGCCCGCCTCGAAGTTGATCGTCGCCCGGGCCTGATCGCCGGACTCGCGTGCGGCGGCGACCGCAGCGGCGGCTTCGGCGCGATCCGGTTCGATGGTCCCGGTCTCGCCCATGACACCCAGCGCCCGCGGCGCCTGGCGCAGGCCCACCTGCAGGACGCCGCGCAGGCGGCCGTCCGAGCCGGCGCTGAGCGTGCCGGCGTTGACGCCGATCAGGGCGTCGCCGGCGGTGATTCCGGCCTGGCGCACGGTCATGCGGCCGCCGTCCGCGGTCCAGTTGCGCACCGCCGAGGGCCAGTCCGGGCCCTTGAAGGCGCTCATCTTCGACAGGGTCGAGTTCCACGAGAGCGAGACCGGCTTGTCGCCGGCGATCCGGCCGAGCAGGCCGCTGAGCCGCGCCGTTCCCTTTTCGACGGTCAGGAAGACCCCGCCCTCGTCGTCCGGGCCGGCCCGCAGGTGGAATTCGACCTTCTCCGCCGCGGTGAGGCCGAACGGATTGGCCCCCGGCCCGGCTTCGAAGGCCAGGCCCAGACCCTGGAACGAGAAGCTCGGCGGCCGCGCCGCCAGGTGGCTGAGGCTGGCGCGGATCGTCTTGCCCGTCACCCGCACCGGTCCGCCGACGGGACGCACGAAGGTCACGCCATCCGGCGCGGCGACAACCCAGTGGGTGGGCGCGTGCAGGTAGGCCTGAGCCTCCAGGCGCGGCGCCTGCAGAGCCCAGCCGGAGGGCTCGCGGGCGGCGAACTCCGTCAGCGTGACGTTCATCCGGAACGGGAAGCCTGCGAAGGTCCGTTCCTTCCACTCGAGCGCATAGCCGGCCTTGGCGACCCGGGCGACGGCGGCGTCCATGCGCGACTCGGCCTGACCTCGCAGGACGAACCAGGCGACCGACCAGGCGATGGCGAGCGCGATCGTCAGGCCGAACGGGATCAGCAGGCCAAGGCGGCTCAGTTTGCGGGCGGGAGGCGGATCGGGCAGAGACATGCGGTTGCTGGCGGGGCGGGATGTCGGACGAGCGCTGGGTCTTCGGCTACGGGTCGCTGATGTGGCGGCCGGGCTTCCCGTACCAGGAGCGGCGCGCGGCCACCCTACACGGTCGCCGGCGCAGCTTCTGCATCTATTCAGTGCACCATCGGGGGACGCCAGCCCGCCCCGGACTGGTGCTGGGGCTCGCGCCCGGCGGGGCGGTGCGTGGGGCAGCCTACCGGGTCGCGGAGGCCGACTGGGCGGACGCCTATGCCTACCTCAAGGAGCGCGAGCAGCCGACCGAGACCTACATGGAGGCCCGCCGGGCCGTGCGGTTGGCGGGCGGCGAGCGGGTCGAGGCGCTGGTGTTCCTTTCGGATGTGCGTCACCCGCAGTGGGCCGGGACGCTTTCGCTGCAGCGGCAGTCCGAGCTGATCGCGGGGGCCAGGGGGCTGTCGGGCCGCAACGTCGACTACCTGCGCGACCTGGTGGAGCACCTGCGTGAGGATGGGGTTCGCGACCAGGGGATGGAGACACTCCTTGGCCTTGTGGAGGCGCGCGAGCTAGAGGCCGCGCAGGGCCGCTGAGGCGGTCTCGGTGCGCTCTTGCAGGAGGCGCATGAACTCGGCGCGCTTCAGGCCGGGCGGGATCGGCTCCAGATACTGGAAGACGATGGTCCCGGGCTTCTTGATCATGATCCCGCGGGCGGGCCAGTGCTCGCCGGAGTTGGTGGCCACCGGGCACACCGGCACCTCGAGCTCGCGGTAGAGGGCGGCGATGCCGGGCTTGTAGTCGGGCGGGTCGCCGGGCGCCTTGCGGGTGCCTTCCGGGAAGATGGCGATCTGACGGTCGTGGGCGAACAGCTCCTTGGCCCGACGCACCATGTTGCGCAGCGCCGTCGCCCCGCCGCTGCGGTCGATGTCGACCGTGCCGACCTTGGCCGCGTACCAGCCGAACCAGGGGATCAACGTCAGCTCCTTCTTCATCACGAAGACGGAGGCCGGCAGCCAGGCGAACTGGGCATAGACGTCGAGCATCGACTGGTGCTTGGGCGCGATGAGGGCCGCGCCGGTCGGAATGTGCTCGCGGCCGCGCAGCTCCACCGCAACACCGGTGATCGCCTTCAGCATCCCGAAGATGCCGCGGCCCCACAGATGGAACATCGACAGCGTCCACCGCGACGGGCCGAGCAGGATCGGTGTGCAGACAATGGCCAGTCCGCCTGTCCACAGGCTGAAGGCTAGCGCGAACAGGACGGCGCGGAAGGTGGTCAAGCGGTCAGCCTTTCACCGGAGGCGCCGGCCGAGGCCCCAGCCCCAGCACCACCTCGCGGCCGAGGATCGCCAGATACTTGCAATACTCAACCACCATCAATCGGGCCGCCCGTGGGCTGCGCCACCAGGACCGCGACTTCAGCGAGGGTGTGGCGACAGCGTAGGCCTGGGTTGTGACGCCCGCGGGCCGGAGCACGGCGTTCAGCTCCAGCATGGCGCGCGGCATGTGGTAGTCGGCGGTGACCACGATCAGGCTCTTGAACCGCATCGCCTGGCTCCAGGCGGCGGTCTCGCGGGCGTTGCCGACCGTGTCGGCGGCGGTGAAGCCCAAGTCCACGCAACAGTCGTAGAGCCGGCGCACCGCCTTGGTGGCGTTGCGGATGTCCTCGCGGCTGGCCATGCGGTTGACGCCCGAGACGAGGACGCGGCGGCCATGGCCGTCCTCGAGCAGGCCGAGCGCGGTGGCGATACGCTCGTCGGAATTGGCGCCGGTGAGCGCCACCACACCCTGCGCGGGTTGCGGCGGACGTGGCGGCGTGGACTGCTGCACCCGCGCGGCGAAGGCCAGCAACCCTGAGAACCAGATCAGGGCCACCACCAGGAAGGCGGCGATCGATTTCACTCGAGGCCCCGGATCAAGGCGCGAGCGGTCAGGCGCGCGGCGACCGCCGCCACCAGGGCCGCGAGCAGCGGGCAGGGCACCACCGCCAGGACGTCGGTCCAGGCGAACGGCAGCGCGGGCGTGATCCCCTGGCCGCCGCCTAGCAGGCGCAGGAGGCCCACGAGCACGCCGGCCGCGCCCGCTCCGATGGCGCCGGCGATCGCCGCCACCCGGGCGAACCGCAACTCGAAGAGGTTGGAGATGTAGCCGTCTTCGGCCCCCGCCAGGTGCAGCACCTCGACGACGTCACGCCGGGCGGTCAGGCCCGCACGGGTGGCGAAGGCGACCACGGCGCCGGCGGCCAGCGCGATCATCAGGAAGACGCCCGCAGCCGTCCAGCGGACCACGCCGGCGGCGCGTTGGATGTCCTTGATCCAGACCGAGTGGTCGTCGACGACGGCGTCGAGGCCCTGGGCGCGGAGCGCGCGGGACATGGCCGCGACCGTGGCCGGGCGTCGCTTGTCGAGGGTCACCGCCACCAGGCGCGGGACCGGCAGGTCCTCGAGGTCGGCCACTTCGCCGAGCCAGGGCCGGATCAGGTCGTAGGCCTTGTCCTGCTCCAGCGCGCGGGCCTCGACGATGCCGGGAACCGCGGCCAGCGCCTCGGCGGCGCGCGCGGCGGCGCCGTCGGGGGTCTCCCCGCCCTGGGGCCGCACGATCACCGTCGCCTCCCCGACCAGTTGGCCGGCCCACCCGTGCGCCGCGCGGTCGGCCGCCAGCACCCCGATGGCCGTCAGGCAGGCCAGGAATGACAGAACGGCCACCACGAAGATCAACGCCGGGTCGTGCGCGTCCCGCTCCGGCAGGAACGCGGCGGGCTTCCAACGGTCCGGGGAAAAGGCCTCGCTCATTCCCGAGGCCCCATGGGCGGCAGGGGCTTCAGGCGGCCCTTGTCGAGGTGCAGGACGGGGCGGTTGGAGCGGGCGACCAGGTCCTGGTCATGGGTGGCGATGACGATCGTGGTGCCGAGCCGATTGAGCTCCACGAACAGCCGGAAGATGCGCATGGCCATGTCATGGTCGACGTTGCCGGTGGGCTCGTCGGCCAGCAGGATCTCGGGTCGGTTGACCACTGCGCGCGCGATCGCCAGCCGCTGCTTCTCGCCGCCGGCCAGGGTAGGCGGCATGGCGGCCATGCGGTTCCCCAGGCCCACCCAGGTGAGCAGCTCCGCCACGTCGCTGCGGTACTCGGCGGCCTTGTGCCCGGCGATGCGCAACGGCAGCGCGGCGTTGTCGAAAGCCGACAGGTGGTCGAGCAGCAAGAGGTCCTGGAAGACGACCCCGATGCGACGCCGGGTCTTCGGCGCCTCGTTGCGCGGCAGGGCGGCGATATCCTCGCCGAAAAGGCGAACGCGGCCCTTGGAGGGCCGCGCGGCCAGGTAGATCAGCTTCAACAGCGAGCTCTTGCCCGCTCCGCTCGGTCCGGTGACGAAGTGGAAAGAACCCCGCGGTAGGGTAAACGAGAGGTCACTCAGGATGTCCGGGCCCCGCCCGTAGCGCATGGACACGTCGTCGAAGCGGACGATGTCGTCCCCGGCCGACGAAACGGCTGCGGCGGTTGGGTTTCTGGACATGGAGACTGAAATCGGCGACCTCGGAAGCAAGCGTGCTGGAGCGTCCGATTCGGCGTCATGATACTGACCTGTCCAGACTGCGCCACCAGCTATTTCGTGCCCGACGGCTCCGTCCCGGCGCAAGGCCGCACCGTGAAGTGCTCAAGCTGCGGCGCCCGCTGGCGCGCGGTGGCCGAGCCCGACCCGCCGCCTGAGGACGACCTGGCCTTCGAGGCGGCCGCGCCCGCCGAGCCCGTCGCCGCTGTCGAACCGGAGTCCACGCCGGAAGTCGATCCCGCCGACGACCTCGAGGTCGTCATGGCCCAGTTCCGTAAGCCCGACGCCGGCGCGAAGCCGAAGAAGCGCCGCGGCGCCCTGTTCGCCGGGATCGGGATCGCCGCGACCCTGGCGCTGGCCGCCGGCGCGGTGTTCACGCTGCGCGACCCGATCGTGCGGATGGCCCCCGCGGCTGGGCCGCTCTACGCCCAGGCCGGAATGCCGGCGGGCGAGATGGGCCTGATGATCGAGGCCGTGAAGTCGAAGGCGGTCTTCCAGGGCGGCCGGCCGGTGCTGTCGGTCAGCGGCGAGATCGTGAACACGGCCGGGCGAACCGTCTCGGCGCCGCCGCTGCGCATCAACGTCCTCGACAAGGAGGGCAAGCCGCTCGCCGCCAAGCTGGCGCACCCGCTGAACGCCTCGATCCCGGCCGGGGCCAAGCGCTACTTCACCGTCGCCGTCGCCGATCCGCCCGCGGGCCTGGCCGACCTGGAGGTGGTGTTCGACGAAGGCGCAGCGAAGGGACATGCCGCCCCCGCCCACGGCAAGCCGGCCGCACCCGCCCATGCCGCCGAAGCGGCCGCCCACGACGGGCATGGCTGAACCGGCCGTCCTGATCTCCGAAGCCGAGATCGCCAGCCGGGTCGACGCGCTGGCGCAGAGCATCGCGCCGCGGATCGACGACGAGACGGTCGTGGTCTGCCTGCTCACCGGCGGACTGTGGTTTGCCTCGGATCTGACCCGCGCCCTGTCGCGGGCGGGACGCCAGGTCGGCTTCGACGCCCTCTGGCTCGCGTCCTATCGCGACGAACGGGTCTCGTCCGGCCGTTGCGAAGTGCGCGCGGACCTGCAGCGCCCGATCGCCGGCCGCAAGGCCCTGGTGGTGGACGACGTGTTCGACACCGGCCTGTCGCTCTCCGAGGCCGCCCGGCTGGTCCGCGACTCCGGCGCGAGCGAGGTGCTGACGGCGGTCTTCGCCCGAAAACCATGGCCGACCCCGCGGGCCATCGAGCCCGACTTCGTCGCGTGGGAGGCGCCGGCCCGGTTCCTGGTCGGCTACGGCCTGGACGTCGCCGGCCGCCTGCGCGGCCTGCCCTACATCGGGGCGATGGACTGACTCACAGCCAGGGCGCAGAGCGCTCCCGGCCCAGCATGTCGTCATAGGTCGGGCGGGGCCGCACGACGGCGAACTGGTCTCCCTTCACCAGCACCTCGGGGACCAGGAGGCGGCTGTTGTACTCGCTGGACATGGCCGCGCCGTAGGCGCCGGCGGTCATGAAGGCGACGAGATCGCCGGATTTCAGTTCGGACAGCTCGCGGTCGCGGGTGAACGTGTCGCCGGTCTCGCAGATCGGGCCCACGACGTCGTAGGTGCGGCGTTCGCCGCTGCGCAGCATCACCGGGCGGATGTCGTGGAAGGCCTCGTACATGGCCGGCCGGATCAGGTCGTTCATCGCCGCGTCGACGACCAGGAAGCGCCGGCCCTCCGGCCGCTCGTGGATGTGCTGCACCCGGGTGAGCAGGATGCCCGCGTTGGCGGCGATCATGCGGCCCGGCTCGAAGGCGAACTGGACGTCCAGGCCCTCCATGACGCGGGCGATCATGGTGGCGTATTCGGCGGGCGTCGGCGGTTCCGGCTGGTTGAAATATGGCACGCCCAGGCCGCCGCCAAGATCGAGCCGCTCGACCCCCAGGCCCTCCCGGCGCAGGCGCTCCACGAGGCCGCGCATCTTCGCGTAGGCCGCCTCGAAGGGGGCCAGATCGGTGATCTGGCTGCCGATGTGGCAGGCGACGCCCACCGGCCGCACGCCGGCCAGGTTGGAGGCCTTGGCGTAGAGCCGCTCGGCCTCGGAGAAGGAGACGCCGAACTTGTTCTCCGCCTTGCCGGTGGAGATCTTGGCGTGGCCGCCCGCTTCGACGTCGGGGTTCACACGGATGGCGGCGGCGGCGCGCACGCCCTTGTCTCGGCCGATGCGGTCGACCAGGTCGAGCTCGGGCTCGGACTCGACGTTGATCTCGGCGACGCCTGTTTCGAGGGCGAAGGCGATCTCGGCCGGGCTCTTGCCGACGCCGGAGAAGACGATGCGCTGCGGCGGTACGCCGGCCGCCAGGGCCCGGCGGATTTCACCCTCGGACACCGTGTCGGCGCCGGCGCCCAGGCGGGCCAGGGTGCGGATCACCGCGACGTTGGGGTTGGCCTTCACCGCGTAGGCGATCAGCGGGTCGCCCAGGCCAGCGCCCCGGAGCGCATCGCGCAGGACGGTGTAGTGCCGCTCCAGCGTGGCGGTGGAATAGACGTAGACCGGCGTGCCGACCGCGTCCGCGATGCGGCTGAGCGGCACGCCTTCACATGCGAGCTCGCCCCCCAGGAGCTCGAAGTGGTTCATCTGGGGTTGTTGTAGACTTGCGGGATCACGCCCGGCGGCGGCAGCCCGGTCGCGCCCGGCGAGGTGCCGGGGATCGGCAGGGTGCGCGGCGGGGCCGGGTCGGTCGAGCGGTCGCGGGGGTCGATGGTGTCGACCGGCTTGTTGGGGTCCTGCGCCGTGCGCTGCGCCTTGTCGGCGTCCTGGGTGGTGTTGCGCTCGGCGCCGAACAGCGGGCCGGGCCGTTCCAGCTGGCCGACCTTGCCGCAGGCGCAGAGTGTCAGGCCGCAGGCCGTGACGGCGGCGGCGAACGCCAAGGTCCTGAGGCTCATCCCAGCTTCTCCTTCCAACGCGCGATCTGCGCCCGGACCTGGTCCGGCGCCGTGCCACCATAACTCCGCCGGCTGGCGACCGATGCCTGTGGCGTCAGCACCGCGAAGACGCCCTCGCCGATGCGTTCGTCCAGCGCCTTCAGTTCGGCGAGCGGAAGGGCGTCGAGGCCAACGCCCAACGCCTCGGCCCGCTTCACCGCCGCCCCGGTGATGTGGTGCGCCTGGCGGAAGGGCAGATCGAGCTCGCGGACCAGCCAGTCGGCGAGGTCCGTGGCCGTCGAGTAGCCGGCGCCGGCCGCGGCGGCCATGGCGTCGCGGTTCGGCTCCAGGTCGGCGACCATCCCGGCCATCGCGAGCAGGGAAAGCTCCAGCGCGTCGAAGGCCTCGAAGGTGGGGACCTTGTCCTCCTGCATGTCCTTCGAATAGGTCAGCGGCAGGCCCTTCATGACCACCGCCAGCTGGGTGAACGATCCCAGCAGTCGGCCGACCTTTGCCCGGATCAGCTCCGCCGCGTCGGGGTTCTTCTTCTGCGGCATGATCGACGAGCCGGTCGTGAAGGCGTCCGACAGCTTCACGAAGCCGAACTGCGGCGTCATCCAGACGACGATCTCTTCCGACAGGCGCGACAGGTGCACCGCGCAGATCGAGGCCGCCGCCAGCGCCTCCAGGGCATGGTCGCGGTCGGCCACGGCGTCCAGCGAATTGGCCATCGGCGCATCGAAGCCGAGCGCCGACGCCGTCATGTCCCGATCGATGGGGAACGGCGAGCCGGCCAGCGCCGCAGCGCCCAACGGACTCTCGTTCAGGCGCGCCCGGGCGTCGGCGAAGCGCGCGGCGTCGCGGCCGAACATTTCCACGTAGGCCATCAGGTGGTGGCCGAAGGTGACCGGCTGGGCCGGCTGCAGGTGGGTGAAGCCGGGCATCACCGCGTCGGCGTGCGCCTCGGCCTTGGCGATGAGCGCGCGCTGCAGCGCCTGGATCTGGCCCGCGGTGCGGTCGCAGGCCTCGCGGACCCACATGCGGAAGTCGAGCGCGATCTGGTCGTTGCGGGACCGCGCGGTGTGGAGGCGGCCCGCTGGCGCGCCGATCAGTTCGGCGAGGCGGGCCTCCACGTTCATGTGGATGTCCTCGAACTCCTCGCGGAACGGGAAGGTCCCCGCCCCGATCTCCTGCTCGATGGCGGCCAGGCCCTTCTGGATGGCGGTCTCGTCGTCGCTTGAAATGACGCCGGTCTTGCGCAACATCGCCGCGTGCGCGCGGGACCCCGCCAGGTCCTGCGCCGCCAGCCGGCGGTCGAAGCCTATGGAGACGTTGATCGCCTGCATCAGCTCGGCCGGCTTGCCCGAAAACCGACCGCCCCACATGGCCTGGCCCGCGCTCGCGGGCCGGTCGGGCGGGCTAGAGGAGTCGTCGGACATATGAGCGAGAATCCAAGCGGCGCGGGCAGGCCCAGGCCCGGCCTCCTGACCTGGCTCCTCTGGGGCGCCGCCCTGATCGGCGTCGCCGTGGCTGTCTACATCACAGTGCAGGCTTCCACAAAGGAGGCGCCGGTGGTGGCGACGGGGCCGTCCCCGACGCGCCCGCCGCTGAAGCCGCTGTCCGAGAAGCTGAGCCGTCCCGAGCAGCCGACGCCGCCGCCGGACTACGCATTCAACGACGAGGCCGGCAGGCCGATGAAGGTTTCCGACCTGAAGGGCAAGGTGGTGTTCCTGAACGTCTGGGCCACCTGGTGCGCGCCCTGCAAGCTGGAGATGCCGACGATCGCCAGGACGGCGGCCGCCTACAAGGGCAAGCCGGTGGAGTTCGTGGTGCTGTCCATCGACAAGCCTGCGGCCGCGGCCCAGGCGCGCCTGTTCATCGCCCAGAACGCGCCGCTGAAGTTCTACAACGACCCCGAAGCCAAGATGATCTTCAAGTTCAGCCCGCCGGCCAGCGGGGCGCCGACGACAATCATCTACGGCAAGAACGGCATGGAGCGCGTTCGGGTCTCCGGCGAAGCCGACTGGACCAGCCCGGAAGCCCGCGCCTTGATCGAGGAGGCGCTGGCGGAATAGTTCCT
>CAZBXO010000079.1:5126-16594 GCA_964495645.1 uncultured Phenylobacterium sp. | reverse complement strand
CTCCGCTTCCCGGGCCGCCTTGGCGCGCTTGGCGTCCTTGGCGTCTTGGCGGTCCTCCGCCGAAACAGGAACTTTGCCTGAGGGCCCGCAGGGTCCTCCGAGAGCAGGGGCCCCCGCGCCGATTCGCCGCGGGCCAGCTTCACCATAACCCGCGAGATACTTTCACGAATTTTTTGCCAGAGGGGGGTACAGCAATTTCAAAACCGTGTATAAGACGCGGTGGTGGCGGGAGCCCCTCCTTTCGATCGGATGGGCCCCAGAGGAAGGCTGTGCGATGTACGGTAACCCGCAGAAGCGTAGCGCCTCGGAGGTCCAGGATCTCCGTAGGGAAGGCGGTCGGTGGCTGAAGGACATGCGCGAGGCCGCCGGCCTTTCGCAGCGGCAGCTCGCCGCGAAGGTCGGCGCCGACTACTACACCTTCATTTCCCAACTCGAGACCGGCCGCGGCCGGATCCCGCCGGACCGCTACACGGACTGGGCCAAGGCCCTCGGCATGCCCGATAAAGACTTTGTTCGTGAAGTTCTGCGGTTCTACGATCCCATTACGCACGGGATTCTGTTTGGCGCCGGAGGGGCGCCGCGTTAGGGAACAGCCGGTCGTAGGGGGTAGTTCGGGGTAGATGGCCGCTCAGGTCCTATCATTTCTTGATTTTGCGCCACGCGCTCCGCGCGACTGGTCGCAACAGGAGCTGGCCGAGTTCTATCGCGTCGAAGCCGCCCTGCTGCAGGCGGGCGTCGACCTCGAGACCGAGCGGGGCCTGTCCGACGAAGGCGACCCCTGGTTCGTCTTCTGCCGCGCCGACAACGGCGACGTCTTCATCCATTTCTCGCGCATCGATGGCCTGTACGTCGCCGACGCCGCCGCCTTCGTGCATCCGGTCCGCGGCCGCGACTTCCAGGCCCTGGTCCGCGACCTGCTGACCCGATACCCCCTGGCCGACGACCGCGTGCGCGGCCAGAAGAACGTCTTCATGCACCCGGCCGCGCTGCTGATCGCGCTGGTCGGCGCCGCCTTCTTCCATTCAAACTCGGTCAAGGCGGGCGAGCTGAACGAGCCGCAGCCTGAGAAGACCGAAACCCGCCGCGCCTCGCTGATCTGGCTGACCGTGAGCGGACCGGCCGGCCGCACCACGTTCACGGCGGACGACGCTTCGGGCGCGCAGGCGACCGCGGTGATCCTGGCGGCGATCCTGACTCTGAACGATGACGTCTGGCGCTTGGCCCCGATGGCGGTCGACAGCGCCATCGCCGCGTCGCACGCCGAGCTGGAGGCGGTCGTGGCCGCCTCGCTGGGCGAGCTGCAATCCGGCCCGGCCGTCGTGCTGGCGGCCCTGAGCCAGCCGACCGTGCTGGCGGTGGACGTCGCAGCCGCCCGCGCGGCGCTCGCTCAAGCCGCCGGCGGCGAGGTCAGCCTGATCGTCCTGACCACCCCTGCGCCCGACGTGGCCCCGGCGCAGGTCGTCACGGCGGCTCCGCTGGATGCGGTCATCGCCACGCCGGAAGGCCGCCCTGTCGAGCACGTCGAACGCCCGGCCTTCCTGGCGCGCATCGTCGCCGCCGCTGAGCTGAAGGCCGAGAGCTCCGAGGCGATCGCGGCGGTCAAGGAAGGCGTCGCGGAGGCTTCGGGCCTCTCGTTCGAAGCTGTGGTGAAGTCGATCGCCGTGGTCGACCGCCTGCCGGCCTCGCTCGTCGACCTGATCACCCGCGGCCAGCACCACGACGCCTCGGCGCCTCCGGCGCCGTTGCCGCCGTCCGAGACCGTGGTGGTCCCGGTGGTCACCGACGGTGACGCGCCGGCGCCGGTCTACGAGAGCCCGGACTTCACCTTGGCCACCGCCGCGACCGCGGTGAACCAGGTGATCATCCACAAGGGCCACGATCCCGCCGTCGACGCTGCGATCGCCCTCTTCATCAGCCACGTGAAGACCCTGGACATCCTGGTCAACGGCAACACGATCATCCTGATGGACAAGGATCTGTTCAACGGCGATCCCGACGCCAACATCAATCTAACCAGCGTCACCTTCACCTTCGACGACGGCACCGCGGTCGCCCTGATTGGCGCCGCCGCCCAGCTCGCCGACCTGAGCTGGGCTTCCTGAGCCGCCCCGCTCCGGGCTACACACGCCCGTGGCCCGCATCGACCTCCCCAACAGCCTCCGCAGCGCGATGAGCGTCCCCGGCGCCGAGCCGCCCCCCGCGGCGCAGACCCCGGTCGCGGCGCCCGAGGCCCTTCCGCCGCCGCCTTACCGACCGACCAGCCTGCGCGGACGCCTTTTCGGCCGCCTGGCCGACTACGCCCGGCGCTACCTGACCGCTTCGGTGGAGCACCGCCTGACGTTGACGCAGAGCGAGATCGGCCTGATGCGCGCGCAACTCGACCGCGTCGAGGACCTGAACCGCCGCCTCGAGCGCTACATCGCCGACCTCAACGCCAACGCCGTCGAGCATCGCCAGATCCTGGCCGCCCAGATCTGGCAGAGCCGCGACGACCTGACCGGCCGCGTGGACGCCATCGGCGGCATCCTGGGCCCGCGTTTCGACGAGCTGGAGATCAAGGTCCGGCCGCTGATCGCCTACGACGAGGCCTCCTACGCCGTCCGCCTGCGCGACGGCTACGCCATGGTCCCGAAGAGCCAGCCGGCCTTCGCGCTCTCGATCGCCAACGCCACTTCCGGCGGCCTGGAGCCGGGTACGCGGACGGTCCTGCAGGCGCTGATCCGGCCCGGCATGGCCGTCGCCGACGTCGGAGCCAACATCGGCCTGCTGACGCTCGCCGCTGCGGTGGCCGTCGGACCCGAGGGCAGGGTGTACGCCTTCGAGCCCGAACCCGGGCCCCGCGAGCAGCTGGAAAAGACGCTCTACGTCAACGGCTTGCGCCAGGTTGAGGTGTTCGACTGCGCGGTCGGCGCCAGGCGCGCCCGGCTGACTTTCCACGTCAGTCCGATCATCGGCCATTCCTCGCTCTACGCCCTGCCGCCGGAGGAGGGGGCGGCCACGGCCGTCAAGGTTCAGGTCCGTCCGCTGGATGAGGTGATCGAAGGCCCGCTCGACGTGGTCAAGATCGACGTGGAGGGCGCCGAGCTGGACGTCCTTGCCGGCATGCCGCGCCTCCTGGCCGACAATCCCGACCTGGCCCTGATCGTCGAATACGGCCCGTCGCACCTCGCTCGCGTCGGGGTCGCCCAGGACGCCTGGTTCGCCGCCTTCGCCGACGCCGGCTTCGTGGCCTACGCCATCGACGAGGCCACAGGGACCTGCCGGCCGACCTCGCAGGCCGCCCTGGCCGACGCGGTCTCGGTGAACCTCGCCTTCGTGCAGCCGGGCGGCGCGGCCGAAAAGCGGCTCCCGCGGTGAGGATCGCGCTCGCCACCCCGGCCACGGCCCGCTCGGCCATCGGCCGGGTCAGCGCCGACGTGGCCCGCGAGCTCATCAGCCGCGGTCACACGCTGCGGGTCATCGCGACCGAGCGCGACTTCGAGGCGGACCTGCGCGCCGACTGGCCCTGCGATGTGACGCCCTGGCGCGCCGTCGAGCCTGCACGCTTGCCGCTGGACTACGACGTCCTGGTCGCCAAGGTGGGTGACGCCTACCAGTTCCACGGCGGCCTCTTCCCGCTGTTCGGCCACGTCCCGACGGTGGGCTGCTTCCACGACTTCTATCTCTACAACCTGTTCTCCGGCTGGCTGTGGCGGAACGGCACGCGGCCCGACGCCGAGCGCGCGGCCCTGCACGACGCTACGATCATCGAGACCTACGGCCCGGCGATGGCCGAGACCGCCGAAGCCGCCCGCGCCGGCCGCCTCGACCTCGAGGCGATCGCCGCCAACCTGCCTATGACCGAATGGATCGCGCGGCGCTGCGACGGCGCGCTGGCGCATTCCGCCTTCTACCGCGAGCGCCTGCTGGCCGCCTGTCCGGGCCCGGTCGGCGAGGCGGGCCTGCCGATCACCGGCCGCGGCGTGCCGCCGCTGGCCGAGAAGCCGGGGGGGTCGGTCGTGCTGACGACGGTCGGCGTGATGAACCCCAACAAGTGCGTCGCCGAGGTGATCCGGGCCCTGGGCGCCTCGGTGGCGCTGCGGGAGCGCGTCGATTACCGCCTCGTGGGCCCGATCGAGGACGCCGAGGCCGAGCGCTTGCGCGCTGTCGCGACCGAGGCCGGCTATGGCCGTTTGAGCATCCACGGCGCGGTCGACGACGAAGAACTGGCCGCGCAGCTGACGGAAGCGGACATCCTCTGCGCGCTGCGCAAGCCCGTGCTCGAGGGCGCTTCCGGCTCCGCGATCGAGGCGCTGATGGCGGGGCGCCCCCTGATCGTCGCCGACGCCGGCTTCTATGCGGGCTTGCCGGACGACAAGGTGTTCAAGGTCGGCGCCGGCGTCGACCCCGCCGAGCTCACCGCCCAACTCGAACGCCTGGCTGGCGACGAAGCGCTGCGCCGGACAACCGGCGCCGCCGCACGGGCCTGGGCCGAACAGACCTTCACGGTCGGCCGCTACGTCGACGCCCTCGAGGCCCTGGTCGCCGAGACGCTGGAGGCCTTTCCGGTGCTGCAGACCGGACGCGCGGTGGGACGCGAGCTGTCGGCGCTGGGCCTGCCGCCGTCCGATCCGGCGGTCGACCGCATCGGCGCCGTGCTGGCCGACCTCCTGGCGCCCGGCTGATGGCCAACCTGCCCGGCCCGCCGCGCGACGTCGAGCGCATCGAGGTCCGGCCCGACCAGGTCACCCAGCGCGATCCGCGCCCTTGGCCCAACTGGAACCTGGAGCATGAGCTCTGGCGCTACATTGTGCTCTCGGCGGTGATCGTAGCGGTCGGCCTGACGGTCTTCCTGATCCTGGTGCGAATCTTCAGCTGAGCAGCCGCGTGATCGTCGAGGGCCATGTCAGGCCCCGCGCCTGCAGGTCGTCCCTGGCCGCCGCACCGAGCTTTGCTGCGCGGCCCGGATCGCCAAGCAGCGTCGCCAAGCCTTCCGCGAGGGCCGCCGGCTGCGGTTCGACGACGATGCCGGTCGCCTCGCCGACCATCTCGAGCAGGCCGCCGGCGTCGGTGGTGGTGAGCACCGGCTTGCCGGCTGCGAACGCCTCCATGGAGACATAGCCCAGGCTGTCCTCGTCGTACGGCAGGTAGGCCACGGCTCGGGCCTCATTGATCCAGCGCGCCAGGTCGGCGCGCGGATGGAAGCCGAAGTTGAGTTGGACGCGGCTCTCAAGGCCCAGTTCCGCGACGCGCGCTTGTATCCGATGGCCGTAGTCCGCCTCGGCCGGGCCGGCGATCATCAGCCGGCCGGAGCCCGGGACGTCCGCCATGGCCTCAATGAGCAGGTGCTGGCGCTTGCCCGGTGCGACCCGGCCGCCGGCGAAGACATAGTCCTGGGCCTCGCCGCCGGTGAACAGCTCCGGGTCGTTGACCGGCGGGTAGAGCACCTGCGCCTCGCGGCCGTTGTAGCGGGCCATCCGTTCGCGGGTGACTGGCGAGTTCACGTAGAGGGCCTTGGCCGCGTCGAAGCAGGCGTTGTCGGCCGCCCGGATCGCATCCTTGATCTCGCGCTCGCGGCCGGTGTCCCCGAGGCCCTGGCCGGCGTCGCCCAGGTCGTAGGCCTGCCGGAACTGGTGCAGCACCCACAACACCTTCTCGCGGTGCGGCACGAGATAGGCCGGGAACTTCAGCCCGACCACCCGGTCGACGCCCCAGAGGTGGAGGGAGCGGTTCAGCACGATCTCGTCGATCAGCCGCTCGGAGGGCGTCCAGCTGAAGGGAATGCGCATCAGCTCGGATTCGACGCCGGGCGTGGCGTTCAGTTCGCGCACGAGGTGGTCCGCCAGTTCCTCGGCGCCCCCGCGGACGAACGGCGCGGCGTTGTTGACCACCAGCACCTTCACGACGTGAAGGCCTCCACGACGCGGTTCCAGTCGATGCGCAGATCCTTCAGGCGCTGGGCGTTGGCCTCACCCATGCGCCGGGCGCGGTCGCGATCGCGCCACAGCTCGTCGAACCGGGCCGCCACGGCCCGCGGGTCCGGCGAAACGACGAAGCCGTTGACCCCGTCCTCGATCAGCTCCAGCACGCCGCCGGAGTCGGTCGTCGTCAGCACCGCCTTGCCGGCGTGCCCCGCCTCCAGGGACGGGTAACCATAGGAATCTTCGTCCTTGGGCACGTACGCCAGAGCCAGGGCCTGGCTGAGGATCTCGATCTTCTCGTCCTCGGTGATCCAGCGGTCCTCGACGGAGACGCGGTCCTCCAGCCGGTTTGTCCGCACGAACTTGAGCAGACCCTCACCGTAGGCCGGCGACGAGGCGCGGCCGCACAGGCGCAGGCGCACTGGCGTCTGTACGTGCTTCATCGCCTCGAGCAGCAGCTGCGGCCGCTTGTGCGGCTCGATGCGGCAGACGAAGACGACCTCGTCGCCGTAGCCGCGGCAGTGGAAGCGCTCGGGCTGGTAGATCGGCGGGTAGAGCGGCTCGGCCTTCACGCGGTTGAAGGTGTGCAAGCGATCGGCGACGATCTTCGAGTTGGTGAAGATCCGTTGCGCCTCGCCGAAGGCCTGGTTGTCCAGCGTGTGGATCGCCTCGCGCAGCGCCTGGCTCTGCGGCGTGATCCGCACGCCGTACTCGGTGCCCCAGAGGTCATAGTAGGTGCGGATGTGGTGGATGAACCACAGCGTCTTGTGCGGATGGCGCAGGACGTAGGAGGGCGGCCGGAAGCAGATCAGCCGGTCGCCAGCGTCGGCTACATCCATCAGGCGGATCGCCGCCGTCTGGGTCAGGAGGTCATCCGGCGTCTCCACGAACGGCAGGTAGAACCGCTCCACCTCATGGCCGTGCTCGATCAGCTTCTCCTCCAGCCACTCCACGATGAATCGGGCGCCGCCATAGACGAACGGCACGAAGGTGGAGGCGAGGACGAAGCGCAACGGCGTGTCAGCTCAGCGCGCGCGTCAGGGCCTCGACCACGCGGTCGAGGTCGCCATCGGTCAGGGCCGCGTGGGTCGGCAGGCTGATGCCGCGCGCGGCGATCGACTCCGCGACAGGGAAGGGTCCCTGACCCGAGGGCGCATAGGGCGGCATGGTGTGGACGGGGTAGAAGACCGGCCGCGTCTCGATCCCTGCGGCGTCCATGGCGGCCATCACCGCGTCGCGATCCGGCCCGCCCTCGGCCAGGACGATATTGTACATCCAGTGCGCGCGCTCGGCCCACGGCTCGGTCATCGGCAGGGCGACCCGGTTGGTCAGCCCTGCGAGCCGAACGTCGTATCCCGCCGCCACGCGCCGCCGTTCGGCGAGGTGATGTTCGACGCGTTCCAGCTGGGCCAGGCCAATCGCCGCAGTGACGTTGGTCATGCGGTAGTTGTAGCCGATCACCGAGTGCCAGTAGCGCCGCTTGGGGTCAGCGCCCTGGCTACGGTACAGGCGCAGGCGCGCGTCCAGGTCGGCGTCGTCGGTCAGCACCATGCCGCCTTCGCCGGAGGTGATGATCTTGTTGCCGAACAGGCTGAACATGGCGATGTCGCCGAGCCCTCCCGTCCTCACGCCCTTGTAGGTGGCGCCCACGGACTCCGCGGCATCCTCGACGACCTTCAGGTTATGGCGCGCCGCGATCTCGCGGACCGGGTCCATGTCCACGGGGTGGCCGTAGAGGTGCACCGCCATGATCGCCTTTGTGCGCGGCGTGATCGCCGCCTCCAGCTTCGCCGGGTCGAGGTTCATGGTCGTGGGGTCGGAGTCCACGAACACCGGCGTCGCCCCGCAGTAGGCCACGCAGTTGGCGGAGGCGATGTAGGTGAGGGTGGGCACGATCACCTCGTCGCCGGGCCCGATCCCAAGCCCCACGAGCGCCAGGTGCAGGGCGGTCGTGCCGTTGTTGCACGCCACCGCGTGCTTGACGCCGCAGTAGGCCGCGAAGGCCGCCTCGAAGTCGCCGATGAAGCGGCCCAGCGAGGAGATCCAACCGGTCTCCAGGCACTCGAGCACGTACTCCTTCTCGCGGCCATCCAGCGCAGGCGCCGCTACCGGGATCCGGGGCAGGCTCATCCGCGCCGCTCCAGAACGCGCGCCGGAACGCCGACGGCGGTGACGCCGTCAGGCAGGTCGCCGGCCACGCAAGCCCCGCCGCCGACCGTGACGTCCTCGCCGATGGTCACGCCGGGGATGCAGCTCGCGCCGACGCCGACGAGGGTGCGGTCGCCGACCGTCACGGACCCGCACAGCGACGCACCCGGCCCGATGTGGGCGGCGCGGCCGATACGGCAGTCGTGGTCGACGCGCGCGCCGGTGTTGACGATGGCGTAGGCTCCGACGTGGGTCTCCGCGTTGATCACGGCCCCGGCCATGACCGCCACGCCGCGCGCCACGTTCGCCGACGGCGAGACCGTCGCCGCCGGGCTGACGACCCGCGCGATCTCGAACCCGACCATCTCGAGCCGCCGGCCGATCGCCTCGCGCGCTCGGTTGTCGCCGACCGCGACGAAGGCATGGGTCACCCCCTCGGCGCGGAGGCGGGGCAGGGCGCTGTCGTCGCCGATCACCGGCACGCCGAGCACCTCGCGCGGCTTCGGGTCGGGTTCCAAAAGGCCGACGATCTGCAGGTTCGGTCGCGCCGCGCGGAACAGCTCGATGACCACCTTGGCGTGGCCGCCGGCGCCGACGATGACGAGTCGACCGCCCTCAGACACGGGCATGGGACTGCAGGCGGACCAGGTCGGCGTCCACCATCTCACGGATCATCTCCTCGACGGAGATGGTCGGCTGCCAGCCCAGGACCCGCTTGGCCTTGGCCGGATTGCCGAGCAGGCGGTCGACCTCGGCCGGCCGGAAGAGAGCGGGGTCCACCACGACGTGGTCGTCCATGCTGAGGCCTGCGTGCTCGAAGGCGATCTTGCACATGGCCCGCACGGACGTGGTGCGGCCGCTGGCCAGCACGTAGTCGTCGGGCGTGTCCTGCTGGAGCATCATCCACATGCCGCGGACGTAGTCCTTGGCGTGACCCCAGTCGCGTTCGGCGTCCATGTTGCCGAGCTTCAGCGTCTTCTCCAGTCCGAGCCGGATACGGGCCACGCCGTCGGTCACCTTGCGGGTCACGAACTCGATGCCGCGCAGCGGGCTCTCGTGGTTGAAAAGGATGCCAGACGAGGCGTGCAGGCCGAAGCTCTCGCGGTAGTTCACCGTCACCCAGTGGGCGTAGAGCTTGGCCACCGCGTAGGGACTGCGCGGGTAGAAGGGCGTGTTCTCGTCCTGCTCCGCCTGCTGGATGAGGCCGTACATCTCGCTGGAGGAGGCCTGGTAGAATCGCGCCTCGGGCGCCTCCAGGCGCATGGCTTCGAGCGTGTTGGTGCAGCCGAGGGCCGTCACGTCGCCGGTCAGGTGCGGTTGGCGCCAGGAAGAGGTGACGAAGCTCTGGGCCGCCAGGTTGTAGATCTCGTGCGGCCGCGCCTCGCGGCAGGCGCGCACGATGGAGCCCAGGTCCATCACGTCGCCGTCCAGCAGGGTCACCCGGTCGATGATGCCCAGCCAGCGCAGGCGCGCGCCGACGAACTCGGCCGAGGCCGAACGGCGAACCAGTCCGAACACCTCGTATCCGTGCTCCAGCAGGAAGCTGGCCAGATAGGCCCCGTCCTGGCCGGTTATCCCCGTGATCAAGGCGCGTTTGGTCATTCAGTTCTCGGCAGCGGCGGTGGTCGGGCGACTCCGACCCCCGACGGCGACGCGGCTAGGCGTCTAGCGGCTATGGCTGCGTTTTAACAGGGCTTCCGACCGGCTCAGCCGCCGAAGATGAACTCCTGCCGCCCATAGGTTCCCACGAGGTCGACGTTGTAGGTCGCCCCATCGGCGGCGTCGGTGAGGAAGAGGTCGTTGGAGCGGGCGTACATGCCGATATCGGCCTTCACCGCTTCGGCCAGCAGGAAGCCCACCATCGCGGCCTTGGTCCCGATGCCGTTGGCGCCGTCGCCGCCGTAGACGGCGAAGTACTGGGCCCGGGTGAAGGTCTGGCCGCCCAGGGTGATCGCCGGGTCGAGGATGGCGGCGACCTTGGCGTCTGTCGGAACCGCACCGAAGATCTCGCCATAGGCCTTCTTGGTCGCCGCGAAGAGGTCGAGCGCGCCGTAGCCGGCGGCGAACGCCGCCGCGCCTTCGCCGCCCTTGCCCAGGTTGACCGCGAAGTTGATGTAGCGGTTCTCGATGTTGAAGCCCTGGTAGTAGGCCGAGTTGAGGTTGTTCGGGTTGGGCCCGGTTGGGGAGACCAGGAAGTCCATGCCCGCCAGCGACGGAATCCGGCCGGTGAAGAACTGGTAGCTGAGCGTGGCTACCGAGCTGGTGGCGTTGGCCTCCCGAACCAGCGCGGTGGTGGCGTCGCCGATGCTGATCAGCCCGTTGGCGACCTGCATGGAGACGGCCGACGGCGTCGAGGTCCGCAGGATGTTCTGACCCGCGATGTTCACCTGGGGGTCCGAGAGGGTCAGGTCGACCGTGCGGTCGCTGAACTGCACACGCTCGACGGCCACCAATATGTCGACGCCGTTGGGCGACCCAGCCGTCGTGTCGCTGACCCGCCAGTCCAGACCCGAACGCGCAAATGCGAACCCGGTGGAGAGCGCCGCGTAGGCCGCCACGTCCAGCGTCCCCTCGCCACCGTCCAGGACGTCGTCGCCGGCGCCGCCAACCAGCGTGTCGTTGCCGGCGGATCCGGAAAGCACGTCGGACCCGCCGAAGCCTTGCAGGTAGTCGTTGAACGCGAATCCCGAAATCCGGTCGGCCCCGCCCAGGAAGAAGGCGAGCGCACCCGCGGTGTCGCCCGCCAGCAGGAAGGCGGTGAATTGCGCAGCGCTGTGGCTGAGGCCAGTGACCTCACCCACCAGCGCCCCGCTGCGAATCGAGGTGAACCCTGTGATCGTCCCGCCGCTGAGGTTGCCGACGCCGTTGTAGGTGAAGCCGGTTCCGGCGAACTCCTCGGAATTGCCGTTGCCGTAGTCGATCAGGTAGCGCGTCGCGGTGCGCGTGGCCGTCGCCGCGCCCTGCAGCACGCCGAGGTTCAGATCGCGGAAGTCTAGCGGGAAGGTCCCGCCGGCCAGCACCTCGGCCACGTCGTCTACAGATCTCCTGCGGGTTCGCCCCGGCGCCCAAGCCGAAGAATAATCCAAGGCGACCCGGCCACAAGCGACACGGACGCCGCACCGTCACAGCTTGGACGGCGGCGGTTGAGCTTGCCGTCGCCGCGCCCTAAGCAGGCGCAATGACGAAGGTTTTTCCGGTGATCCTCTCCGGCGGGTCGGGCTCACGCCTCTGGCCGCTGTCGCGCGAGAGCTACCCGAAGCAGCTGCTGCCCCTGGCGGGCCAGCGCACCATGCTGCAGGACGTGGCCTTGCGGGTCGCCGACTCTGAACGGTTCCACCCGCTGATCGTCGTGGCCAACGCTGAACACCGCTTCGTCGTCGCCGAGCAGCTGCGCCAGGTGGACGCCGCCCCGCCCACGCT
>CAZBXO010000079.1:0-5026 GCA_964495645.1 uncultured Phenylobacterium sp. | reverse complement strand
TCGTCGTCGCCGAGCAGCTGCGCCAGGTGGACGCCGCCCCGCCCACGCTGGTGCTAGAGCCGGTCGGACGCAACACCGCCGCGGCGGTGGCGGTCGCTGCGCTGGCGGCGATCAGACACGACCCCGCGGCCATCATCCTGGTGATGCCGGCCGACCACGTGATCCCAGACCCCGTAGCCTTCCTTGCGGCGGTCGAAGCTGGACTGCCGGCCGCCCGCCGCGGCGATCTGGTCCTCTTCGGTATCCAGCCTGACGAGCCGCAGACGGCCTACGGGTACATCAAGGGCGGCGAGACGATCGACGGCGCGGCGCGCCGGGTCGCCGCCTTCGTCGAAAAGCCGGATGCCGCGACGGCCGAGGCGTATGTCGCCGACGGCGCCTACTACTGGAACACCGGCATATTCCTGCTGCCCGCCCCCTCGGTGGTCGAGGAGCTGGAGCGGCACGCGCCGGCGGTGATCGCCGCCGCCCGCGCGGCGCTCGACGCCGCCTCCAGCGACATGGACTTCCTGCGCCTGGACCCGGAGGCCTTCGCGGCCAGCCCTTCGATCGCCATCGACGTGGCGGTCATGGAGCGGACCGCGCGCGCCGCGGTAGTGCCGGTCGACTTCGTCTGGAGCGACGTCGGGGCCTGGTCGGCGCTCTGGCGGCTGGAGCGACGCGACGCCGACGGCAACGTGGAGATCGGCGAGACCCTGGCCGAGAAGACGACGGGCTCGTACTTGAGAAGCGAAGGGCCGCTGATCGCGACGGTCGGCGTGGACGATCTGGTCGTGGTGGCCACCCCGGACGCCGTGCTGGTCGCCCGCCGCGAGGCCGACCAGGGCGTCAAGCAGGTGGTTGAGCGTCTGAAGGCATCCAACCACCTGGCCGCCGTCCAGTCGCGAAAGGTCTACCGGCCCTGGGGTTGGTACGAGAGCCTGCTTTCCGGCGAAGGTTTCCAGGTGAAGCGCATCACCGTCAGCCCCGGGGCGCGCCTGTCCCTGCAGAAGCACTTCCACCGCGCCGAGCACTGGGTGGTCGTGTCCGGCGCGGCCGAGGTCGAGCTGGACGGCGAGCGGAGCCTGCTGAAACGCGACCAGTCGATCTTCATCCCGCTGGGCTCCACCCACCGGCTCTCCAATCCGGGCAAGATCCCGCTCCAGGTCATCGAGGTGCAGTCGGGCGCCTACCTTGGTGAGGACGACATCGTGCGGCTGGAAGACATCTACGCGCGGGCCTGATGGCGGCGGCCGAACCCATGGGCCGCGCGCGCCGGGCCTGGAAGGCGCTCCCCGCGCCGGTATGGCTGCGCAACCTGGCGACGTGGATCTTCTACAGGATCGCGCCGAAGGCGCGCGCGGCGGCCGAGGCCGAGGCCATGGCGGCGTTCTGGGCCGAGCGCCGTCCACGGCCGGCCAACGAGATCACGCCCGGCCGGCTGGTGGTGTCAGGCCTGCTCAGCGATGTCAGCGGAATCGCGCGCGCCGGTCGCCTGTCGCTCGCGGCCTTCCGGGCGGCGGGCCTGGATCCCATCGTCCACGACTGGCGGCGCGAGCCTCAGGGCTGGGGTGAGAGGCCAGAAGGCGGCGTCTGGTTCGGCCACTACAACGCTCCCGAGGCCGAGTACTTTCTGGCCCATTCCGAAGGCCCGCGCGACTGCTACCGGGTCGGCTACTGGGCCTGGGAGCTGCCGAACCTGCCGGCGTCCTGGGCGAAGACCGCGGGGCTGTTCCACGAGCTCTGGGCGCCCAGCACCTTCGTCGCCGACACGCTGCGGCGCGGGACGGAGGGCGTGGTCGTGCGCTGCGTTCCGCACCCGTTGCCCGAACTGACGGGTGTCAGACCGGACCGCGGCCGCTTCGGTCTCCCGGACGGGGTCTTCGCGTTCCTGGCCATGTACGACGTCAAATCGTCGGCGACGCGAAAGAACCCGCTGGGCGCAGTTCGGGCTTTCCAGCGGGCGTTCGCGCCCGACCGCGCCGACGTGCGCCTGCTTCTGAAGGTGGTGGCCGACGACGAGACGCCCGACCTCGCCGAGCTCCGCGCCACGACCGAGGGGTGGGCGAACATCGCCCTGGTCGTGGAACGGCTGACCGACGCCGAGACCAGCGCCCTGATCGCCGCCGCCGACGCCTTTGTCTCGCTGCATCGCGCGGAGGGCTTCGGGCTCTCGATCGCCGAGGCCATGGCGCTCGGCCGGCCGGTCATCGTCACCGACTGGTCCGGCAATGTGGACTTTTGCCAGCAGGGCGCGATCAACGTCGGCTATCGTCTGATTCCAGTGGACGACCCGACGGCCATCTACGGCGGAGAGGGTCAGGTCTGGGCCGACCCCGAGCTAGAGGAGGCCGCCGCCGCAATGCGCCGCCTGGCTGACAACCCCACGTCGGCGCGATCCCTGGGAGAGGCAGCGCGGGAGCATATCCACCGCGTGCTGCCGAAGGCCTACGACATCGCGCCCCTCAGGCCCTGGCTCGCCTAGATCCGCGTAAACACCCGCGCGTGGAAGTCGCCGTCGTCCACCCGGTTGGCCACCCGATAGCCTGTACGCGCCGCCAGCGCTTCCGGAGCGTTCGCCAGCGGGAAGAAAACATGGAAGCGGGTGTAGGCGTAGCTCCAGGCGTAGCACGGCGAGGCGTGGACCATGCGGCCGTCATCCTTCAGCACCGTGGCGAAATCCTCGAACTGCGCCTTGGGCGAGAACAGGTGCTCGATGACGTTGTTGGAGAAGATGCCGTCGAAGCGGGCGCTGACCTCGCCACGGGTCTTGACGATGAAGGGGCTGTCAGTGGGGGCGTTGGGCTCGTAGCCCCAGACGTCGTAGCCGCGGCTCCGCAGGATCTCGACGCTCTTCGACCAGGCGCCCGACCCCCAGTTGAGGTAGAGCTTGCCCGGCTGCGGATCGAGCAACTCGAACGTACGCAGCTCGGCCTCGGTGGAGTCGCCCTCAGAGTAGTGGGCGTAGAGCAGGCGGTAGTCGGCCGCCACGACCGGATCCGGCGTCTGCAGGTATTTCAGCGGCCCGAATACGCAGCCGCAGTCGCGGCACTCCAGCCGCTCCAGCTGGCCGCCTCCGAACACGCAGGTATCGACGCGCTTCGGATATTTCTCGGCCTTCTCGGTCCGCCCGCAGGCCAGGCACGCCACCGGCCCCTCCGGCGGGGCCTTAGCGTAGAGGCGGTCCAGTGTGTCCCACAGCGCCGGGACCACCCATTCGCGCAGGAGCCGCTCGCGGGTCTCCAGCGCCTCCAGTCGGGCTTCGAGCGCCTTCAGCGTCTCATCGTTCATGACGGGATGGCATAGGTGACGCTGGCCTGCGCCGCCAGCCGGTCCGGCGCCTCCGTCCAGATGCGCACGTCGCAGATCGCGAGACGCCGTCCGAGCCGAAGCAACTCGCCTTCCACATGGATGTCGCCGGGTCTGGCGCCGCGCAGGAAGTTCATCGACAGATGGGAGGTGACCGCCATCAACTGTGGGCCGATGTGGCCGAGAACGAGGGCGTAGGCGGCGTGGTCGGCGAGGCTCATCAGGTTTGGGCCGGAGATCAGGCCGCCCGGCCGCAGCATGGCCTCGCCCGCGTAGGGGCGCACGATCTCGACGCGACCGGGCGACAGCGACTTCACCTTGGGCATCGTACCCTCGGGCGCTTCCGGGAAGGCGAAGGCGAGGAGGGTGTTGAGCTCCTCCACGGTCATCTTGAGCCTAAGCTCGGCCATGCGCTTGCCTTCCCCGGCGTCCTGCTGCGAGGCGGTTATCATCGTTCAGGACTCGCCTGATAGTGCAGCTTCGACGCAGACCGGGGATCGACAAACATGAAACTCAAGACCTTGCTCGCCGTCGGTGCGCTGGCCGTCGTCGTCCTGGCGCCCGCCTCGGTCTACGCCCACTTCGTCCTGATGGAGCCGGCGTCCTGGCTGGTCGAGAACGCGCTGGGCGATCCCCAGAAATCCGGCCCCTGCGGCGGCCAGACCGGCAATCCGGGCACGCCCACCAACGTGGTGACCGAGGTGGTCGGCGGCTCGACCGTGCACATCAAGGTCAAGGAGACGATCTACCACCCCGGCTTCTACCGGGTGGCGCTCTCGGTGCTGTCGCGTGACGAGCTGCCGCCGGATCCGGAGGCGGTCACCCGCGACACGCCGCGCGGCCCGTACTCGGTCTCCGGCAAGATCGAGAAGACGATCAAGCTGCCGTTCCTGGCCGACGGCTTGTTCGAGCACCACACGCCGCCGGCCCAGCGCGGCCAGATCTACGAAGCCGACGTCAAGCTGCCGAACATCAACTGCGAGAAATGCTCGATGCAGATCATCCAGTTCATGGAGGAGCACGGGGAGAACAGGGACGGCCGCTTCACCTACCACCACTGCGCCGACTTCAAGATCGTGGCGAACAAGAAGCTGAAGCTCGACACCGGCTGGCCGGGGCAGGGCAAGGCGAAGAAGAAGTAGTCGGTCGCAGCGTCGGGGTGCGCGAGGCCTTGAGCTGGCGCAAGGCGATATCCGTTGCACCGTCGAGTATGGACGCAATGTCCCGGGACCCAGACCGCCACAGGCCATTGAGTATCGCCGTGGGCGTTGCCTGCGTCGTCGGCGGTGTTGCTGGGATCGCGGGGTTGATCGCGCTGACGAACTGCACGGCCATGACCTGCGAGGTCTGGATGTTGCGCCTGGGTCTTGCCGGCTCCGCGATCCTCTCGGCGATGTGCCAGATCGCGGCGCTGCTCGGGGGCTGGCTGATCTGGCGCGCTATGCGTCGGGCCTGACTTTCGGCGCGGGCGACCTTCGCTTACCGCTGTAATTTCTGGAGCAGCAGCCATGGGTCGCCTCGGAGCCGTGATGGCGGACGCTGGCGGCGGACAGCCTCGCTCGTGGCGCGGAGTAAGATCCGACGTGACGCGCATGCACGACCGCGACGCCCGGGCGCAGGGGGCGCGTGGTCAAGGCTGGATCCTGAAGGAAGCGGACGCCGCCGAGTGCGACGCCGGAGTATTTGCTGGTGCCGCCGAGTGGGATCGAACCACCGACCTCAGCCTTACCAAGGATGC
>CAZBXO010000078.1:0-16794 GCA_964495645.1 uncultured Phenylobacterium sp. | reverse complement strand
GCCCGCGCCCGCCAGGTGCTGGAGCGGCTGGAGCGAGAGGCGGCCGGTCCGGCGAACCTCGAGGCCCTGCCCCTGTTCGCCGCCGTCGCCGAGCCGGCCGAACGCTACGGCCCGAGTCCCGTGGAGGAGGCGCTCGCTGGCCTCGACCCCGATGGCATGAGCCCCCGCGAGGCCATGGACGCCCTCTACCGCCTGAAGGGGCTGCTCCCCTGACCGCCTACGTCGTCGTCTTCGGTGCGAAGCTGCGGCCGGACGGGTCGGCCACGGGCGTGCTCGAACGGCGCATCCAGGGCGCGGCGGCGATCTACCGCGGACTGGGCGAGGCCATCCTGATCGTCACCGGCGGGGGCGGCGAGGCGGCTGTGATGCGGGACGGCCTGCTCGCATTGGGCGTCCCGGACGGCGCGATCCTCGTCGAGGACACGGCCCGCGACACCCTGCAGTCCGTCCGCCTCTGCGATGTCATCCTGCGGGGCCGCGACGACGTGAACCTGGTTGTGCCCTGCACCAGCAACTTCCACCAGCCACGCTGCGCGGTGCTGCTGCGGGCGCTCGGCTGGCGCGTGCGGCGCTTCCACAATCCGCCCGACCGGCCGCACGTTCCGTCGCCGACGTGGCTGGGCTACCTCGCCAAGGAGGCGTTGGCGACGCCCTATGACCTGGCGCTGATCAAGCTCCGTCGCCGCTGAGGCGCGGGCTTGCCACCAGCAGGACTTCGGTCGGAAGGCCGTCGGGGCTTTCCAGCGCCTTCAGCAGGTCGCCCAGCTTCTGCTCCAGGAGGGCCAGGCGATCAGGGGTCAGCCGCAGGGTCGTCCGTGCGACGCTCGGGACGCCGCCGCCCGCCAAGACGCCCTCCAGCGCCGCGCGGGCGGGGCCGCCGGCCGCCTCGGGCGCCACCTCGAACCGCCGCGCGGCGGCCTGGAATGTGCGCTCGACGGCGGCCCGCCGCCTGCGCTCGGACACCACCCGGATCAGGCCCGCCGCCAGCATCTGGTCGATGTGGTGGTAGAGACGCGAAAGCGGCACGCCCAGGCGCTCGGCCGCGGCCTTGACCGTGTGCGGCGTCGCCAGCACGCCCAGCAGCCGCTGGCGGAACGGATCGGCGAACGCGCGTAGCCGCTCCGGCGTCCGGATCTCGAGGACCTTGTCCATTCACCCACTATTTCACACGGGCGAATATTCGCAACGCACGAATAAGTCCGGCGGACCGCTGGCGCCGATGGGCAGCCCCTGCAGACACAGCGGCTAGGTGCGGAGCGTGTCGGACGGCTTCGGCTCGACGATGAAGAGGCGGAAGGAGTCCATCAGCTCCATCACTGCGGCCTCCAGTACATCGAGGTTCAGCCGGTAGGTGATCGTGGTTCCAGCCCGCGCCCCCGTGACCAGCCCAGCCTCGCGCAGCACCGCGAAGTGGCCGGACAGCGTCGGCTTGGCGAGCGGGAACTGCGCGGCGATCTCGCCGGCGGTCATCTCGCGCTCCCGCAGCAGCGCCAGGATCCCGCGGCGGGTTGGATCGGCGAGCGCGCGATGGACGTCGGTCATCCCGTCTGATTCGGTATTTCGCGAATAACCAAATCATAGCGGGAAAGCAGGCCTCCGCAACGGGCGCTAACGGCTTTGCCAGGATCGGCCTATATGCGGTTCCCCATGCCGCGCCTTCGCCCCACCCGCCTCGAGTATGTCGTCGACGGCGTCCGGCTGCGCGCCCAGCTGACCACGGCGGCCCTCGACCATATCGGCGACCAGGCCGCCCAGCGGAAGGCGGCGCTGGACGTCCTGAAGGCCGCGCTTTTCCGCGGCCGGATGATCGCCAAGGAGCGGCTGGAGAACGGCGCCGGCGGCATCGAGACCGCGCGGCTCCTGAGCGGCGTCACCGACGAGGTGATCACTGCGCTCTGGGACTTCACCACCATCCACATGTTCCGGGCGCGCAACCCCACGGAGGGGGAGCGGCTGGCGCTGATGGCGGTGGGCGGATACGGACGCGGCACGCTCGCGCCCTTCTCCGACATCGATCTCCTGTTCGTGCGGCCCTACAAGCAGACCGCGCACGCCGAGAGTGTGATCGAGTTCATGCTCTATGCGCTGTGGGACCTGGGCTTCAAGGTCGGCCACGCCTCGCGGACCATCGAGGAGTGCCTGCGCCTGGCCCGCGAGGACTTCACGATCCGCACCTCGATCCTGGAGGCGCGGCGCCTGGCCGGCGACCAGAAGCTGGCCGACGACCTGGTCCGCCGCTTCCGCAACGAGGTCGTCAAGGGGACGGGCGCCGAGTTCGTCGCCGCCAAGCTCAAGGAGCGCGACGATCGCCACGCCCGCGCCGGGGCGTCCCGATATTTGGTCGAGCCGAACGTTAAAGAAGGCAAAGGAGGCCTGCGCGACCTCAACACCCTCTTCTGGATCGCCCAGTATCTGCACCCCGGCGAGACGCTGGAGAGGGTCATGCAGCTCGACCTCTTCGACGGCCGGGAGGTGCGCACCTTCATCCGCGCCTTCGATTTCCTGTGGGCGGTCCGAGGCCACCTGCACTTCGCCACCGGCCGGCCGGAGGAGCGATTGACCTTCGACCTGCAGCCGGAGCTGGCGCGGCGGCTCGGGTACGGCGACCGCGGCGACGCGCCGGCCGTCGAGCGGTTCATGCGCCGCTACTTCCTGATGGCCAAGGAGGTCGGGGCGCTGACCCGGGTGTTCGCCGCAAAGCTGGAAGCCGACCGGGTGAAGTCCGCGCCCAAGGGCATCTCGCGGCTGATCCCCGGCCGCTCGCAGAAGCGCAAGCCGATGGACGAGCCGGGCTTCGACGAGGAGGGCGGACGACTGCAGGCCGACCCGGAGATCTTCGTCGCCGACCCGGTCAACCTGCTGCGGCTCTTCCGGCTGGCCGACCAGCGCAACATGGACCTGCATCCCGACGCCTTCACCGCGGCGACCCGCAGCCTGGGCCTGATCACCTCGAAGGTGCGGCGCGACGGGGAGGCGGCCCGCGTATTCCTCGACATCCTGGCCCGCGGCCGCGACCCGCAGCGGACGTTGACGTTGATGAACGAGGCCGGGGTCCTCGGCCGCTACCTGCCGGAGTTCGGGCGCATCGTCGCCCAGATGCAGTTCAACATGTACCACTCGTACACGGTGGACGAGCACACCCTGCGGGCCGTCGGGGTGATCGCCGATATCGCCGCCGGGCGGTTGCCCGAAGACCACCCGCTGGCCACCCAGATCCTGCCGCTGATCGCCGACCGCGAGGCGCTGTTCCTGGCCATGCTGCTGCACGACACGGGCAAGGGCGGGGCGGGCGGGCAGGAAGTGGCCGGCGCGCGTGCGGCGCGGGCCGCCTGCGAGCGGCTGGGGCTGGAGCGCGCCAAGATCGAGCTCGTCGCCTGGCTGGTCGAGCATCACCTCCTGATGAGCGACACCGCCCAGAAGCGCGACGTCTCCGACCCGCGCACCGTCACCGACTTCGCCCGCATCGTGCAGACGCCGGAGCGGCTGCGGCTGCTGCTGGTGCTGACCGTGGCCGACATCCGCGCCGTGGGCCCGGGGGTCTGGAACGGCTGGAAGGGCCAGTTGCTGCGTGAGCTCTACAACGCCACCGAGGCGGTGTTCCGCGGCGGCCGCGGTTCGGACGCGGCCGCGGCGCTGCGCCGCTACCAGGAGAACGCCGCCTATGACGCACGCGTTCGGCTGGGAAAGGCCGACAAGGGCGCCGAGCCCTGGGGCGACGCCATGGAGGACGCCTACTTCACGGCCTTCGCCGACGCGGAGGTGCTGCGTCACGCCCGCCTGGCCGAGGCGGCGGACATGGCCGGCGGCTCGGCGGCCGAGGCCCGGGTGCGCAACGACCTCAACGTCTCGGAGCTGGTGGTCGCCGCCTCGGACCGACCGCGGCTCTTCGTGGACCTGGCCGAGGCGGTGACGGCCTCCGGCGCCAACGTGGTGGGGGCCCGGGTGTTCACGTCGCGCGCCGGCCAGGCGCTGGACGTCTTCTACCTTCAGGACGTCACCGGCCAGCCGTTCGGGGCCACCGACAGCCGCGCCCTCGCGCGCCTGGAGCAGTCGGTGGCCGCCGCCGCCCGCGGCGAACCACACATCCGCGAGGCGCGCCGACCCGCCGATCTTGGTCGCGCGGCGGCGTTCGCGATCACGCCGGCAGTGGTCCTGGACAACGACGCCTCCGAGACGGCGACGGTCGTGGAGGCGTCCGGCCGCGACCGGCCGGGGCTCCTGGCGGCGCTGGCGCGCACCCTGGCCGACGCCGGGCTGCAGATCATCTCCGCCCACATCGACGGCTACGGCGAGCGCGCGGTCGATGCGTTCTACGTGCTGGACGCCGAGGACCAGAAGATCACCGACGGGCGGAAGGCGAACAGCCTGAAGGCGGCCATGGTCGCGGCGCTCGCCAACGAAGACGACGCGGCCCCGGCGCGACGCTCGAACCTGCCTCGCGCCCGCGCCAGCGTCGGCCGCTAGGCCTTGCGGGCGCCTTCCACGATCGCCTTGATCGCCGCGGGGTCGGGTGGCCCCCCGCCGGCCATGCGCTGCTGGAACTGCTCGGTGGTGTTCTCGCGCGGATAGGGGCTGTCCGGAACCGGCACGCCCAGGAATTCGCAGAGCGGCTCCCAGCCCTGGGCCACCTCGAAGACCAGTAGCCGGTCCTTCGGCACGCCGGCGACCACCCGCTCGGTGTGGCGGCGGAAGAAGTCGGTCATGAAGGCGCGGTCGTTCATGTCGCCGCCGTAGAAGGCGCGCAGCTGCTTGAAGAACTTCACCATCGGGATGCTCGGGTCGCCGTCGCCGCGGGCCATGTTCTCCTTCGAGAAGATGGTCGCCTGGGTCGAGTCGAACCACTTGTCGGGGTCGCGCACCGTGTGCAGGACCTTGGCGTCGGGATAGTGGACCATCAGCTCGCGCCAGTAGGCGCAGCCCGGGTGGTCGACCATGGCCTCATAGCCGTCGAAGATGGCGTCCCAGTCGGGCCTCCCCTCACCGGCCGCCACCCAGAGCGGCACGCTGGCCGGGTTCATGAACACCTCGACCATGTGATGGCAGCGCAGCCCCAGCTGCTCGAGCGCCAGCTTGGTGGACATCGTGCCCGTGCGGCCAAGACCCGACCCGATCACCTTCAACGCCATCACATCCCTCCCGATCCTGCATCACTATTCCATACCGGGTGCGGCCCGTGGCGGTCTAAGTTGACGCCTTCCCCGTTACAGCCGACCTACGCCTCGTGACCGAGCCGCCGAGCGCCACTCCCGACGCCCCCGTGAAGCGGCCAGGCATGCTGCGATCGTCGGCCATCTTCGCCGCGCTCACCATGGTCAGCCGCTTCCTGGGCCTGGCGCGGGACCTGGTGCTCACCGCCAAGCTGGGCGCGAGCTTCGCGGGCGACGCCTACTACACCGCCCAGACCTTTCCGAACCTGTTCCGGCGGATGTTCGCCGAAGGGGCTTTCGCCGCCGCCTTCGTACCGGAGTACTCCAAGCGATTGGCGGGTCAGGGCGAGCAGGACGCCGATCGCTACGCCTCCGACTCCCTCGCCACGATGGCGGCCTTCACGATCCTGCTCACCGTCGCCTGCCAGCTGGCGATGCCCTGGATCATGTACGTCTACTCGAACGGCTACGGTCCGGGCGGCCCGCTCCTGCCGATGAGCGGAGCGGCCGAGAAGTTCAAGCTGGCCGTGATCATGACCCAGATCACCATGCCCTATCTGCCGTGCGTGGTGATCGCCTCGCTGTTTGCCGGGGTGCTGACGGCGCGCGGACGGTTCGTGATCTACGGGCTCTACCCCGCCCTGCTCAACATCGTGACCCTGACCGCGGTGATCCCCGCCAAGGATCCCGTGACGGCCGCTTACGCCGCCTCCTGGGGCACCATTGTCGCCGGCGTGAGCCAGGCGGCGCTCTGCTGGTGGGGCGCGCGCCGCATCGGCGCCCGCATCCATCCCCGTCACCTCAAGCTGACCCCGGAGATGCGGCTGCTGGCGCGCCGGATGGGCCCCGGCGTGCTGGCGTCCAGCGCCACCCAGATCAACCTCTTCATCTCCGCCATACTGGCCAGCCAGGTCGATGGAATGCGCGTCTGGCTGGCCATGGCCGAGCGCTTCTATCAGCTGCCTCTGACCCTTGTCGGCGTGGCGATCGGGGTTGCTCTCCTTCCGCGGCTGGCGACTGCGCTGCAGCGCGAGGACCACGCCGACGCCCAGGGCGGCATGGACCAGGCTGTGGTGTTCGGTCTCGCTCTGTCGTTGCCGGCGGCCGCGGCCCTGATGGGCATGCCGGGCTTCCTGACCGACGGTTTCTTCGCCCGGGGCAACTTCACGCACGCCGACGCCGCGAACTCGGCGAAGCTCCTTTTCCACTATGGCTGGGGCTTGCCAGCCTTCGTGCTGATCAAGATCCTGCAGCCCGCCTTCTTCGCGCGCGGCGATACGCGCCGTCCGATGACCTACTCCGTGATCTCCGTGGTCGTGAACATCGCGCTGGGCGTGGCGCTGTTCTTCACCATCGGGTTTTCGGGCATCGCGATGGCCACGGCCGTCGCCTCCTGGGTGACCGTGTTGCAGATGTGGGTGCGCCTCCATCGCACCAGCGCCTGGCGTCCCTCGGCGCGCGCCTGGGGCAAGGTGGTGAGGGTCACCGCGGCCAGCGCTGTCCTGGGCGGGGCGGTCGCCGCCGCATCCTACTTCCGGCCGGCGCTCGAAGGTCCGTTCACCGGCGTCCACCTGGGCCCTCTGGGCGCCAAGGAGATCGCGGTCCTGCTCGTGTGCCTGGGCGGCGGGGCCCTATACCCGGCGCTGCTGTTCGCGTTCGGGGGGGTGACGCCGGCCGAGGCCCGAGCTGCGTTCCGCCGGCGCAAGGGCGACGTGGCGCCGCCGGCCTCCGACTTGTCCTGAGAGCCCGCCGCGGGTATTGGGCCGCCATGGCTCTGCTGACCTGGCGATGGCGCTGATCTCCTGACCCGATCCACCCGGGCTTGCGCCCGTGCGCCCTCTCTTTCAGAAGCCTTGATCCCATGACCGACGAAGCTCCGGCCCAATACGCGGGCCCCAAACGCGTGCTCTCGGGCGTCCAGCCCACGGGCGACCTGCACCTCGGCAACTACCTCGGCGCGCTTGTGAAGTTCGCGCGGCTGCAGCACGAGGTGGAGACCCTGATCTTCGTGGCCGACCTGCACGCCATCACCGAGTGGCAGGAGCCGGCGAAGCTGAAGACCCAGGTTCGCGAGATCGCCGCCGCCTACCTGGCCACCGGCCTCGACCCCAAGGTCGCCACCATCTTCGCGCAGTCCGCCGTGCCCGAGCACGCCGAGCTCGCCTGGATCTTCAACTGCGTCGCCCGCCTCGGCTGGCTCGACCGGATGACCCAGTTCAAGGACAAGGCCGGCAAGCACAAGGAGCGCGCCAGTGTCGGGCTCTACACCTATCCTGTGCTGCAGGCGGCCGACATCCTGGTCTACAAGGCGACCCAGGTGCCGGTGGGCGAGGATCAGCGCCAGCACCTGGAGCTGACGCGCGACATCGCGGCCAAGTTCAACCACGACTTCGAGCAGCCGGGGTTCTTCCCGCTGCCGGAGGCGCTGGTCCAGGGGCCGGGCGCGCGGGTGATGAGCCTGCGGGACGGGACCTCGAAGATGTCGAAGTCCGACCCGTCGGACTATTCGCGCATCAACCTCACGGACGACGCCGACGCGATCAGCCAGAAGGTGCGCAAGGCCCGCACCGACGCCGACCCGCTGCCGGAGACGGCGGAGGGGCTTGAGGGTCGCGCCGAGGCGCGGAACCTGGTGGCGATCTATGCCGCGCTGGCCGGGACGACGGAGGCGCAGGTGCTGGCCGAGTACGCCGGCCAGGGCTTCGGCGCCTTCAAGCCGAAGCTCGCGGACCTGGCCGTCTCGGTGATGGGCCCGATCGGCGGCGAGATGCGCCGCCTGCTCGCGGACCCGGCCGAGATCGACCGCGTCCTGACCGCCGGCGCCGAACGCGCACGGTCGATCGCCGGGCCGACGGTCGGGGAGGTGAAGCGCATCGTCGGCTACTGGGCGGGGTAAACTTGCGCGCGTCGCCGGCCCGGCGCACACCGTCGCCCTGATGAGCAACCGCAAGTTCCTGGTGGTGGCGGACGAGACGGCGGAGTTCGCCGCGGCGCTGCGCTTCGCCTGCCGCCGCGCGCGCAACACCGGCGGCCACGTGGCGCTGCTCAAGGTGCTCGAGCCGGCGCTGTTCGAGCACTGGAGCGGCGTGCGCGAGGAGATGGCGCGCCAGCAGCGGCAGGAGGCGGAGACGGCCCTGCAGGGCCATGCCGCGTATGTCCAGACCGAGACCGGCCTGCCGCCAGAGTTCCTGATCGTCGAGGCCGACGGCGTGCGCGCGGCGCTGAAGCAGGTGCTGACCGACGACCCGGACATCAAGATCCTGGTGTTGGCCGCGGCGGTCGGCGGGCGCGGTCCCGGCGCCCTAGTCGGCGCCATCGGCAAGGACGGCGTCCGCTTCGGCGCCCGCAAGGTGCCGGTGACGATCGTGCCCGGCGACCTCACCGACGAGGAGATCGCCGAGCTGGCGTGACCGAGTGATCCGGTTCCTTGCGCCGGCCGGCCAGGGAGCCCATTTTCCGCGCATGTTCATCCAGACCGAAGCGACGCCGAACCCCGAGGTGCTGAAGTTCCTGCCCGGCCGAGAGGTGATGGGCGAGGGGACGGCCGACTTCCGCTCGGCAGAGGAGGCGCAGGGCTCGCCACTGGCCGCCGAGATCTTCGAAACTACGGGCGTCACCCGCGTCTATTTCGGCGCCGACTTCCTCACCGTGGGCAAGACCGAGGACGCCGAGTGGGCGCACCTGAAAGCGCCGATCCTGGCGGCGATCATGGATCACTTCACGTCCGGGCGGCCGCTGCTGGTGGGCGCGGATGCGGGGTCCGGCCATGACGACACCGCCTACGAGGGTGAGACCGCCCAGGTCGTGGCAGAGATCAAGGAACTGCTCGACACCCGCATCCGCCCGGCGGTGGCGCAGGACGGGGGCGACATCCTGTTCTCGAAGTTCGAGCCGGACACAGGCGTCGTCTGGCTGAACATGCGCGGCGCCTGCTCGGGCTGCCCGTCCTCAACCGCGACCCTGAAGGCGGGCGTAGAGAACATGCTCAAGCACTACGTGCCGGAGGTGACCCGGGTCGAGCAGACCTTGGGCTGACCGGGGTTTCCGTCTATCGCCGAACGGTGCTGCTCCTCGCTCTCGACACGTGCCTGTCCGCCTGCTCGGTCGCCCTGCTCGATGGCGCGCGCGTGCTCGCCTGGCGGAGCGAACCGATGGCGCGCGGTCACCAGGAGCGGCTGGCGCCGCTCGCGCGCGAGGTGCTGGCCGAGGCGGGTGTGGCATTCGAGCGGCTCGATCGCGTCGGCGCCACAGTCGGTCCGGGCTCGTTCACCGGTCTGCGGGTCGGGGTCGCCTTCGCCAAGGGGATCGGCTCGGCGCTTAGCGTTCCGGCGGTCGGCGTGGGCACCCTGGAGGCGCTCGCGGCGGACGCCCGCGGCCCCGCGGCGGCCGTCATCGATGCGCGGCGGGACCAGGTCTACCTGCAGGTCTTCGACGACGGCGCGGCGCTGATGGCGCCCGACGTCTTGCCGATCGGGACCGCGGCGGCTCGGCTGGCGGAGCTGGCTGCGGGCCGACCGCTCACCCTGATCGGCTCCGGCGCGCCGCTGTTGGCCGGCCCAGGTGCGACGGTCCTGACGCCGGAGGGCTGTGACCCGCGGACTGTCGCCCGGCTGGCGGCGGCGCGGGCGGTCGCGCCTATCCGTCCGCTCTACCTGCGCGCGCCCGACGCGAAGCTGCCGGCATGAGGCTGGTCCCCGCCACGGCGGCCGAGTGCGAGGCGATGGCCTCGGCGCACGCCCAGGCGTTCGACAACCCCTGGCGATCCGACGAGTTCGAGGACCTGCTGGACGGAGACGGCGTGTTCGGCTTGCTGGCCGCCGGCGAGGACCCGATGGGCGTGATCCTCTGCCGGGTGGCGGCCGGCGAGATGGAGGTGCTGACCCTTGGCGTCCCGCCATGGGCGCGGCGGCGCGGCGTCGGCCAGGCGCTGATGGACGCGGCCCTGCTCCTCGCGCGGCAGGCCGGGGCCGGGGCCTGCTTCCTCGAAGTGGATGTCGCCAACGACGGCGCCATAGCCCTCTACGAGCGCCTGGGATTCCGGCGCGCGGGCCTGCGGAAGGCCTACTACGACCGCGGTCCGGCGGGCTATGCGGATGCGCTGGTGATGCGTCTCGACCTTAACGCAACGGACGGCTAGCCCTATCCTGTCAACCGTCGGGGAACGGAGTCGGCTGGTGTCGGACCGCATAGAGAAGCTCTGCGTCGAGAAGAACATGCGCATGACCGAGCAGCGCCGGGTCATCGCGCGCGTGCTGTCGGCCGCCGAGGACCATCCCGACGTCGAGGAGCTGCACCGCCGCTCGCACGCCGTCGATCCGCACATCTCGATCGCCACCGTCTACCGGACGGTGCGCCTCTTCGAGGAAGCGGGGATCATCGACCGGCTCGACTTCCGCGACGGCCGCTCCCGCTACGAGGAGCACTCCGACGCCCACCACGACCACCTGATCGACATGAAGACCGGCAAGGTGGTCGAGTTCGTCGACGAGGAGATCGAGGCGCTGCAGGAAGCGATCGCGCGCAAGCTCGGCTACCGCCTCGTCGACCACCGCCTCGAACTCTACGGGATGCCGCTGGACGACTGAGCTACAGGTGCTCCCCTACGGACGAGGACCTAGACTACACCGCCAGCTTCGCCGCCGACAACGCCACAGCCAGCGCGTCGTCAGCGTAGGCCTCCGCCGTTCCCACGCCCCACACCGGGCCCGGCCATGCGGCATCGCCCGCCCGACGGCCGACCACGTGGACGTGCAGCTGCGGCGTGATGTTGCCCAGGGCGCCGACGTTGAGCTTTTCGACCGGTCGGCCGAGCGCTTCGCCGATGGCGCGGACGGCCGCGCCGGCCCGGACGATCTCGTCCATCAGGAGCGTCCGGTCAGCCGCCGGCAGGTCCTCGAGCTCCCGCGCCCCCACGACCCGGGGAATGAGCACCAGCCAGGGCCAGCGGGCGTCGGACTGCAGGCGAACATGGCAGAGCGGCAGGTCGCCGATCGCCTCGGATGTGCGCAGGAAGGCGGGATCGAGCTCCATGCACGCGGGCTAGCGCCTGAGAGCCGTTGCGGCAACGCCAGCGACGGGCTACCGGTCGCCCGACCAGTTTCCTAAGGCGGGGAGGGATAACCCATGGCGAAGGCTCCGATCCGGGTGGCCGTGACGGGCGCGGCGGGCAATATCGGCTATGCGCTGCTGTTCCGGATCGCATCGGGCGCGATGTTCGGACCCGACCAGCCGGTGATCCTGCAGCTGCTGGAGATCCCGGTGGAGGGCCCGCAGAAGGCGCTGAAGGGCGTCGCCATGGAGATCGACGACTGCGCCTTCCCGCTGGTGAAGGGCATGACGCTGCACGGCGACGCCGACGAAGCGTTTGGCGACGCCAACTGGTGCCTGCTGGTCGGCTCCAAGCCACGCGGACCGGGGATGGAGCGGGCCGACCTCCTGAAGGACAACGGCCGCATCTTCGTCGCCCAGGGAAAGTCGATCGACGCCAACGCCGCGGCCGACGCCCGCGTGGCGGTGGTGGGCAACCCGTGCAACACCAACTGCATGATCGCCGCCAGCCAGGCCAAACGCCTGTCGCCGGACCGCTTCACGGCGATGGTGCGGCTGGATGAGAACCGTGGCCGCGCCCAGTTGGCGCAGAAGGCCGGCGTGCCGGTCACCGAGGTCAGCGACCTCTTTATCTACGGCAACCACTCGCCGACCATGTTCGCCGACTTCACCCACGCCAAGATCGGCGGCAAGCCGGTCACCGAGGTGATCAAGGACGAGGCCTGGCTGAAGAACGACTACCTGCCGGCGGTCGGCAAGCGCGGCGCGGTGATCATCGAGGCTCGCGGCGCAAGCTCGGCGGCCTCGGCGGCCGGCGCGCTGGTGGACCATGTGCGCGACCTGATGACCCCGGGCGCGATCCACTCGGTGGCGATCCCCTCGGGCGGCCGGTATGGCTTCGCCGACGGCGTCTGGGCCGGCATGCCGGTGAAGACCACGACGCCAGGCAGCTACGAGCCGATCACGTCCTACGAGATGGACGACTTCGCCAAGTCGAAGATCCAGATCACCAACGACGAGCTCATCAGCGAGCGCGACACGGTGAAGGAGATGCTCGGCTAGCTACTAGCCGTCATCTGCGATCGCGTTCAGCTCCCGAATCCGCTGGCGGTAGACGCTGGCCACGCCGTCGCGGCCCGCCTGGCGGGCGGCGTCCTCGCGTATCGCGAGCCAGTCGTCCTGCTCGGCCCTCAGCGCCCGGAATGGGACGCCGGAGGCCAGCGCGCGGTCGAAGGCGCGGCTCAAGCGCCTGTCGAGGCGCGCCAGGCCTTCGTCGCTGCAGACCATGCGCTCCGACCGCGTTCGCGCGTAGTCGCAGTCGAAGCTCGGATTCGCGCTCGGCGGCGACGCTTCAGCGACGCCCACCGGCGGCGCGACCTGGCTCGGCGAGGCCGGAGCCGGGATCGGGCTGTGGATCGGGGCAACTGCGGCGGCCTGCGGCGCGGCGGGCCGCGGCGGGGGCACGCGCGCAGGCTGAGCGGCCGCGGCGGCTTTCAGCTCCGGCGACATCACCTCCAGCGGCTCCGTCGCCGGCGCGGCCGGAACTGTGGCCGGCGGCGCCACGACCTCGACGGGAACCGGGGTCACCGCTTTCATCGGCTCCGCAGGCGTGCGATTCAGGCCGAGCTCCGGCCGCGTGATGACGCCCAGCAATACGCCGCCCACCAGCGCTGCTGCGATCCCGCCCCACATCAGAAGCCGGCGATCCTGCCCCCGCGGCGGCGCGGCGCGGGGGGGCTGCGGCGGCGGACGGTAGGGTCGGACGGCGGGCTCTCCACCGGCGAAACCGTTGTAGGTGGCGCCGGGCCAGGGCCCGTCGGCGCGTTCTGGGGTCATGCGAACGTCTCGTCTGCGGCGTCCCTCGCAGACGGGGTTAACGGCTAGTAGCGGTCGCCGTTGCGCGACAGGTCGTTCAGTTCGGCGATGCGGGCCTGGTAGACCTCATCGACCGCCCAGGGCGCCTCCCGGGCCGCTGCGGCGCGTGCGGCGCGCCAGCGTTCCTGCTGGCGGCGCAGCTTCGATTGGGGAACGCCCGCGGCCTCGGCGTCGCGGTAGGCCCGCTGCAGCTGGCGCTCGCGCACGCCCAGTCGCGGGTCTGCGCAGACCAGGGCCTCGCCAGGGTCCTCGGAAACGCAGGTGTTGCGGGCCAGTCGCAGAGAGGCCTCGCCGCGCAGGGGCCGATCGGGCGCCGGGCGCGCCGGCGGCGGCGTCTTGACCAGGGTGCGCTTGGGCTCGCGCGCCTTCCTGGGCTTCTTGGGCGGGTCGGCCTTGGCGAGCTCGCGCTTGGACGAGCGGCGCTCGGCCTTCGCGACCTCGGTCTTCAGCTTCTTCGGTGCGGCCTTCACCGCGCGAACCAGCGCGGCGAGCTTGGCCTTGGAGGGGGGTTCGGCCCTCTCGCTCCTGGCGGCCTTGCGTTTCGGCGGCTCGGCCTTCGCCAGGCGGGTCTCCTTGCGCTCGGACGTCTTGGCCTTCGGGGCCTTCCGGGGCTCGGCCTTGGCGACCTTGACCTTGGACTTGGCGACCAACGCCTTGTCGGACTTGGCTTGGACGCGTCTGGCTTTCGGGTCGGGTTTCGCGTCTGGCTTGCGCTCGGTCTTCGGCCTGGCTTTCGGTTCCGGCTTCGGCTCGAGCTTCAGCGGCAGGACCACCAGCTTCTCGGCCGGGGCCGGGGCGTCGGCCTTCATCAGCCCGGCGGGCGGGCTCTTCGGCAGCGCCGGGAGCGGATCGGCCGGCGGCGGCGCTTCCAATTCCACGGCGGCGGCCGGAACGCCCGCGTCGTCGGCGGCCGGCAACACCTCCAGCAGCCGACCGATCGGCGCCGGCATGTCCTCGATAACCACCTGCAGCTTGCCGGTAGGCTTTGGCGGCGAGACCGGCTGGACCGACGGCGGCGCCTCGCCCTGCTCGACGGCGGACGGCCGCGCCCAGAGGCCCAGCCCTACGCCCAGCACGCAGGCGAGGGCGACGCCGGCGATCACCATGCCCCGGCCGCCGCCCCTGCGGGGCGTCTCGATTTCGGCTTCGAACGCGTCGTCTTGCGACATAGAGCGACCCCCCGACAGGACCCGGGTCCCTCGACGCCTGGGGTTGCGCAACCTTCGCCTCGCGCCAGGCGCGCGGCTAGGATGGGCCCCACCCGAACTCTCTCCCAACCGCAGATTGAGCCGAAAACCGTGCAGAATCCAATCCCTGTCCTTGAGACCAAACGCCTCATTCTGCGGGCGCCGGCGCCGCAGGACTTCGAGCCGTGGGCGGCGTTCCAGGCCGATCCGGAGGCGATGCGCTACCTGGGCGGCGTGCAGGACCGGTACTCGGCGTGGCGCACCATGAGCGTCATGGCCGGCGGCTGGCTGACGCGCGGGCATTCGATGTTCTCGCTGGTGGAGAAGGCGACCGGCCGCTGGGTGGGCCGCGCCGGTCCGTGGCAGCCGGAGGGCTGGCCGGGAACCGAGGTCGGCTGGGGCGTGGTCCGCGAGGCCTGGGGACGGGGTTACGCGACCGAGGCGGCCGAGACGATCCTCGACTGGGTGTTCGACACCCTGGGCTGGGACGAAGTGATCCACTGCATCGAGCCGGCGAACGTCAACTCGATCGCGGTGGCCAAGCGGCTGGGGGGCCGGATGCTGCGGACGGCGGTGCTGCCGCCGCCAGTCGGCTTCCACGTGGAGTGCTGGGGCCAGACGCGCGAGGACTGGATCGCGCGGCGGGGCTAGACCCAGCCCTTCTCCCGCAGCTGCGCTGCGTAGGTCCGGCTCACCGGAACTTCCGAGCCGTCCTTCAGCGTCAGCGTGGCGCGGCCGTCGCCGCGCCTCGCGTCGGTGATCGCGTCGCGGGCCACCCACCAGGAGCGGTGGACCTGCATGCCCTCGATGCCCTCCAGCTCGGCGACCGCATCGGCCAGGCGCATCAGGATCAGGTCCTGGCCTTTAGAGGTGTGAAGCCGCAGATAGTGATCCTCGGCCTCGACGGCCCAGACCTCGCCGCCGCGTAGCTTGAGCGGCAGGCGCGCCAGGAACTTCGGCGCCGGCGGCTTGGCGTGCACGACGACGGTGGTGCGGCTGGCCGCCATCACCGCCAGGCTCGAGGCGCCGACGCAGATCAGCGCGGTCTGCCAGAGCAGCTCCGGCAGCGACTCGGTGGGGAATACGCGCCCGGTCGCGAGGCTGATCCCGGCCCAGACGAACACCGACATGAAAGGGAACATCAACAGGCCGCTTGCCGTACCGGTGACGAACACGCCGCGGTGCGGGAAGCGCAGGAGGGCCAAGGTGCGCACCGAAGCCATGCCGAGCAGCGAGCCCACCCAGCTGAAGGCCATGTAGAGGCCCCACATGCGCAGACGCTGCTCAGTCGGGAAGCCCGGCACGATCAGCAGGCACAGGAAGACGCCGACGATGGTGGCCACCAGGAGAGTGCGCCGCGCGACCGCCCAGGTGATGGGCCCCGCTGGCGAAGCGTGAACGGCAGGCGGCGTCGCTTCGCGAACCGGAGCCGTCACCCGACGCATCCGCGGTCGCGCATCGTCCCGTCCCGCTCCAGATCACCGGCCAAGCCAGGGCGCGCCGGACGCGCCGCCACAGATACGGAGATAGATTGTGTCGTCCATTTCGCAAACGACCCGCCGCGCCGACATGCGCCAGCGCTGGCTGCTCGCGGGCGGGTTCACCGCGGCGGTCCTGGTGATGGCGCTGTCGCCGTTCCGGGACGTGGTGCTGCGGGTGGCCGCGCAGGGGCAGCTGCATGCGCCCAACTTCGGGCTGCTCGCACGCCTGCCGCTGGCGATCCAGGTACACCTGGCGACGGCGCTGGCGGCGCTGGTGCTGGGCGGGGTGCTGATGGCGGTGCGCAAGGGGCGGACATTCCACCGCGTGGCGGGCTGGGTCTGGGTGTGCCTCGTCGCGACCACGGCCGGCGCGACCCTCTTCATCACCACCCTGCGGCCCGGCCACTTCTCGGTCCTGCACCTCTTCACCGGCTGGACGCTGATCGTGCTGCCGCTGGGGGTGATGTGGGCCAAGCGCCACGACGTCCAGAAGCACCGGCGCAACATGATGGGCCTGTTCTACGGCGCCTTCGCGATCAACCTGATCTTCGCCCTGATCCCGGGTCGGACGCTGTGGACGGTGTTCTTCGGCTGAGTTCCCTGGCGTCCGGTTGTCACGGCGGTAGGCGGCGCCTATAAGCCGCGTCACTCGCCGCCGGGGCGAGCGCAGCCGGTCCCGCCCAAGGCTCCATGAACATCCACGAACACCAAGCCAAAGCCGTCCTCTCCGAGTTCGGCGTGGCGGTCCCGCGGGGCTATCCCGCATTCACGGTGGACGAAGCGGTGAGGGCCGCCGAGCAGCTGGGCGGCCCGGTGTTCGTGGTGAAGAGCCAGATCCACGCGGGCGGCCGCGGCAAGGGCCGCTTCGAGGGCCTCGGCCCCGACGCCAAGGGCGGCGTCCGGGTGGTGAAGTCGGTCGACGACGTGCGGACGAACGCTGAGGAGATGCTCGGCCGCGTGCTGGTCACCCACCAGACGGGCCCCAAGGGCAAGCAGGTCAACCGCCTCTACATCGAGGAAGGCGCGGCCATCGAGAAGGAGTTCTACCTCTCGCTG
>CAZBXO010000077.1:0-17097 GCA_964495645.1 uncultured Phenylobacterium sp. | reverse complement strand
CGAGGCCGCAGCGCCGGCCGCGGAAGCCGCTCCGGCGGCCGCGCCTGAAGCCGCAGCGCCAGCAACGCCGGCAGCCGAGGCGGCCCCGGCCGCGCCGGCGCAGACGGTCGACAAGGGCGACACCACCTGGATGCTGCTCTCGGCGATCCTGGTGCTGCTGATGATCGTGCCGGGCCTGGCGCTCTTCTACGGCGGCCTGGTCCGCCAGAAGAACATGCTTTCGATGCTGATGCAGACCACGACGGTCTGCGTGATCGGCATGATGGCCTGGATCCTGTGGGGCTACAGCCTGGCGTTCACCTCCGGCGGGTCGCATGACCTGTTCGTGGGCGGTTTCGATCGGCTGTTCCTGAAAGGTGTCACGCCGGCGTCCAACGCGGCGACATTCTCGACCGGGATCTACATTCCCGAACTGGCCTTCATCTGCTTCCAGATGACCTTCGCCTGCATTACCGCCTGCCTCGTGCTCGGCGGCGTGGCCGAGCGGATGAAGTTCGCCGCCTGCGTGGTGTTCGCCGTCCTCTGGCCGCTGCTCTCCTACTACCCCATGGCCCACATGGTCTGGTGGTGGCCCGGCCCCGACGCGATCGCCAACGCCCCGAAGGACCCGGTGCAGTCGGGCTTGCTGTGGGGCTGGGGCGCGCTGGACTTCGCCGGCGGTACGGTCGTGCACATCAACGCCGGCGTGGCCGCGCTGATGGGCGCGCTGATCCTGGGGCCCCGCAAGGGCTTCCGCCAGGAACCGATGCAGCCACACTCGCTGACGCTGACGCTGGTGGGCGCGGGCCTGCTGTGGGTGGGCTGGTTCGGCTTCAACGCGGGCTCCAACCTGGAAGCCAACGGCTACGCGGCGCTCGCCATGACCAACACCTTCATCGCCACCGCCGCGGCGGGCTTCTCCTGGGCGGTGACGGAGTGGGTGACGCGCAAGAAGGCATCGATGCTGGGCATGGCCTCGGGCCTCGTGGCGGGACTGGTGGCGGTGACGCCGGCTGCCGGGTTCGCCGGCCCGGTGGGCGCGTTGATCCTGGGCCTGGTGGTCTCGCCGATCTGCGTCTTCTTCTGCTCGGTCGTGAAGAATGCGCTGAAGTACGACGACAGCCTGGACGCCTTCGGGATCCACGCCATCGGCGGCATCGTCGGCGCGCTCGGCACCGGCATCCTGGTGAGCGCAGCGCTCGGCGGCGCGGGCATCGTGGACTACACCACCTGCGCAGCCGACGGCGACATCTCCACCTGTGATGCGCTGGCGAGCTACACCATGGCCGGTCAGTTCATCACCCAACTCAAGGCGGTGGGCGTCGCGGTCGTCTGGTCGGCGGTGGCCTCCTCGATCGTGTTCCTCATCATCAAGTACACGATCGGCCTGAAGGTCTCCGACGACACCGAGGAGGAAGGCCTGGACATCGTCGAGCACGGCGAACGGGCCTACCACTCCTGATCTCTCGAACAGTGTCGCGTGCGGCGGGGGCCCTCCGGGGCCCCCGTTTGCGTTACAGGGTGGCCTTGTAGCGCTCCAGCATCTCGGCCTGGGTCTCGGAGGCGCCGACGCCGGTCTGCTCGTGGATCATCTCGCCCATCGAGGGGAACTCACTTCGGTCGATCTGGACCTCCGCGTCCCACAGGCGCGAGCGCATCAGCGCCTTGGCGCAATGGAGCATCGCCTCGCGAACCTCGATCGCCAGCACCGAGCGGGCCGGCTTGCCGAATTCGACCATCCGTTGCGCGAGCTCGGGGTCGGCAATCACGCTCGCGCGCCCGGCGACGCGGACCGTCTCGTCGATGCCCGGCACGAAGAAGATCAGGGCCACCTCCCCGGTCCCGGAAAGAATGTTGCGGTAGGAGTCGAGCCGGTTGTTGCCGGGACGATCCGGCATCAGCAGGCGGTTGGCGCCGGCCACTTCGACGAAACCCGGCGCGCCGCCTCGCGGCGAGGTGTCGACCGTCCCGTCGCCGCCGACCGAGGCCAGCACGCAGAAGGGCGACATCTGGATGAACCGGGTCATGTGGCGATCGAGCGCGGGCCGCGCCTTGGCGACCGTCCGCTCCCGCGGCGCGTCGTAGTGGGTCGCGAGATCGTCCAGCGCGAGCTTGGTCATGGAGCCCTCCCGGCGGGTAGATAGCTCCGCCGCCCCGCTTCGGCTACGCCGGATCCGGCCAGGGACCGCCCAATCGGCAGCGCTCGACCCACCAGCTGGGCGCCAGCGCCTCGATGCGCTCGGCGAGGGTCTCGGCGGCGTAGTCGTCGGCGCAGAGGGCGAAGCTGGTTCCCCCAGAGCCGGAGACGCGGGCCAACAGGGTCTCCGGCTCCCCACGCAAAGTCTCCAGCACATGGCCGATGTGCGGCTCGACGGCGATGGCGGCGGCTTCCAGGTCGTTACGCTGACCGATGAGCCAGGCAGCGATCTCGGCGGCGCTCTCGAAGGCCTCCGGCAACGGCGGCGGCGCCACCTCGCCGAACGCGCCGTCGGCGTCGAAGCGGCGATAGACCTCCGGCGTGGACACCGCGAACGGCGCACGCACAAGCACGGCGTCCAGCGGCGGAAGCGCGGGCGCGGGCGTCAACCGCTCCCCGCGGCCTTCCGCCAGCACCGGCCGCCCCCACAGACAGGCCGCGCCATCGGCCCCCAGCGAGGCCGCGACGGCCTCCAGGCGCTGGTCGGTGACCGGCAGTTCCAGCACCAACCGCATGAGCCGCAGGGCCGCACCGGCGTCGGAGGAACCGCCGCCGAGGCCGCTGGCCACGGGCAGGCGCTTGTCCAGCACGAATCCCACCGGCGCAACAGGGCGCCTGACCTCGGCCACCAGGGCGTGGGCGGCGCGCAGGACGAGATTGTCGCCTCCCTCCCCCAGACCGCGCCGGAAGGCTCCGGTAACCTGCAGATCGAACGCTTCGGACGGCCCGCACGTCACATGGTCGCCCACGTCCGCGAAGGCCATCAGGCTGCAGATCGGATGGTAGCCGTCGGCGCCCGGCGCGCCGACATGCAGGAACAGGTTGACCTTGGCCGGCGCGAGGGCGGTCAGGCCCACGGGCTCACTGTTCAGCGATCTTGGGCGCCGCGGGCAGCGGACCGAGGCCCGAGGCGATCTTGCGCTCCGCCTCGGCCTTCGCCTTGGCGTCCGGGTTCAGGGTCAGCACCCGCTTCCACTGGAACTGGGCCTCGTCCTTGCGTCCCACCATCCAGTAGGCATCGCCCAGATGGCCGTTGATCTCCGGGTCGCCGGCTTCCAGCTCGACAGCCTGCTCCAGCTTCTCGACAGCCTTCTTGTAGTCACCGAGGCGGAAGTAGGCCCAGCCGAGGGAATCCACGATGGCTCCCGAGCGCGGCGCGGCGGCGACGGCCTTCTGGACCATCCCCAGCGCCTGGTCGAGGCGCTGGCCGCGGTCGATCCAGGCGTAGCCGAGGTAGTTGAGCAGCTCCGGCTCTTCGGGGCGCAGCTTCAGGGCCGCCTGCAGGTCGGCCTCGGCGTGCGGCCAGTCTCCGTGGCGCTCATACGACGCGCCGCGTGCGTAGTAGAGGCGCCAGTCGGGCTGTTTGGCCTCGGCGATCAACCCAGAGAGCAGCTTTATCGCCTCCGGATATTGCTCGTCGGCGCGCAACAGATCGGCCAGCGTCAGGCGTGCGTCGGAGTCCCCGGTCGCCGCGCCGGCGCGCGCCAGTTTGATGGCCCCTACCTTGTCGCCGGCGTTCTGGTAGCTCCAGGCGAGCTTGGCCTGGGCCGCGGCGTATTCCGGCTGACCCGGCTTCGGGCGCTGGTAGGCGGCCCGCGCGCCTTCAACGTCGCCGCTCTCCTGCAGCAGGTCGCCGACCATCAGCCAGGCGTCGTTGCGCCCCGGGTCGAGCCGCATGGCCAGGCGCAGGTAGGCCAGGCCGATCTGCGTCTGCTTGGCCTGGACCATGCCGACCGCCGGCGTCAGGAGGGCGAATGCGGCCCCTTGGCGGATCGTCGGCGGCGGCGGTGGGCTCCTGCGCCCGGCGGCGCGATCGCGAGCGGCCTTTATCCCGAGGTCGGCGGGATCGCGGCCCAGGGCGGCGTCGTAGAGGGCGACGGCCTCGTCCCGGCGGCCCCGCCGCTCCAGGAAGCGGCCGTAGGCCAGGACAGCGATATCGCTGGGGACGGCGCCGGCGGTCACCGCCTTGAAGTCGGTCTCCGCCTCGTCGTAGCGCTTGGCCCGCTCGAACAGGTGCGCCTGACCCAGCTGGCCGTAGTAGTCGACCAGGGCGTCGCCGCGGACCTGCGGGCGCACCAACGAGCCCTCGACATCGCCGGCGGCGGCCGAAAGCCAGGGGCGCAACAGCGCCACCGCGGCGCGATGCTGGAAGCCCACGTTCTCCACACTGAGTTCTTCCTTGGCGAGCTTGCCCTTGCCTTCGGCCAGAAGCTCGACCGCCTTGGCCAGGCGACCCAGTCGCCGCCCAGGGTCGGACGCGGTCGGACCGTCCGGCGCCAGCAGGGCGGCCCGGTCGATATCGCCCGCCAACAGCGCGGCGATGAAGGCCCGCTCGGCCACCGCCGGCTCCTCGCCGCTCTGGGTGCGGGCAAGGTCGAGGAAGCGCGCCGCATCGGCGCTCTTGCCTTCGTTGAGCGCCGCATTGCCCGCCAGGAACATGCCGTAGGCAGTGTCGGCGGCGCCTGGGCTGCTGACGGGCGACAGCGCGGCGCGCTCGGGATCCGTCGCACACGCCGCGAGCAGCATGAGCGGGGCGGCGAAGGCGAGGAGTCGGAGACGCATGGATCGACCTTGGGGGCGCGGGGCGGCTGCGGCAAGCGCCGCCTTCCGCCTACGCGGCGGCATGGAACTCGGATGCGCTCTTAGCACCCTGAAATTAAGACACTATTCGGGCGCCGCGGCCGGCGGTCACATGTTGGGATAGTTCGGCCCGTCCCCGCCCTGCGGCGTTGTCCAGTCGATGTTCTGCGACGGATCCTTGATGTCGCACGTCTTGCAGTGGACGCAGTTCTGGAAGTTGATCTGGAACTTCGGGTTCTGGCCGGCCTCGTCGTAGAGCACCTCGTAGACCCCGGCCGGACAATAGAGCCGCGCCGGTTCGCCGAACTTCGGCAGGTTGATCCCGATCGGCACGGTCGGGTCGCGTAGCTTCAGGTGCGCCGGCTGACTCTCGTCGTGGTTGGTCGAGGACAGGAAGACGCTGGAGAGCTTGTCGAACGAGAGCACCCCGTCCGGCTTCGGATAGACGATGGGCTTGTAGTCCTTGGCCTGGCCGGTGGACTCCGCGTCCGACTTCCCGTGATGCAGGGTGCCGAAGAACGAGAAGCCGCCCAAAAGGTTCGCCACGTGCATGTCGAAGATGCCGAGGCCATTGCCGAGGATGGTGCCGAACTTCGACCACAGCGGCTTCGCGTTGCGGACGACGTTCAGCTCCTTCTTCACCCAGGAGTGGTCGAAAGCATCCTTGTACTCGACGAGCTCATCGCCCGAGCGGCCGGCGGCGATGGCCGCCGCGGCGGCCTCGGCGGCCATCATGCCGCTCTTCATCGCGTTGTGGCTGCCCTTGATCCGCGGGACGTTCAGGAAGCCCGCCGAATCGCCCAAGAGGACGCCGCCGGGGAAATAGAGCTGCGGGATCGACTGCAAGCCGCCTTCGGAGATGGCCCGCGCACCGTACGCGATGCGCTTGCCGCCCTCCAGATACTTGGCGACCTCCGGGTGGTGCTTGAAGCGCTGGAACTCGTCGAACGGGGAGATCCAGGGGTTCTTGTAGTTGAGGTGAACCACGAAGCCGATGGCCACGTAATGGTCGCCGAAATGGTACATGAAGCTGCCGCCGCCGGTCTTGTCGTCCAGCGGCCAGCCGGCGGTATGGACCGCCAGGCCCGGGCAGAAGCAATCGTCGCCGACCTGCCACAGCTCCTTGATGCCGATGCCGTACTTCTCCGGGTCCGAGTTCTTGCCGAGCCCGTACTTTGCCTTCAGGACCTTGGCGATGGAGCCGCGCACGCCTTCGCCGATGAAGACGTACTTGCCGCGCAGCTCCATGCCGGGCTCGTAGCTCGGTCCGGGCTTGCCCTCCTTGTCGAGGCCGAACTCGCCAACCACGACGCCCACGACCGTGTCGCCCTCGAACACCGGCGCCGAGGCGGCCATGCCGGGGTAGATCTCCACGCCGAGCCCCTCGGCCTGGCCGGCCAGCCAGCGGCATACGTTGCCCAGAGAGGCGATATAGTTGCCGTGGTTGTTCATGAACGGCGGCAGGGCGAACATCGGCACTTCGAGGCTGCCCTGCGGTCCCAGCAGCAGGAACTTGTCCTCGGTGACCGGCGTCTCCAGCGGCGCGCCGAGTTCCTTCCAGTTCGGGAGCAGCTCGGAGAGGCCCTTGGGGTCGATCACCGCGCCGGAGAGGATGTGCGCACCGACCTCGGCGCCCTTCTCGACAACCGCGACGGTCAGGTCGGGATTGATCTGCTTCAGCCGGATCGCCGCGGCCAGGCCCGAGGGGCCGGCGCCGACGACCACGACGTCGTATTCCATCGCTTCCCGCTGGACGCCTTCGCTCATGGGTTCGTCCGCTCCCGCCCGGTGGCGCGCAAGGCTGCGACGCCGTTGATCCCTTGCGGGTCTTATCAGAAGGTGCGCGGGCGGCGGTCAAGCATTTCGACCCCGGCCAGGACCCCTGCTTCGTGACCTCGACCGTCGCCGACCCGCGCATCGCCGAATCGCTGCTCGCCTTCTGGGCCGAGGCGGGCGTCGATTCGATGCTGCTCGACGCGCCCGTCGACCGGATCGCGGCCGGCCGCATCCTGCCGCCGCCGCAGCCTGCGGCGCGGCCGGCAGCCACGGCGACTCGGGCGGGCCCGGCCGTTCCGGACGTCTCGGGGGCCGTCGCCGAAGCTCAGGCCCGCGCCACCGAGGCGCAGGACCTGGAGCAGCTCGCCGCCGCCATCGCCGCCTTCGAGGGCTGCCCGCTGCGCTACGAAGGCGCGGCCTCCAAGTCGGTATTCTGCCGCGGGAACCCTCAGGCGCCGGTCATGATCATCGGCGAGGGCCCGGGCCAGGAGGAGGACGCCCAGGGCCTGCCCTTCGTCGGTCGCGCCGGCAAGCTGCTCGACAAGATGGTGAACGCCGCCGGTCTCGATGGGCGCGTCCTCATCACCAACACGGTATTCTGGCGTCCACCCGGCAACCGGACGCCCTCACCTCACGAACAGATGATCTGCGCGCCTTTCCTGGAGCGGGCCATCGTCTTGACGAAGCCACAGGCGCTGCTGCTGGTGGGCGGCGCGTCGGCCAAGTCCGTCCTCAAGAAAGACGAAGGAATTCTGTCGCTTAGGGGCCGATGGTTCGAGTGGACGTCGTCCGATGGGAGCTTGCGTCTGCCGGCGATGCCGACCCTGCACCCGGCCTTCCTCCTTCGTCAGCCGGGGGCCAAGAAACGAGCCTGGCGCGACCTTCTGACCTTGACCGAAAGGCTTGATCGCCCGGAAAGCCCCGCTTAGCCTTGGATCTTCAGTTTCGGGAAAGGGGCCGCGCCTAGAAGCCTGGGGGACGACAGGCGGCGCGGAGAATTGGACGGCATGACGCTCACAAAGCGCCTATGCGTCGGGGCTGCGTCCCTGTTCGCCCTCGCACTCTCCGCCTCCGCGGCCGTCGCTGCGGCGCCGCCGGCGCTGTCGCCGCAGGACGCGCGCCTCTATGCGTCGGCCTTCGCCGCGGTGGACCAGGGCGACTTCGTGGGCGCCGAAATCACCGCCGCCGAGATTCAGGACAAGTCGCTCCTGGGCTACATCAGCTTCCGCCAGCTGATGCACCCGACGGCGCACAAGGCCAGCTTCGATGAGCTCTGCAGCTGGCTCGTCCGCTTCAAGGACCTGCCGCTGGCCGAGAAGGTCTTCTCGCTGGCCTCGAAGCGGAAGCCGTCCGAGGCCGCCGACGTGCCGATTCCGGAAGTCGCCGGACTCAACAGCGCCCGCAGCGAGATCACCAAGCCGGCGCGCGAGGCGTTCTACTCGGGCGATGCGCGGCGCGCCTACCAGCTGGCCGTTTCGGTCGGCGAGCGGTGGATCGCGGGCCTGGCTGCCTGGCGGCTCGGCGAGTTCACCCATGCTCGGGACTACTTTGCGGCCCTTGCGCGCGACGAGGGCGAGGACAGCTGGCTGCGCGCCGGCGCAGCGTTCTGGGCGGCGCGCTCGGCCGACCGGCTGGGCGACCCGGTCAACGCGCGGCTCTACCTGAAGCTCGCGGCAGCGGCCCCGCACACCTTCTACGGCATGATCGCCGAGCGGCAGATGGAGCTCGCCCAGCAGGCCGCCGCGCCGGAAGACAGGATCGGCGAGCTGCTGCTCACGAACTGGCGGCCGTCGGAGCAGGAGGTCGCCCGCTTCATCAACTCGAACGCCCGCGCCCACCGCGCCGCGGCTCTGGCCCAGATTGGCCGTTTCGACGAAGCGCGCCAGGAAGTGCGCGCCGGGCTGTCGCTCGCCCGCAACAGCGACGAGCGGCACAATTGGAACGGCCTGGCCGCGGCCATGGGCGCCGTCTCCGGTGCGATCTCGCCGCGCTACCAGTCGCTGGGCGATTACCAGACGCCGCATCTCAACCCGCGTGATGGCTTCACGGTCGACCGGGCGCTCGTCTACGCGATCGTGCGCCAGGAGAGCAGCTTCGATCCCCGGGCGGTCTCGCCGGTGGGCGCTATGGGCCTGATGCAGGTGATGCCCGCATCGGCGCAGATGGTGGAGCGCAAGACGGAGCTCAAGAGAATCCGCGCCTCGATGCTGCTGGACCCGGGCATGAACCTCCGGGTCGGGCAGGACTACATCGCCTACCTGATGGACCGCGGGGTCGGCGTGGACCTCCTGCGGATCGTCGCCGCCTACAACGCCGGGCCGGGCGCCGTGCTGAGCACCATCCAGAAGGTGGGCGACAAGGACCCGCTGTTGCTGATCGAGTGCCTGCCGGCGCTCGAGACCCGCAACTACGTCGAGAAGGTCGTGCAGGCCTACTGGACCTACAAGAAGATCTTCGGCGAGGCGACGCCGACGCTGGACGCCGTCGCCAGCGGCGCCCAGCTGATCGACGCGCGCTACGACCTAGCCAATCCGGTCGGGTCGGACGCCCAGTCCCCTGCGCAGCCCGCGGACATCGCCAGCAACGACCGCGCGACCGCGCTCGACTAGGACCGCGGCAGGGCCGAGGAAGCCGCCCCGGCCGCGGATGAGCGCGGCCCTGCGCCGGCTGTTCAGGAACCGCTGAACGGCCTCGATCCAGCCCTCCCTGAAGCGGAACCGGGCGTCCGCACCGAGCACGTGAGGCTGCTTCGCTTGCCGAATCGCGTCCTCGAACGTCGCGGCTGCGTCGGCGCCCGTCTCCTCGCAGAGCGCCGCGATCAGGCCCTCGCGCGGACCCACCAGCCAGACCTCTCGGACCAGCCCCTCGACAGCGGCGGCGGTCAGCTGAGCCAGCAGGTCAGGCGCCAGATCGGCTCGGATGCGTGCATCGACGATGACGGAAAGCATCGCCGCACAGAGGCCGGCTCGACCCCCGGCCGTCAATGAGTTCTTGTTGTGTTCCGGTCATCTCGCTATCTTGCGGACCATGTCCTCCTTCACCCAGCAGATCCGCGGCCGGGGCGCGCGATCGAACGCGAGCGGACGCTTCGAGGCCGAGGTCCGCGAGGTGTTCGACGACGGCTGGACGGCGGAGGACGACGAGCCGGTTCAGCTGCAGACGGTCGTTCACCCCGAGAAGGCCAAGGTGATCATCACCCGCAACGACAGCCCGGATGTCGGCTTCTCGGCCTCGATCAACCCCTACCGCGGCTGCGAGCACGGCTGCATCTACTGCTACGCCCGGCCGGCGCACGCCTACATGGGCCTCTCCCCCGGCCTCGACTTCGAGACAAAGCTGTTCTTCAAGCCGCACGCCGCCCGGCTGCTGGAGGCGGAGCTCTCGAAACCCACCTACAGGCCCGAGTTCATCCACATCGGCGGCAACACCGACCCCTACCAGCCGCAGGAACGGACGCTGCGCATCACGCGCGGGGTCATCCAGGTGCTGGCCCGCTTCCAGCATCCTTTCTCGATCATCACCAAGTCGGCGCTGGTGACCCGCGACATCGACCTGATGGCGCCGATGGCGAAGGAGAACCTGGTGCGGGTGGCCGTGTCGATCACGACGCTGGACCGCAAGCTGGCGCGCTCGATGGAGCCCCGGGCCGCCACGCCCGGCAAGCGACTGGAAGCCGTGAAGCGGCTGACCGACGCCGGCGTTCCTGTGACGGTGATGTTCGCGCCCTGCATACCGGGCCTCAACGACCACGAGATGGAAGCCGTCCTCGAAGCCGCCTCGGGCGCTGGCGCGTCCGGCGCCGGCTACGTGGCGCTGCGCCTGCCCCGGGAGATCAAGGATCTGTTCCAGGAGTGGCTGGCGACCGACCACCCGGACCGCGCCCGCCGGGTGATGTCGCTGGTGCGCCAGATGCGCGGCGGCAAGGACTACGACATGCAGTGGGGGTCGCGGATGCGCGGCGAGGGCCCGATCGGCGAGCTGATGGCCGCCCGCTTCGCTGCCGCGAGGAAGCGCTTCGGCTTTGCCGCGGCGGGGTGGGGCGCGCTGGACGTCACGAAGTTCCGCGTCCCCCCGAAACCCGGCGGTCAGATCGACCTATTCTCCTGAACGCTCGTCAAGCGCCCGTTCCATCAGTCCTGCGGCCTGCAGACGCTCCAGCCCTCGCACGATCGCAGCGGGATCGCCGCCGTAGGACGGCAGCACCCGGTTCAGGGCGCGGGCAAAGTGGATGTTCGGCATGACCCGGTCGGCTCCTAGCAACGCTCGGACGAGATCCGCCTCCCGGGGCCGCAGTACGACCGTGCGGCCCGCCGCCCGCGCAATGGTCCGGCGCCCCGCCGCCGCCTCCAGCCTGACCCCGCCCGCAGGCATCCGCCAGCGAACCCAGTCCTGGGCCAGCAGCAGCTTGTGAGCGGCGGTCAGGGCGACGCCCGGCTGGGGGGGCAAGGCGCGCAGGTCACGCCAGATCTCGCCCAGGACCCTCGGCCGATCCGCCGCGGTCCCGCCACCGGTGGCCTGGGTGATCGACCAGACGTTGTAGCGAACCTTGGCGCCCAGCACATGGCGGAACCGCAGACCCATCAGCGCGGCCATGGCGCTGTACTCGATGTCCTCCCCCAGGCGACGATCGGGCCGCCAGGCCTGCACCGCCTGCAGGCGGTCGGCCGCCTGACGGCGAAGCAGGTAGGCGTGCAGCGGGTACCACGCGCCCGCCAGCGCGCGGGTGATCTGGTCGTCCTCCTGGTCGAGGCCATGGGGCGTGAACGCCGGCGGCTTGCCCGGGAGCAGCAGGCTCTCGATCCAGTCGCAGTAGGCGATGTCGATCGCCGGATCGGCCTCCATCGCCTCGACCTGCAGTGCGATCTTGGTCGGCGCGACCTCGTCGTCGGCGTCGAGCCACTGGATGTAGTCGCCGCGCGCATGCCCGTAGCCATAGTTCCGCGCGTGGTTTCCACCCTGCTCTGCGCATCGGACGATGGTCACCGGCCTTTGGGCGGAAGCGGCCACCTCCCTGGCGACGGCAAGGCTGGAGTCGGTGGAGTTGTTGTCGACGAAGATGAGCTCGATGGCCGGATGCGTCTGCGCCAGCACCGACAGCATCGCCGGGCGCAGCATCGGTCCGGCGTTGAAGCAGGGCATGATGACGGAGACGAGCGGCGGGGCCATCAGCGGATGAAGACGCCGACGAGTTCGATATGCGGCGACCAGAGGAATTGGTCGACGGGGAGCACCCGGTCGAGACGGAAGCCGGCGTCCAGGAGGGTGCGGGCGTCCCTGGCGAAGGTGGCGGGGTTGCAGCTGACGGCGATGACGCGGGCTGCGGCTGAGCGGGCGATCTCCGCGGTCTGCTCGGCCGCGCCGGCGCGAGGCGGGTCGAAGACCACGGTGTCGGTGTGGCGCAGTTCCTCGGCCAGCACAGGGCGGCGGACCAGGTCGCGCGCCTCGGCTTCGATGGCCTTCAGGCCCGGGGCGGTGGCGATGGCGGCGCGCAGGGCCCCAACGGCCTCAGGCGTCAGGTCCGCCGCATGGACCGGTGCGATGGCGGCCAGCCGGAACGTGAAGGTCCCCACGCCGCAGTAGAGATCGGCGATCCGGGCCGCCCCGGCGGCGGCCTCGGCGACGAAGTCGGCCATGGCTGTCTCCGCATCCCGGGTCGCCTGCATGAAGGCGCCCGGCGGCAGGGCGACAGTTGCAGGACCCAGGCGAACCTGCGGGCTGCGAGCCATATAGGCCACCTCGCCGACCAGGGTGACGCGCGCGAAGTCGGCCTCGGCCGCACGCTCGGCGAGCAGCATCCGCGCGTCCGCAGAGAGGCCGCCGGAGCGGGCCTCGACGCCGGTGATGTCGATGTCGAGACCGGTGTCGGTGGCGGTCACGTGCAGGGTCGGCGCGGACTTCGGGTGCTCGAACAACGGGGCGGCCAGCCGCTTCAGCACCGGGATGGCGTTCTGGATCGCTGTCTCTGAGATCGGGCAGGTTGCGATGTCGACCAGATCCCAGGACTTGCGCTGCTTGTACCCAAGCCGAGCGGCCTCGCGCGTCCCGCGGCGGGCATGCAGGGCGACGCGGCGACGAGTCTGCGGCTGGGCCGCGAACGGCGGGAGGATCTCGGCCTCGATGTGCTGGCGGGCCAGCGTGGCCCTCAGCCGCTCGACCTTCCAGGCCAGATAGGGCGCGTGCGCCCAATGCTGCAGGGCGCAGCCGCCGCAGGCGAAGAAGTGGGGGCAAGGCGGCTCCACCCGCTCCGCGCTGGCGTCCAGCACCTGGACGAGCTCACGACGGTCGCCGGAACCCTGCGCCACCACGCGTTCGCCGGGCAGAGCGAACGGCACGAACACCGGTCCGGCCGCGACGCCGTCGCCCTCCCCGCCCATCGCCTCGATCATCAGCGCCTGAGCCGGACCCGGCGGCGGACGCGGGCTGGGGCGGCGGCGAGACCGCCTCATGCGGCGTTCAACCACTGTTCAGCTTCAGCTCCGCATGTTCCGAGCAAGCGTGGCCGTAACGTCGGCGATTCGCGAACGAGAAGAGGGATATCGATGTCCAAGCGCGTCACCATGGCCGCCGTCTGCGCCCTGGCGGGCTCACTCGCAATAGCCGGCGCGGCCCAGGCGCAGAGCGGGACCTATTCCTACGATCCGTGCAAGCGCGAAGAGGTTCAGCGCGGTACGGGCGGGGGCCTGGTCGGCGGAGGCATCGGCGCGGTGATCGGCTCCAACGCCGCCGCCCGCAACGCGCGCACGGAAGGCGCCATCGTCGGCGGTCTGCTGGGCGCCCTGATCGGCAGCTCGATCGGCAAGAAGAGCGCCGCCTGCGCCTCGACCGCCTCCCTGCCCCCGCCGCCCCATTCGGCCGACCCGGCCGCCAGCGCCGCGGCCGACGACGCGCACCGCGACGCCTCGGCGCCGCCGCCCCGGCGGCTGAGCGAGGCCCCGCCGCCGCCGGCCTACTATAGGCGCGATGACTACGCCGACCGCGCTGGCCCGGCCGAGCCCTGGGCCTATGGCCGCCGCGGCGAGCGCTATCGGCTGGCGGAGGGCCGCGGCGTCGACGTGGACGGCTGCACCCTGGCCGAGAGCCCGGTCTACATGCCCGACGGTCGCGTCGAACACCGTTTCGTGCGCGTCTGCCGCGACTCGGCCGGCCGCTACGCGGTCGTCGACTAGCGAAGGAAGGCGCCGCCGAGCGCCCCTCCGGACTGCCTGCGCACATCGACCGGCGGCGGCAGTCAATCTGGACGTCTCGCCCAGACGAGATGTTCGAGATTGCCGTCGCCGCCGGCGATCGGACTGTCGGTCGTCGCCTGAACGGCCCAGCCGGCGGCGCTGAGGAACTCGACAGCTGACCGGAGCGCCGCCTGGCGCGCGGCCGGATCCGTGACCCGGCCGCCCTTTCCCACGGCCGCAGGCCCCACCTCGAACTGCGGCTTGACCAGCGCGACCAGGTCCGCCCCCGGCGCGGCGAGGGAGAGCGCCGCCGGCAGGGCCTTGGCCAGGCCGATGAAGCTGACGTCGCAGACGATCAAGGCCGGCGGCTCCGGGATCAGCGCCGGCGTCAGGTCGCGGGCGTCGGTCGCCTCCAGGCTGACGACCCGTGGGTCGGCGGCGAGCCGCGGGTACAGCTGGCCGCGGCCGACGTCGACGGCGTAGACGCGCGCCGCGCCGCGGGCGAGCGCGACTTCCGTAAAGCCGCCGGTCGAGGCGCCGACGTCGAGGACCACCTTCCCCGCGACCACGATTGGCCAGGTCTCCAGCGCGTGGACCAGCTTCAAGGCGCCCCGGCCCACCCACGGATGCGCCGGGGCGGCCTCGATCGCCGCGCCGTCGTCGAGCAGGTCGGAGGCCTTCTCGACACGCCGTCCGTCTGCCGTCACCCCGCCGGCCTCGATGGCGGCGCGGGCCTTGGCGCGGCTCTCGAAGAGGCCGCGGGCGACCAGCAGGACGTCGGCGCGGGTCTTCAGGCGCCCTCGAAGAGCTTCTTCAGCTCCGACTTCAGGATCTTGCCGTTCGGGTTGCGCGGCAGGACCTCGTGCCAGAACTTGACCTCGACCGGCACCTTGAAGGCCGCCAGCCGCTCGGCCACGTGGGCGCGCAGTTCGTCCTCGGTGGCCTCGGCCCCGGGCTTCAGGGTGACCACGGCGGCCGGCTCCTCGCCCAGCGTGCGGTGCGGCTTGCCGACGATGGCGGCGTCCATCACCGCCGGGTGGTCGTAGAGGACGTTCTCCACCTCGACGCAGTAGATGTTCTCGCCGCCGCGGATCAGCATGTCCTTGGCCCGGTCGATGATGTAGCAGAAGCCCTCCTCGTCGAGGCGGGCCAGGTCGCCGGTGCGCACCCAGCCGTCGACGAAGGTCTGGGCCGTGGGCTCCGGCTTGTTCCAGTAGAGCTTGGCGTTCATCGGCCCCTTGGACCACAGCTCACCCACCTCGCCGACCGGCAGGATGGTCTTGCCGTCGACCGGGTCGCGGATCTGCAGCTCGGCGACGGCGGCGGCCGGGCCGCAACTGTCCGGCTTGACCTGGTAGTCCTCGGCGACGTTGGAGGTGACCGTGGCGCAGGTCTCGGTCATGCCCCAGCCCTGGCCGGAGGCGCTCTTCGGGAAGGTCTCCTTCAGCCGCCGCACCAGCTCCGGCGCCGAGGGCGCGCCGCCGTAGGAAACCGCCTCCAGCGACGACAGGTCGTAGTTGGCCCGCGCCGGATGCTCGATCAGCTGCCAGGCGATAGTCGGCACCCCGCCCGCCGAGGTGATCTTCTCCCGCTCGATCAGTTCGAAGGCGCGGATGGCGTCCCACTTGTGCATCATCACCAGCTTGCCGCCGACGAAGAGCGTCGGGTTCAGCACCGCGAAGCAGCCGGTGACGTGGAAGAACGGCACCGCCAGCAGGGCCGAGCGCTGCGGCAGGGTCGGATCGGGCGCGGGTGGGGCCTCGCCGCGGCGCAGGAAGCCGCGGGCGTTGGCGGCGCCGGCGGTGATGATGTTGGTGTTGATCGCCCGGTTGGTGGCCAGCGCCCCCTTCGGCCGGCCCGTGGTGCCGGAGGTGTAGAAGATGGTGGCGTCGTCGTCGGTGTGGATTTCCACCGCGGGGAACGGCTGATCCGGCAGGCTGGCCCAGTCGTTGGTCCCGCCGATCACGCTCTCCAGGGGGGTCACGTACGGATGGGCGATCTCCTCGCGGGCCCGGCTGACGTAGACGCGCTTAAGGTCCGGACAGTTCGGAAGGTGCTCCTTCAGGCGCTCGTAGCGCTCGGCGTCGACGACGGCGACCTTGGTCCCGGAGTCGGTCAGGCCATACTCGAGTTCCGGCCCGGTCCACCACGCGTTCAGCGGGGTGACGATCGCGCCCAGAACCGCGCCGGCATAGAAGGCGACCACCCACTCCGGCAGGTTCCGCATGATGACCGCGACGCGGTCGCCCTTCACCACGCCCTGCGCCTGCAGCTCGCGAGCAATTGCCGAGACCGCGCGGTGGAAGGCCTCGAAGGTGGCGCGCTCGTCCTCGTACACCAGGAAGACCCTTTCGCCATGGGTCTTGGCCATCTCGGCGACCGCCCGCAGCGTCGGTGGCTGGTTCTTCCAGACCTTCAGCCTGACGCCGCGGATCGTCTCCTCGGCCACCTCGGTCATGGCCCCTGGCTGGCCGATCAGCGCATGGGCCTGCTCGATCGACATCGCGGGCCAACCCGGCGGCAACTCAGCCTCGGACATACTCACTCCCTGTCAGCGCGCGGGTTCGAGGCCCCGCGTCATCGCAGGTGAACAACCATAACCCAGCGTCAGAGGCAAACCGGCCGGAAACGCGTGTCTGGCGACGCCTTCGCGCCGTCAGGCGCCGCAAGGATTGTCCACGAACCCCACGAACAACACGAAGGACCCTGCCGGCGGTGGGGCCGAGGGTCGAAGGTGGGTTGGTGTCGCGCCTGGAGCAGCGCACCGTGTCGTTCCATCATATGCGGGGCGGTGCGCCAGATGGACGTGGTGAGACTGCGTCAGTTACCCAGCACCCGGCGAACGAGGTCCGCGGTGTTCCTGGCGCCCAGCTTGCGCATCACGTTGGCCCTGTGAAACTCGACCGTGCGCGGGCTGACGCCGAGCATCCGCGCCGCTTCCTTGCTCGAGGCGCCGCGCACGGTCTGGGCCAGCACGACGCGCTCGCGCGGCGTCAACATCTCATGGCCGGGGAATGACTTGGACAGCACGCTCAGCGCGCCGCGCAGCCGCTCGATCTCCTGTCTGGCCTGCCGCAGTTCGGGGGTCGCCAGGAACTCCCAATCGCCGTTGCGTCGCGCGATGCAGCACTGATGGGCGCGGGCCACGTCCAGCAGGTCCACCGCTCGGCTGGCCTGCAGCGAATAGGTGCAGAGCACGACCATCCGCTCTCCGGCGAGCGAGCGGTCGAGCTCGTGCTCGTACTCACAGAATTCGTGCCAGTGATTGGACTCGATCCAGAACGCGTTGCCGCTCACGCGTAGGCCGTCAAACCCTTTGGCGCGGGCGGCGCGCAGCTTTTCCTTCCAGCCGCCGGTGATCCGTTGCAGATCGAACTCGTTGCCCGGCAAATACCAGTC
>CAZBXO010000076.1:6769-17169 GCA_964495645.1 uncultured Phenylobacterium sp. | reverse complement strand
GACGAAATCAGCGAGATGGACGCGCGCCTGCAGGCCAAGCTGCTGCGCGCGATCCAGGAGCGGGAGATCGACCGCGTCGGCGGCTCCAAGCCCGTGAAGGTCGACATCCGCATCCTCGCCACCTCCAACCGCGACTTGGTTCAGGCCGTGAAGGAGGGGACCTTCCGCGAGGATCTGCTCTATCGCCTCAACGTCGTGAACCTGCGCCTGCCGCCGCTGCGGGAACGCCCGGGTGATGTGGTCGCCATGGCCGAATTCTTCGCCAAGAAGTACGCCGCCGCCAACGGGACGCCGGAGCGCCTGCTCTCGGCCGAGGCCAAGCGGCGCCTTGCCGCCCACCGCTGGCCGGGAAACGTCCGCGAGCTGGAGAACGCCATCCACCGCGCCGTGCTGCTGGCGGTCGGTTCCGAGATCGACGAGACGGCCATCCGCCTGCCGGACGGCCAGCTCCTCGCGCCGGCCGACCCGGCCGCCCGCGCAGCCCAGGCCGCCAGCCTGGCCGCCGAGACTGCGACCCGCTCCTTCGTCGGCCAGACGGTCGCCGAGATGGAGCAGACCCTGATCATCGAGACGCTCGAGCATTGCCTCGGCAACCGCACGCACGCGGCCAACATCCTCGGCATCTCGATCCGGACGCTACGCAACAAGCTGAAGGAATACTCAGAGGCGGGCGTCTCCGTTCCCGCGCCGCAGATGGGCGCGGCGAGCGCGGCCTGAGCTAGATGACCGACCTTCCAGCCTCACGGTTCGCAGGCGCACCCTCCGCGCGCGACATGGTCGGCTGGCTGGCGCGCGGCGAGGTGGCTCTGGCGATCGGCATCATCGCCATCGTCGTCCTGCTGATCCTTCCGATCCCGGCGTTCATGCTGGACGGCCTGCTGGCGATCTCGATCGCCTCGGCGGTGCTGATCCTGATGACCTCGCTGTTCATCAGGAAGCCGCTGGAGTTCACGGCCTTCCCGACGGTGCTGCTGGTGGCGACGCTCTACCGCCTCGCGCTGAACATCGCCACGACCCGGCTGATCCTCAGCCACGGCCACGAGGGCGTCCACGGCGCCGGTCACGTCATCGAGACCTTCGGCCGCCTGATGATGGGTGGCAACTTCGTCATCGGGGTGATCGTCTTCGCCATCCTGGTGGTGGTGAATTTCGTGGTCATCACGAAGGGCTCGGGCCGCATCGCCGAAGTGGCCGCGCGCTTCACCCTGGACTCCATGCCCGGCAAGCAGATGGCGATCGACGCCGACCTGTCGGCCGGTCTGATCGACCAGGACGAAGCCCGCAAGCGCCGCAAGGAACTGGAGCAGGAATCGACCTTCTTCGGGGCCATGGACGGCGCGTCGAAGTTCGTGCGTGGCGACGCTGTCGCGGGCCTGGTGATCCTGGCCATCAACGTGATCGGCGGCATCCTGATCGGGGTGCTGCAGCACAAGGTGCCGATCGGACAGGCCTTCTCGACTTACACGATCATGTCGATCGGCGATGGCCTGGTCTCCCAGATCCCGGCGCTGGTGATCTCGATCGCCGCCGGCTTCCTGGTGTCGAAGGCCGGTGTCGAGGGCGCCGCCGACAAGGCCCTGGTCGCCCAGCTGGCCATGAACCCGGTGGCGCTCGGCATGGTCGCGGCCGCCGCCGGCGTGATCGCGCTGATACCCGGCATGCCGATTATCCCATTCGCGGCGATCTCGGTGGGCGCCGGGACGCTCGCCTGGCGCCGCTCCCAGGCCGCCGCCGAGCCGGAGGCCATCGAGACAGTCGAGGAAGCGCCGGCCGACACCGAGGAGCCGATCTCCCAGACGCTGGCTATCGACGAGATCAAGATCGAGCTCGGCTACGGCCTGCTCACCCTGATCAACGACCTGGAAGGCCGCCGCCTCACCGACCAGATCAAGGCGCTACGCCGCACGCTGGCCTCGGACTTCGGCTTCGTCATGCCGTCGGTGCGCATCCTCGACAACATGCGCCTGCCCTCCCAGGGCTACGCCATCCGTATCAAGGAGATGGAAGCGGGCGCCGGCGAGGTCCGCATCGGCCAGCTGATGGCCATGGACCCGCGCGGCGGCCAGGTGGAGCTGCCCGGCGAACACGTCAAGGAGCCAGCCTTCGGCCTGCCAGCCACCTGGATCGACGAGCCCCTGCGCGAGGAGGCCACCTTCCGCGGCTACACGATCGTCGACCCGGCTACGGTGTTGACCACCCACCTGACCGAGATCCTCAAGGACAACATGCCGGACTTGCTCTCCTACGCGGAGGTGCAGAAGCTCTTGAAGGACCTGCCGGGCGACCAGAAGAAGCTGGTCGAAGACCTGGTGCCCAACGTGGTCCCGGTCACGACCATCCAGCGCGTGCTGCAATCCCTGCTGCGCGAGCGGATCTCGATCCGCGACCTGCCGGCGATCCTGGAAGGCGTCGGCGAGGCCGCGCCGCACACCACATCGATCACCCTGCTCGTCGAGCAGGTCCGAGCGCGGCTGGGCCGCCAGCTCTGCTACGCTTACAAGGGGGACGACGGGGCCCTGCCGATCGTGACCCTGTCGCCCGAGTGGGACGTCGCCTTCTCCGAGGCCCTAATCGGCACGGGCGAGGAGAAGCAGCTGGCGCTGGCGCCCTCCCGCCTGCAGGAGTTCATCCGCAGCGTGCGCGAGACCTTCGAACGTGCGGCTCTCGCGGGCGACACCCCGGTCCTGCTGACCAGCCCCGGCATCCGCCCCTACGTCCGCTCGATCATCGAGCGCTTCCGCGGCCAGACCCCGGTGATGAGCCAGAACGAGGTGCACCCCAAGGCGCGCCTCAAGACCGTCGGCCAGATCTAGGCCCTCAGGGCTTCCTTCAGGAACGCCAGGGTCTTCGGCCAGGCGTCGGCCTTGGCCGCCTGGTTGGCCAGGAACTGGCCGCTTGCCGTCGTACCGGGCAGCGGAGTGGCCGGAGGACCGCCAACAGAATGGCTGGCGTCGGGGTAGCTGAGGTGGACGTGCTTGTGGGGGAACCGCGCCTTGTCGAGCCGCTCCATCATAGCCTCCGCCATCGGGGTCGACGGCCAGAGCTCGTCCTTGCCGCCTGAGATCAACAGCATCGGGCCGTTGATCTTCTCCACTGCGATCACCGCCTCGGCCGGCGCCTTGGCGTAGCTCTGGTCGTACATCGCCCGGATCCCCTTGAAGCCCGAGAAATCGTAGCGGACGTAGGGGAGCGGCTGCCCCTTCCAACTCCAGGAACTGCCGATGGTCAGCATGCGCGCCTGGTTGACGGAATCGACGCCGGCCCAGACGACGCTGGACGGTGCGGCCGCCACGACAGCCTTGATCCGCGGATCACGCGAGCCGAGCAGGAGGGCCATCTCGGCGCCCTTCGATCCGCCCCACACCCCGATGCGCTTCGGATCGACCGACGGCTGCTTCGCCAGCCAGTCCAGCGCCCGAAGGAAGTACTCCAGCGGGATGTTCTCCAGCGCCTCCGGCAGGCCGGGGGCCTTGAAGTAAGCCAGGCCCAGGCTCGAGAAGCCTTCGGCGGCCAAGAGCTTCGCGCCCGCGGCGCCGGTTCCGAGCCCGCCCTCCGAGCCCCCGAGCACCAGCAGTCCAGGACGCCGGCCCGTTCCGCCGGCGTGGAACTGTCCAACGAGGCCATCCGGCAGGTTGGCGTCCGGCGTCTGTGCGAAGGCCGGCATGGCGGCCGCGGCGCCAAGGCCGGTCAGGACGCCGCGGCGCGCGATCGAGGTCGTTTTCATTTGCGGAAGCTCGGCATTAGGGCGGCTCCGGTCAACGCATCGAATCCATGCGCTAAGCGTCCGGCACCACGCCGTCGATGATGTCGCGCAGGTACTGCAGGTGGGCCGCGTAGGCGCGCTGCCCCGGCTTGGTGATGCGCACGCGGGTGCGCGGACGCTTGCCGACGAAGTCCTTGTCGATCGCCACGTAGCCGGCCTTCTCGAGGGTCGCGAGGTGGGCGCCCAGGTTGCCGTCGGTCGCCTGGGCGATGGCCTTCAGGCGGGTGAATTCCAGGCCGTCACCGTCGGCCACAGCGTTCAGCACCGACATCAGCTTCAGCCGGGTGGATTGGTGGATGACCTCGTCGGCCTGGGCCACGATCAGGCCCGACGCAGCCAGAGGCCGCCGAGGATAAGCCCGCCGCCCCCGACCAGCGCCATCCAGAGGAAGAATATCGGCCCGCCCCAGACGTGGGCGGCGATCGCTCCCAGCATCACCAGCATGCCCACCGCCGAAAGTCGCAAGCCGGTGAACGTGCCCATCACGACATAGGCTGCGCCGACCGCCAGGCAGATGAGCGACTCCACCTGCATGTACGTCAGGCCTGGCAGCACGATCGGCATCGCCATCGCGAAAAGCGCGATCGCCAGCGCCAGCAGGAGCGCGCGCACCACGCTCTCGCGTCTGCCCCCGCCCCCCGGTCCGCGGATGCGCAGGCTGATGATCACGCTCGCCACGACCCCCAGCGTCGACAGCGCCAGCCAGACGAGGCCGCGGTGCAGACCTCCCACCAGCCCTGCAAGGTTGGCCAGGACCCACACGCCGCCCCAGACGAAGAGGTACGGCGCCGTCCGCGCATAACCGGCCGCCGCGACCGAGCGGCCGGCCGCCGCCGTTGCGGTCTTCAGGGCCTCTGCCGCTTCCTCCCGCCGGATGCTCATGCCAACTCCACTCTGTGACGCAGAGTATCTCGCCGTCGACGGCGCGCCAACGCTCCTCGCTTGAACGTCCGTTCAAGCTGTGCTTTGGTCTGGGTTGAACGCTCAACCAAGGATCGGATGGACGAGCTCCCAACCCGCGACCGCCTGGTGTTCGCCGCGATGAAGCTGTTCGGCGAGAAAGGCTACCTGTCGACCTCGGTGCAGGACATCCTGCGCGAGGCCGGCGCCAACGCGGGCAGCCTCTACCATTTCTTCCCAACCAAGCAGGACGTACTCGTCGCGGTGCTCGACATGTACCGTGTCGGCATCGAGCCGATGCTGCTGCAGCCGGCCTGGGCCGGCGTCGACGACCCCATCGAGCGGGTCTTCGCCCTGCTCGCCAGCTACCGCCATGCGCTGGAGATCAGCGAGTGCCTCTACGGTTGCCCGATCGGCTCGATCGCCCTGGAGCTGCACGAGCCCGACCCGCCGGTGCGGGAGCTGCTTTCCGTCAACTTCGAGGGCTGGGTGCGCCATGTTGAGGGCTGCTACGTGGCCGCCGGCGACCGGCTCCCGTCCGATGTCGACCGCCACATGCTGGCGGTGCTCACGCTCAACGTGATGGAGGGCGGCGTCATGCAGGCGCGCACCCATCGCGACCTGGAGACCTTCGACACCTCCGTCGCAGGGCTCCGCGACTATGTCCGCCGGCTGGAGCAGGCCGCCTCCGCCCGGCGCAACGACAACGCGGCCGGGGGACCTCGGTGATGCTTCGTACGATCCTGGCCGGCGCCGCGGCGCTGGCGCTTCTCGCAGGGACGGCGCAAGCCGCCACGCCCTCGCCTAGGGACTTCCCGGAGGTCGCCGACACCTCCTTCAAGGAAGCCGACGGCTCGCAGGTGCTGCGCCTGTCGCTGGTGGTGCCGGCGCCGCGCAAGGCGGTCTGGGACCGCTTCGCCACCGCCGAGGGCTACAAGGCCTGGGCGACGCCGATGGCCAAGATCGACTTCGGACTCGGCGGGATGATCGAGGCTTCCTACGACTCCAGAGCCCGGCTGGGCGACGCGGACAACATCAGGAACCGCATCATCGCCTACACGCCGCAGCGGATGATCGCGCTGAAGAACGAGAACGCGCCCAAGGCCCTGCCCTCGCGGGAGGAGTTCAAGCAGGTCGTCACGACCATGGAGTTCGAGGACGCGCCGGGCGGCACGCGCGTGACCATCACCGGGGTCGGCTACAAGCCCGGCGCCGCCTACGACACGCTCTTCCAGCACTTCGCCTGGGGCAATGCGTATTCGCTGATGAAGCTAAAGGAGAGCTTCGTGAAGGGGCCTATCGACTGGAGGGCCGTCGAGGCGCAGCAGCAGGCCCAGGCCGCCGCGGCCAAGGTTCAGGGGCATGGCCAGTGAACCTGCAGGCGCTGCTCATCGGAACCGGCGCGGGTCTGGCGGCCCAGCTCGCCATGGTCGTCGCCGGCCACTACGTTCCGTTCATCAAGGACAACGTCTTCGCCGTCGGCGGCATGGCCATCTCCCTCGTGGCGGGGCTGATATACGCCAAGGCGGCGGGCGGCGGCTGGGTCCCAAGCCTGACCGGGGGCCTCGTCGCAGGCGGCCTCTGCGCGCTGATCGGCATCGCCGTCTCGGTGGGGCTGAAGGACACGGCGGTGATGATCCTGGCGGTCGGCACGGCAGGGTCGGCCGTGGCCGGCCTGATCGGCGGGGCGGTGGGCAAGGTGCTGGCCTGACCACCGGCGTTGCAGCCAGCGTCCCCGGCTGATAGCGGTTCCCGCCTCTGTTCTTCGAGTCTCACGGGTTCATGCGGCGACCACTCTCTCGGCCCCAGGGCGCGCGCGGGCAGTTCCTCTGGGACCTGCTGACGTTCGAGCGCCTGATGACCGGCCAGGTCTTCCACCTTGTCTATTGGGCCGGCCTCGGGATCATCGGCATCGCCGGATTCGGCGTGCTGGGCGCGAGCCTCGGCGTCGCCATACGCGGGGGCGACGTCTTCGAGATTCTGCTGGGCGTAGTCGTCCTCGGCGTCGGGCTCCTGGTGCTGGCCGCCGTGGTGCTGCTCTGGCGCTCGTTCTGCGAGTTCTACGTGACGATCTTCAAGATCAGCGAGGACCTGTCGGTCCTGCGCGAGAGCGTCGAGGAAGAACGCGCCCGCGCCGGGCGCTGAAGTCCGGTTGCGTCTGCATCGAGCCTGACCGAAGGTCCCACGCGGGGAGTCTCGGATGCTGCAGGGGCGATCGCGCGCGCTGTTCGTGGGGGCCGGAGCATCGGTGGCGCTCCAGGCGCCGCGCATGTCGCAGCTCTTCGAGCCCATCGCCGAGTACGCGTTGGCCAATCACGGCGACCAGGGCTCGCGCAGCCGCGACGTCGCCGACTACCTGCACCTCGCCCACGGGGTCACGGAGAACGACCTTTCCCGCCTCGCGACCGGCGACACCGGCAGAGTTCCCAGCATCGAGGAGGTGCTCACCAGCCTCGACCTGGCGATCGCCGAGAGCGTCAGCCTCGGCTACGGCGCACGCCGGCCGAACGGGTTCCGCCGTCCCTTCGACTCGGGCCGCTTGCAGCGGGTGCAGCGGGCCATGGTCCGATCGATCGCCACCTTCGTCGGCAAGCGGACAAGCCTGCGCGCCGACGCCACGGACCCGAAGCCGCTCGAGGCCTATCGCCGACTGATTGCAGGCTTCGCGGACGAGGCGATCATCACGACCAACTGGGACACCGTGATCGACCGGTTGCTGTGGAACGTCGATGCGGACAACCCCGGCGACTGGCGCCCCTCGGATCGCCGCGTCAGTTACACGCCCGTTTCCGAGGTGATCGTGAACGCAGTCGGGGACGCCGTGACCTGGCCCCCGGACGTCCAGGTGCGCGACACGCCGTTCATGAAGCTGCACGGCAGCCTGAACTGGCTCTGCTGTCCACGCTGCCAGACCCTCATGGTCAATCCGGTTCTGGACCTGGCCGACGAGACCGAGAGTGGTCCTTGGCACGAGAGCGACTGCTGGTGCGCCACGCCGGCGGAGCTGCTCATCATCACGCCTGGCTACGCCAAGGACTACGCCCACCTGCAGATCCAGGTGATCTGGCGCGAGGCGTTGCAGGCCCTGGCGCTGGCCGACGAGTGGACCTTCATCGGCTACTCGCTGTCGATGGACGACTTCGCAATCCGCGACCTCGTCTCCCGCGCGCTCGCCTGGAAGCGCGCGTCGGGGCGCGGCCTCAAGGCCGTCCATGTGTTCGACTACGTCCCGGAGGCCTATGTGGCCGAGGCCGAGCTCTGGAGCGACACGCTCCTGGCGCCCCCGGAACTGGCGCCGGAGCCCGTCAAGCGCTTCGCCGCCCTGGCGCAGCGATACCGCGCGATCCTCGGCGATTTCCGCCACGGCCTCACCGTCCGGGCGACCGGGCTCGAAGGGGCGGCGAAAGCGCTCGATTGACGTCAGCGCGCGCGCTTGCGCAGGCCCAGCTCGTCCAGTTGCGCGGCTTCGCGGCGGCTTTGCTCCTTGCGCTCCAGGGCGGCGGCGTTCTCGGCCACCTGCTCGTACTTCTTCTGCGCTTCGAAGGCCTCGGAGAGCGCGTCGCGGGCGCCTCTTTCTTCGAGCAGGCAAGCTTCGATGGCGGCCTGCGCCTGGGCCTTGCGCGCCTTCAGCCCCTCGAGGTAGCCGACCCGATAGAAGCCGGCGCGCGCATCCTCCGCCGAGAACGCCGCCTCCATCGCGCCTTCGGTCTCCAGCGCGAGCAGGCGGCCCTCGGCGGCGGCGCGCCGTTCGACGATTTCGGACAATCGCTTCTGCAGCACCTCGACCTCATAGGACGCCAGCTTGATGAGCGACTTGGACCACGTCATCCGGCAGCCTCAGAGGCAAGCACCATTGATAGGCTCTCGAAACATTGATCGAGGCTCGTGGCCTCGCTGGCGTCCTGCGCCAGGAAGGCCTCCAGCGCCGGGTTGAGCGCGATCGCCCGGTCGACCAGGGCGTCGGATCCGGCCCGGTAGGCGCCGATGCGGATCAGCTCTTCCATGTTGGCGTAGGCCGCCAGCACCTGGCGGGCCTCGGCCGTCACCGCGCGCTCATGCGGCTCCTGGCACCCCGGCAGGGTCCGGCTGATCGACTTCAGCACGTTGATCGCCGGGAAGCGGCCGCGCTCGGCGATGGCCCGCTCCATGACGATGTGGCCGTCGAGGATGCCGCGCACGGCGTCGGCGATCGGCTCGTTGTGGTCGTCGCCGTCCACCAGCACGGTGAAGAGCCCGGTGATCGGCCCGGCGCGCGTGCCATCCGGCCGGATCGGCCCGGGCCCGGCGCGTTCCAGGAGCTTCGGCAGTTCGGTGAAGACGGTGGGGGTGTAGCCCTTGGTGGTCGGCGGCTCGCCGGCAGCCAGGCCGATCTCGCGCTGGGCCATGGCGAAGCGGGTCACCGAATCCATCAGGCACAGGACTTCCATGTCCTGGTCGCGCAGGTACTCGGCGATGGCCATCGTCATGTAGGCGGCCTGCCGGCGCTTCAGCGCCGGCTCGTCGGAAGTGGCGACCACGACGACGGCGCGGGCGAGGCCGGCCTCGCCCAGGGTCTCCTCGATGAACTCGCGCACCTCGCGGCCGCGCTCGCCGATCAGGCCCACCACCACCGCGTCGCAGTCGGCGTTCTTGGCCAGCATCGAGAGCAGCACCGACTTGCCGACGCCGGAGCCAGCGAACACGCCGAGGCGCTGGCCGCGGCAGCACGTGGTGAATACGTTCATCGCGCGCACGCCCAGGTCCAGGCGTTCGCCCACCCGGGCCCGCGCATGCGCCGAAGGCGGCGAAGCGCGCAGCGGATAGGGCGCCAGGCCCTGCGGCAGCGGCCCCTTGCCGTCGATCGGCTCGCCGAAGGCGTCGACGATGCGGCCCAGCCAGGCCTTGGTCGGCCGCACCGCCGAGCCAAGCGGCTGGATGCGGATCTCGGCGCCGGGCGCCACGCCCTCCACCGAGCCGAACGGCATCAGGAGCGCGCGGCTCTCGCGGAAGCCCACGACCTCGGCCGCCACGGCCGGCTGGGCCAGTCGCTCGATCTCGGCGCGCGCGCCGACAGCCAGGCGGGACAGGCCGCCGCGCGCCTCGATCAGGAGGCCGTTCACGGCGGCCACGCGGCCGGAAATGGTCAACGGGTCGAGCCGCTCGACGGCGGCCACCAGGCTCTGCAACGCTTAAGCCCCTCACTCTCTCGTAAGAGAGTGGCGGTCCGCGCTTAACTCGGAGTGAAGAGGCAGGCATCCTTCCGCCCGTGTTGATGCTCGCCGCCCTGATGGCCGCCGCGACCGTCGCGGCGCCCTTGCCGCCGTCGGAGACACGGCTCGTGCCGATCAGCGATCTCGTCGGCCGCAGTCCGTCCGAGGCGGCCGATCGCCTGGGTCTCGGGCCGCAGGCCGACTGGCTGCCCGGCTTCGCCGCCCGGCTGAACGGCGCCGACGTGGGCATCGCCAAGCCGAACACCGCCACCCCCGCCGACTGCAGCGGCTGGCTTGAGCTGCGCAGCCCCGACGGGTCGACCTACGTCGACGGCTTCCTCATCAAGGACGGTCGGGTCGCCGCGGTGCTGCGGCCGCCGGACATCGTGCGCAGCGCCTACCCGCGCACCTTCAAGGAAATGCGCCGGCAGAGCCGCGAGGCCAGGAAGCGCCCGGCCGGGCCGCTGCCGCTGGCCGCCGGCGTCGGCGCCTACGTGGCCGAGGCCGAGGCGCGCGCCATGCCGGCCGCAGATCCGATCCGCGTGGTC
>CAZBXO010000076.1:0-6669 GCA_964495645.1 uncultured Phenylobacterium sp. | reverse complement strand
GTCGCCGACGCGATCCGCGCCCCGGTCGACCTCGCGTTCGCCGCCGTCACCCTGGTGTACTGGGCTCCTTGGATACCGGTGCTGAAGGTGGAGGACGCTCACGCCCAGTCTCGCGCTGCGGCCAACACGCCCATCGCGCCGCGCATCCAGCCCGGCGAGCGCCTGCCCGAGCCTGAGACCGCGTTCCGGTCGCGCAAGGGTGTTCGCTGGCATACCGATCCAGCCGCGCCCGGATATGCGGTGGCGACCATTGAGTGCGACAAGCGCGACCGCTTCCTCGCCTTCGGGATACGCGACGGGCGCGTTGAATGGATCGGCCAGCCGGGCAATCACATGGGGCTGTGCAGGACCTTGGACGGGCAGCCGACGGCCGCCCGCAAGGGCTGCTCGGCGATGGGCGGATACGATCCGAGCTAGTGGAACGCCGGCTCCGACGGCGGCGGCGCTTCCTTGCCGAACGGCAGGCGCTGAGTGAGCTCGGCGCCCTTCTCCATCGCCATGTCCTTGAGCTCCTGGCCCTTGGCTGCAGCGTTCTGAAGCATGGGACCCGCCTTGGCCGCGATCCTGTCGCGGTTCTTCCAGGCCACGAAACCCGCGATCCCAAGCGCCGCGGCGCCGATCAGGAACATCGGATTCTTCGGCACGTAGCGCATCGCGGGACGCACCATCGGCAGGATCGCGGTCGCCCGCTGGCGAAGCGACGGCGCGGGCGAAATCGCCTCGGCAGGTTCGAGGAAGGACGCGTCGGTCATGTCTTTTCACCTCCGGGTTCCGGCAGAAAACAGCCAAGGCCCGGCCGGCGTTCCCGCCCCCCGCTTCGAGACGCGCGTCCAATCACAAAAGATTCATCGGAGGTGCGACGGACGGCCCTCAGAGGCCACCTTGAGTCGGATTCTCAAATCAGATTAACGATTCTCTCAGCGAGGCGAGTCTTCATTAACCTGTCTTAAAGCAGACCGGCCGCAAGTTAACGACGACGAGTGGGCGGATTCACCAGAATTCGCGCGGGAACGCGGGTACGCAGTGGGAGAGACTAATGCGCGTACTGTTGATCGAGGATGACAGCGCCACCGCGCAGAGCATCGAGCTGATGCTGAAATCCGAAGGATTCAACGTCTATACGACGGATTTGGGCGAGGAAGGCGTCGATCTGGGCAAGATCTACGACTACGACCTCATCCTCCTGGACCTCAATCTGCCCGACATGAGCGGCATGGATGTCCTGCGGACGCTTCGGGTCGGGAAAATCAACACGCCGATCATGATCCTGTCGGGGACAGCCGAGATCGAGACGAAGGTGAAGACCTTCTCCGGCGGCGCCGACGACTACATGACCAAGCCCTTCCACAAGGACGAGCTGGTCGCCCGGATCCACGCCGTGGTGCGCCGCTCCAAGGGCCATGCCCAGTCTGTCATCAAGACCGGCGACATCGTGGTCAACCTTGACGCCAAGACGGTCGAAGTGAACGGCATCCGCGTCCACCTGACCGGCAAGGAGTACCAGATGCTGGAGCTCCTTTCCCTGCGGAAGGGCACGACGCTCACCAAGGAGATGTTCCTGAACCACCTCTACGGCGGCATGGACGAGCCGGAGTTGAAGATCATCGACGTCTTCATCTGCAAGCTGCGCAAGAAGCTGGCTGCGGCTGCCGACGGCAAGCATCACATCGAAACCGTTTGGGGCCGCGGCTATGTGCTGCGCGACCCCCAAGAAGGCGCCGTGGCGGCCTGATCCACCCCTCCACCGACGCTGGAAGCGCCCGCCTCAACCGGCGGGCGTTTTCGTCCTGAGCCGGCGGATGGCGGCCGGCTTCTCCGGAATCGGACCTTCGGAGACGCTCCAGCGGCCCCCATGGGACGACACCAGCACCGCCATTCGCTCATAGCCGCCCGGGATCGTCTCGCGATAGGTGCAGCGGACATAGCCGGACCTGCTCGCCTGACAGGCGAGTCCGTTGATCGGGCCCACGGGCGCGCGGCGGAGCTCGGTCAGCGCCTGCCGCAGCTGCGCCGGCGTCGGCGCCGCCGTGACAGCCGCCGCCGTCATCGGTGCGAGGGACAGGACGAGTGCGAGAAGCGCTTTCATGCGCCTGATGCTAGCTGACTCCCGTGCCGATTGCATCGCGACCGAATGGCGGGCCACGGGGGACGTTTCCGTTTTTGACGCCACGGTCTAGCTTCCGATCAAACGGGAGAACGCCGCGATGGGTCGACTGATCGCGCTGGTCGCAGCCCTGCTGCTGGGCCTGGCCATCGGACTCGCGACCGAACGGACACCGGACCCACGCCCGATCACCGCACCGGCCACCGAGTTCTCTGCAGACCGCGCCATGCGCGACGTCGAGGCCATCGCCCCGGTCGCCCACCCCGTCGGCTCTCCCGAGAACGCCCGCGTCCGCGACTACCTGATAGGCCGCATGGCCGCTCTGGGCCTCTCGCCACAGGTGAGGCCCGGCGTCGGCGTGCAGTACGCGAAATGGGACGCCGACTCGCTGTCAGGCGCCCAGGTGGACAACCTCGTCGGCATCCTCCCCGGCCGCGACCCTTCCCTGCCGGCGCTGGTGCTGATGGCGCACTACGACAGCGTCGCCGGATCCCCCGGCGCCGCCGACGACGCCTCCGGGACCGCCGCGATCCTGGAGGTGGTCCGCGCCATCAGGGCTCGCGGCCAGCCGCCGGCGCGCGACATCATGGTCCTGATCACAGACGGCGAGGAGGCCGGCCTCCTCGGAGCCAACCACTTCTTCCGCCGCGATCCGCTGGCGAAGCGCGCCGGCTTGGTCATCAACCTGGAGACCCGCGGGGGCGCCGGCCGCGCCCAGATGTTCCAGACCAGCCCCGAGAACGGCCCGCTGATCGACCTCTTCCGCAGGAGCGCGGTGCGGCCGTCGTCCTCCTCTCTGGCGGTCTACATCTATGAGCAGTTGCCCAACGACACGGATCTGACCGAGACGCTGGCGGCCAAGACGCCGGGCCTGAACTACGCCTTCATCGGCGAGCAGTTCGACTATCACTCGGCCACGTCGACGCCGGCCAACCTCAGCCGCGGCTCGCTGCAGGACATCGGCCAGCAGGTGTTGGGCAGCGCCACGGCCGCCGCTTTTGCCCCGGACCTGCCGCCCAGGGGCGAGAGCGCCGTCTACAGCCAGGTCTTCGGCGACGTCGTCGTGGCCTATCCGGCCTGGGGCGGCTGGGTGATCCTCGCCGTCACGGCCGTGCTGATCGTGATCGGCGTCATCCGCGGCCGGCGCGTCGAGGCCTTCCCCTGGACCGACGCCCTGCGCGGCGCCGGCGCCCTGCTCTTCGCCATCGCCTCGTGCGTCGCCGTGCTGGGCTTCGCGCGCGCCGCGACCGGGGCCGGCGCCGGTTTCATGGAGCAGCGTTTCCTCCTGGCCCAAGCCGCCCGCTGGGAGACGGCGGTCATGCTTGTGGGCCTGGGCGTCCTGCTGATGGCCGCGGCCGAGCTCGCCCGCGGCCGGCGCATCGTCGTCCTTCTGCCGCTCCTGGCGGGCGCCGGCGCCTCGGTGTTCATCGGCGAGCTGGACAAGCTCAGTCTGGGCGCGGGCGTCGTCGCCACCCTACTCGGCCTCGCCGCGCTCGGCCGTCCTGTGAGCCGTTCCGGCGCCTGGACCGGCGTCCTGGTCACCGGCCTCGTCGCGGCGGCCGCCACCCAGGCGGCGGCCCCGGCCGCTGCGCTCGTGATCGCCTGGCCGCTCGCGATCGCGGCCTTGATGTGCGCCGCCACCGACGCCGCGACCCGCCGTGGCGTCGCCGGCCACGCCCTGACCGCCGTGCTCGCCGGCGTGGCGCTCGGCTGGATCGCCGGCCTGGCCCACGGCTCGTTCGAGAGCATGGACCTGATGCCGCTGATGGGCATGCCGCTGTTGCTGGCCGCCCTCGTAATCTGGCCGCTGGCCCAGCCGGCCGACGGCGCGCCGCCGGGACGTTGGGCGGGCGCGATCCTGCTGATCGCCGGGCTCGTGGTCACCGCCTGGGTGCGCTTCGCCGACCCCTACACGCCGCGCCATCCGCAGGCGACCGTGGTGGCCTACCTGACCGACCTCGACACGAGGAAGTCGCACGTCGTCAGCCTCACGCCCGGGCTGCCAGCCTGGTCGCATGGCGTGCTGGACGCCTACGGCGACCATGGGCCTTTCCGGCACTGGGTCTGGAGCCGTACGGTCGAGGGCGTCCCGGCCCCGTTCGTCGAGGAGGCGCCGCCGGCGCTTTCCCTCACCCGGATGGCCGATGGCCAGCTCTCGCTGCACCTCGGCCCGCCGCCCGGCGGCCGCACGATCACCGCGCGTCTCACGCCGGACCGGCCTCTCACTCTGGTCAGCGTCAGCGGCGTGGCCCAGTCCGCCACCCTGCCCGCCGGCAAGGCGACCACCGTACGCTGGGCCGGTCCCCAGGGCGTGGATGTGGTGTTTGCGGCGCCGGCAGGCGGTTCGGTGACCGTCCGCGCCAGTTCGACGCTCGACCGCTGGCCAGCCGGCGCCAAGCCGTTGCCCCCCCGGGCGGCGAACGTGATGCCCTGGGACGTCTCCGATGGGACGTTCGTGGCCGTCACCCGCCGCTTCACTTGGTGAGCCGGTCGCAAGGCGCTATCGGGAGGCCATGAGCGACGTCACGATCTACCACAACCCCGCCTGCGGGACCTCGCGCAACACCCTGGCCCTGCTACGCGAGAAGGGCGTCGAACCGCGGGTGGTGGAATACCTGAAGGCCGGCTGGACACGTGAGCAGTTGCAGGACTTGATCGCACGGTCGGGCCTGACCGCCCACCAGATGCTGCGCGTGCGCGGCACCAACGCGGAGGCGCTCGGCCTCACCGACCCGCACGCCTCCGAGGAGGCGCTGATCGCGGCGATGATCATCGAGCCGATCCTGGTGAACCGCCCGATCGTCGTGACGCCCAAGGGCGCCGCCCTCTGCCGGCCGGCCGAGCTTGTGCTGGGGCTGATCTAGCAAACCGGTCTTTCCAACTTTCCTCCGCCGGCGCCACAATACGCCCCGAGGATGGCGGGAGGACGGTGATGGCCGACGATCTGGCCCAGGCTCCGGTCGCGTTCAGCGACGTCGTGACGACTTCCAACGGGCCGATCCGCGGCAGCCTCGAGGACGGACTGACGGTGTTCCGAGGTGTCCGCTACGGGGCGCCGCCTACCCGCTCGAGGCGCTTCCAGCCACCGGAGCGTCCGGCGCCCTGGACCGCGACGGCCGATACCGTCCGCTTCGGCGCGCCGGCAATCCAGGCGGGGCTGGCCCCCGGCGAGCGCCGGTCCTCCCCGGCCGACCCGCCGGCCCCGGACGAGCCAGCCTCATCCGAGGACTGCCTGTTCCTCAACGTCTGGACGCCCGGCCTCGACACCGCGCGCCGCCCGACGATGGTCTGGCTGCACGGCGGGGGCTTCGCCAACGGATCCGGCGGCGCGGCCATGTACGACGGCGCGGCGTTGGCCCGGCGCGGCGACACCGTGGTGGTGACCCTGAACCATCGCCTCAACGTCTTCGGCTACCTGCATCTGGGCGAGGTGTTCGGGCCGGCGTACGCCCGCTCGGGCGTCGCAGGCATGCTCGACATCGTACTGGCGTTGGAGTGGGTGCGCGACAACATCGCCGCATTCGGCGGCGACCCCACGAATGTCACCATCTTCGGCGAGAGCGGCGGCGGCTGGAAGGTGAGCCTCCTCATGGCCATGCCAGCTGCGCGTGGCCTGTTCGCCAAGGCGGTCATCCAGAGCGGTCCGGGCCTCACCGCCAAGCCGACTGCATCCGCGACCAAGGTCGCCCGCGCCGTGCTGACCGAGTTGGGGGTCGCGACGGCCGAGCAACTCCTGGCCGTGGACGCCGCCACGCTCTCGCGCGCCAGCGTGAAGGCCGGCGACGCTCTTCGCCTCTACGCGCCCGTCCTCGACGGCGACGTCATTCCGCGCCACCCGTTCGAGCCCGACGCCAGCCCCCTGAACGCCGACGTGCCGATCCTGATCGGCACCAACAAGGACGAGGCGGCGCTCTTCCTGTTCAGCCATCCGCGCTTCGGCAGCTTCACCGAGGAGGATGTGGCCAAGGCCGCTCGCAAGGCGGTCGGCGAGCGCGCCGACGCCCTGATCGCGGCGGTCCGTCGAGCCTTCCCCGACTATTCGCTCACCCATCAGGCGGCCGCCTGCGACACCGTCGGCGGCATGTGGGCGGGCTCGATCAAGCTGGCGGAACGCAAGGCTGCGCAGGGCGCAGCCCCGGTCTTCATGTACCTGCTCACCTGGGAGACGCCGGTCGCCAGGGGGCGGCTGCGCTCGGCGCACGCCATCGAGATTCCCCTCGTCTTCGACAACGTCGAGAAGGCCCGCAACTTCGTCGGGCGCGGCGACGATCCGCAGATCCTGGCCGAGCAGATGAGCGAAGCCTGGCTAGCCTTCGCGCGCACCGGCGACCCCGGCTGGCCGGCCTACGACGCCGACGACCGGACGACGAAGATCTTCGACGTGCAGAGCCGCGTCGAGCACGACCCCTACGCCGAGCTTCGCGTAATCGTTCAAGGTTGAATGAGAAAGGGCGGGAGCCCCCTAAGCTCCCGCCCTCCTGCCCCCCGGCTTCTCGAGCCTAGAAGCGCTTGCGCGCCCCGATCCGGATCGTGCGGCCCAGCGGGCTGCCGGTGCCGGAGTCGTA
>CAZBXO010000075.1:13409-17328 GCA_964495645.1 uncultured Phenylobacterium sp. | reverse complement strand
ATGAGCCGCGAGTCCTCCGGCACCGCCTGGCAGCCGGACGCGTCCGAGCACGCCGGCGTGCATGTGACCCGCGGCGATTGGAGCCTGATGGGCCACGTCGTCCTGAACGGGGTCTACGACGACCAGGCCGGCCCGCGCGGCGACGAAAGGGGCTTCGTCTCGGGCATGATCATGGGCATGGCGCGGCGTGACCTGGCGTCCGGCGACACCGTGCAGTTCCGCGCCATGCTGAGCCCCGATCCGTTGATGGGCCGGCGCGGCTACCCGCTGCTACTGGCCTCGGGCGAAACCGCCGATGGCGCGACGCCGCTCGTCGACCGGCAGCACCCGCACGACCTCTTCATGGAGCTCTCCGCCAGTTGGAGCCACCGCCTCTCCGAAAAGGACAGCGTCTTCGTCTATGCCGGCCTGCCGGGCGAGCCGGCGTTCGGGCCGGGCGCCTTCATGCACCGGGCATCGATCATGGACAGTCCCGAGGCGCCCATCAGCCACCACTGGCTGGACTCCACCCACATTGTGTTCGGCGTCGTGACGCTCGGCTTCGTGCACGACGACTGGAAGGTCGAGGTCTCGCGCTTCAAGGGCCGCGAGCCGGACGAACACCGCTACGACATCGAGAGTCCCAAGCTCGACTCCACGGCTCTGCGGCTCTCGTGGAATCCCACCCGGAACCTCGCTCTCCAGGGCTCCTGGGCGAAGGCCAAGAGCGTCGAACAACTGGAGCCCGACGAGGACCAGACGAAGTGGTCCGCCAGCGCCATCTACACCGTCCCGTTCGGCGACGGTGGTTGGTGGTCGACCACCGCGGCCTGGGGCCGGCGCACCGCCGACCACCAGGACCTCGACGCCCTGATCCTGGAGAGCGCGGTCAAGCCGAACGCCGCCTGGACAGTCTTCGGCCGCGCCGAGCGCACCGAGAACAATGAGCTCACCAGCGCGGGCGGCCATCACGGGCCGGTCTACAAGGTGGGCAAGGTCTCGCTCGGCGCGATCCGCGACTGGCGGGTCGGGCCGAACGTGAAGCTGGGACTGGGCGGCCTCTATGCGCGCAACTTCGTGCCCGCCGGCCTGGAAACGGCCTACGGCGGCGACCGCGCCGGCGCGATGGCCTTCGTCCGCCTGAAGGTCGAGTAGCTAGCGACGGCCCCTCGGCAGGGCCGCGCCGATGGCGATGCCCAGCAGGAGCGCGACACCCGCATAGACCACGGGCTCGAGGTCGGCGGCGCGGATGGGATCGGCCTGGCGGCGCACCGCATTGCGGTCGAACCGTCCGCGGACTTCGGCGAAGCCGTTGCGGGCGACCGCCGCCGCCGCCTGCGCGCGCGCTTTCAGCCGTTCGACCAGCCGGTCGGCCTCGTCATAACCCTCGTGGACCTCGAAGTGGCCCACGCCGCTCTCGATGAACCGGGAGCCGCTCTCGTCCCGGGGGCGGCTGAACGCCAGCCACGCGAGGCCCGCGCCGATCAGCACCACCGGCGCCGCCACCCCGACGCGGCCCGGCGTCAGTAGCGACGCCAACGCCTTCTGGCCCAGCTCGGTCGCCGAACGGAAGATCGCATCGAACGCCTCGTTGCCCCCGTCGTCCTCCTCTCGAGGAACCCTGACGTCGTTCATCGTCACCCTCCGACTCGCGCGGCCTGCACTCCGGTGCGCTATAGCACCGCGACTGTGGCGTTCGTGCGCCTGGGACATGGAGATATGTCTCAGGCTTCGTTCAGACAGGGTCCGGCCTAAGGTTTCGTGTAAGGAGCCCCGCATGAAACGCCATTTCCGCAGCCGCCTCGCCCTCGCCGCCGCGTTCGCAATTCTGCCAGCTGCGGCCGCGGCCCACGCCCACCTCACCGGCTCGGCGCCGGCGGATGGCGCCACGGTCGCCGCGCCCAAGACCATCTCGCTGCAACTGAGCGAACGGCTGGAAGCCAAGTTCTCCGGCGCCGACCTGCAGACCGGGGGCAAGCCGGTGGCGGCCAAGGTCGCCGTCTCCGGCACGACCATCTCCGTGACGCCGGCCGCCCCCCTGAGACCCGGCGCCTACACCGTCGACTGGCATGTGCTGTCGACCGACGGCCACAAGTCGAAAGGCCACCTGGCCTTCACCGTGAAGTGACGCCCCTCGACGCGGCGCTGGCGGCGGCCCGGCTGGCCCAGTACGCCGGCGTCTCGCTCGCAGGCGGCGGCGCGCTCTACCAACTGTACGGTGTGCGGACCGACGGCGCCGTGCGGTTCGCGGTCGGTGGTGCGCTCGCCGGCCTGATCGGCGCCATAGCCTGGCTCGCGCTCCAGGCGATCTCCATCGCCGGTGATCCCGCGGCCGTGGCCGATCTGGCGACCGGGACCGGATTCGGTCGCGCGACCTCGGCGCGGATGGGGCTGCTCGCGATCGCAGGCGTGGCCGCGACACGCAGAGCCTGGGTGGCGACCGCCGCCGCCGGGCTGGCCGCCGCGGGTAGCCTGGCCTGGAGCGGTCACGGCGCCGCGGACGGCGTGGCCCATCTGGCGGCCGACGGGGTCCACGCCATCGCGGCGGCCGTCTGGATCGGCGCGCTCGCCATGTTGTCCGGCGCGATCGCGCGGCAGGAGGGGGCCGATGAGGCCCTTACCGCCTTCTCCCGCCTCGGACCGTGGGTCGTGGGGGCGCTCGCGATCAGCGGCGCGGCTAACAGCTGGTTCCTGGTCGGGCTCGACGCCCTGCCCGGCCTCCCGAGCAGCCCCTACGGCCGCCTGCTCATCGCCAAGCTGGCGTTGTTCGCCGCCATGCTCGTCCTGGCCGCGCTCAATCGCTGGCGCTTCGCACCCGCCGTTGCGGCCGGTCGAACTGGACCGGCTTCAACGTCGGTGGCGCTCGAGACCCTGCTGGGTCTGGGCGTGCTTGCGGTGGCGGCCTGGCTCGGGACCACGCCGCCGCCGATGAGCTAGTGGGCGAGGCGGGAGTCGACCTCGTCGCGCACCACCTGGGCGCCGGCGTCGGCCAACGCCTTGGCCTTTTCGGTTAGGGTCGCCCCCTCCCCGTCCGGGCCGACCTGGCGGCGCAACTCCTCCTTCACTTCGCCGTAAGCGCGCTGGGCGATGCCCTTGGCGTCGTCGAGCGACGTGCGCGCGATCTCGGCGCCCTTGCCGACGATCCGGTCACGGTGCGGCCCGATGTAGCGACGCTCGACGCGTGACGCCGGCAGTGAAGCGCCGATCGCCGCGCCGACCGCAAGGCCGAGGCCAGCCAGGACCAGCGGCTCCGTCTCCAGCGTCTGCTCGAACCGCGCCCGCGCCTGGCGGCCGACGTCGCCGGCCCGCGCCTGAGCCGCCGAGGCGAGTGCGCCCGCACGTCCGCGCACGCCTTCCACGTCGGAGCTGAAGCTGTCGCGCGCCTTCCCGGCGAGCGCGGCGGCCTGGGTCTTCGCATCGGCGATGCGCGCCTTGGTCGCCTCAGCCGCGGCGCGGGCCTTGGCGGCCAGCTTCGCACGGACGCCCTCGTCCTCGTCGTAGCCTTCGTAGGTCTCGTAGTAGCCCTGGCCGGAGAAGCCGTCGTCCGAGGCGGCCTTGCGCTGGCTGAACACCAGCCAGGCCACGCCGGCGCCGATCAGGGCGAGCGGGATCGGGTTGGCGCGGGCCTGCTCGACCACCGTGGTCAGCACCTTGTTGCTCGTTGCGCCCATGACCCGCGTCGCCTCGTCGAACAGCTCGCGCGGCTGCATCTTCTCCTTCAGGGCCTCGACCGTCTGATCGATCTGCCCGCGCGTGGCCTCGACCTCGCGCTCCACATCTGCCGACGTCTTCATTGGGGGCGTCCTTTCACGAGTTGCGCGTCCTTCTGGAGCTGGCGGGCCGTGCGGTCGGGCGCCAGGTTTTCCATCTTCATCATCTTCATGCCGGCGCGGATCAGCACGAAGCCGAGGACGGCCACCGCGCCGCCCACGATCAGGGC
>CAZBXO010000075.1:0-13309 GCA_964495645.1 uncultured Phenylobacterium sp. | reverse complement strand
GCGGCCGTTGGCTTCCATCCATCGGCGTCAGTAGCCCCGTGTCGGCTCGGTCTCGGTGGCGTCGGTGACGTCGGCCGGCTGCAAGTCGCCGAGGTCGTCGCCGATGGCGCTTTCGAGCCCGCTGGCTTCGGCGCCATAGGCCGGCGCATCGGCGATCGGATAGGCGTCGCCGCCGGTCTCGTCGGTCAGCGCCTGGCGGACCGCGCCGCCGGTCTCCGAGGCCCGGATGAACCGGCCGAGCGCCACGCCCACCAGCACCGCACCGCCGATAAAGGCGATGGGGTTCCTGCGCCCGAACGCCCGCACGTCGTTCAGCAGGTCTTCCGGCTGCTTGCCGGCCAGGTTGGTGGCGAGCCCTTCGAGCCCGTCGGCCGCCTGGCGCACCAGCCGTGCGGCCGGGCTCTGGTCGGTCTGGCCGAGCTCGTCGCCCGCCTTGCGGATGGCGCTGGCGAAATCGCCGAGGGTGCGCGTGGCGGTTTCGGTCCGCCGCTGGGCCTCCTCCCGCGCTCGCTGGGCCGCGGCGTCGGCGAAACTCTGGGCCTCGGACTTCAGCGCCTGGCCAGCTTGGCCGATCGCCTGCTTCGCCTGGCCGAGGCGGGTCGCATCGCCCCCGGTGTCCGGGCTGGTCGTGGTGTCGATGTCGGTCATCCTCGCCTCCGCAAATCGCGCCGCCCGGGCAGGCGCAAATCCCCGCGCACCGCAGCCATTGGCGTCGCGCATGACTAAACGCCCCGGATCGCAGTTCGGTCCGTGCGCGCAGCGGAAAATCTGCGGGGCCGGAAGAAGTTCCGCGGCGCCCCGGCGACGGCCTATACGGAGGCTGATGAAACTGTTGTTCGCCGCCCTAGCCGCCGCCTTTGTCGCGAGTCCCGCCGCCGCCCAGGTGTCCGCCCAGGCGCTCTCCGACATCACCCGCGAGCTGGCCTCGGACGCCTATGCTGGACGCGCGCCGGGCGGCCCTGGCGAGGCGAAGACCGTCGACTTCATCGTCGGCCGGTTCAAGGCGTTGGGCCTGACGCCCGCCGGCGACAACGGCGGCTGGACCCAGGCCGTGCCGCTCTACCGCTTCCGGACCGAGCCCGGCGGGGCCTACCGCCTGACCGCGCCCGGCCTGGCGAAGACCCTGCACGAGCAGACCGATCTACGGATCGAGACTCAGCGACCGGTGACTCGGGTCGAGATCAAGGGCGCTCCGCTGGTCTTCGTCGGCTACGGCGTGGCCGCAGCCGAGCGGGGTTGGGACGACTTCAAGGGCGCTGACCTGAAGGGGAAGATCGCCCTCATCCTGATCAACGACCCGGACTTCGAGGCCCAGCCGGGGGATTCCGCCGCCGGCAAGTTCGGCGGCCGCGCCGCGACCTACTACGCGCGCTGGACCTACAAGTACGAGGAGGCGGTCCGCCGCGGCGCGCTCGGCGCGCTGATCGTCCACGAGACCGCCGGCGCGGCCTACGGCTGGTCGACCGTCGTGGCGGCCAACGGCGAAAGCTACGACGTGGTCCGCAAAGACCCCGCCAGGGAGAAGCTCCTGCTTCAGGGCTGGATACAGCGCGACCTCGCGGTCGAGCTCTTCAAGGCCAGCGGCCTGGACTTCGAAGCCGAAAAGGTGCGGGCGAGAAACCCGGGCTTCCGACCGGTGGAGCTGAAGGGCGCCGCCTTCTCCGCCGACTATCGCAACGGTGTCGAGCGGCTCTCGAGCCGCAACGTTCTCGCCGCCCTGCCGGGCGCCAAGCGGCCTGACGAGACGATCATGTACGCCGCCCACTGGGACGCCTACGGGACCGGACGGGCCGATGCCTCGGGCGGCACGGTGCGCGCCGGCGCGCTGGACGACGCGGTCGGTGTGGCCGCCGTCATCGAGGCCGCGCGACTGTTCAAGGCCGGCCCGCCGCCGGACCGGACCATCCTGTTCGCTGCCTGGACCGCCGAGGAGCGCGGCCTGCTGGGCTCGGAGTTCTATGCCCAGGGCCCCGCGAAGCCGCTGGCAAAGATGGTCGCCAACTTCACCTTCGACGTGCTCCAGCCGAACGGCCCAGCCCGAGACCTCGTGCTCATCGGCCATGGCCAGAACCAAATGGAGGATCGCCTCGAGGCGGCCGCCGCGCGCCACGGCCGCACGGTCACGCCCGACCCGCGGCCGGAGCGGGCGCTGTTCTACCGGGCCGATCACTTCTCGGTCGCCAAGCGTGGCGTACCCACCATCCTGCTGATGGGACTCGGCGGCGGCCACGATCTCGTGGACGGCGGCCGCGCCAAGGGCGACGCCTGGGTCGAGGACTACACCGCCCGCTGCTACCACCAGCCCTGCGACCGCTGGACGGCGGCGCAGGACTACCGCGGGGCCGCCGACGACGTCGGCCTGACCGTGGAGATCGGCCGAGACCTGGCCAGTTCCGCGGCATGGCCCGACTGGAACGACAGCTCGGAATTCAAGGCGATCCGCGCACAGACCGCCGGCGCGCGTCGCTGACCGCGTCGTTCAGCCTCGGTTCAGGCAGCGCGCGCCTACGCTGGCTGTAAGTTCAGGAGGCCCTCCCCATGAAGAAGTTCCTCGCCTCATCCGTCGCCGCGCTCGGCGTGGCCGCCACGGTGCTCGCGACCGCCACACCCGCCGAGGCCGCCCGGCGCCACTATCGCCATCATCATCGGGGTGGTGGAGACACCGCGGCCGCCGTCGTTCTCGGCGGGATCGCAGGTCTGGCGATCGGCTCGGCGCTCTCTTCCAGCGGCCGTTCCGGTCGCGGCTATGTCTCGAGCGGCTACTACTACGACGGCCCTCGCGACTACTACTATGACGACTACCGGCCCCGCTACCGCAGCCGCACCTGCATCAGCCGCGAGCGCGTGTGGGACCCCTACATCGAACGTCGCGTCGTCATCGAGCGCCGCTACCCCTGCTAGCGGTCAGCGACGACCTCCCGCTCACGCCCCCACCACAGCGGTGAGCGCGGCAGATCGATGAACTTGCGCTCGTCTTCGAGCAGCATCGCCCCCGCCGCCTGGGCCTCCGGGCGGCGGCTGTTCTCGGCCAGGGACTCCAGGCTGTCGAACCACAGCTCCGCGACGCCGTCGTAGCCCTCCGGCCCGGCGCGGGCGCCGCGCAGGGCTTCGCTAGCCTCGGCCGGCAGGCTGTGGAGTTGCACGTAGCGGCGGATCTTCAGCGTCTCGGCCACGCTGGCGACCAACGGACCGTGGGTGTTGAACCAGTAGTCCTGGAACGCGTCTCGCGTCAGGTGCGGCAGCCGCACCAGGCAGAACGTCAGCTTGATCATCGAGCGCCTCCGGCCGCGAAGGCTAGCACTCGCCGCACGACCTCGTCAGACCGTTCCGCGCGAAACGGCTTGACGGCTTCCAATCCAGTAATTACTTAACTCACAGAAACTGTCATCTAGACACTCGCCGGCTGGGACTGCACGTGGCCCCCCGGTCGCAGCGCCGCCGGGTCCCCTACCTCCCCCCCGAGGGTCCCGACGCCGGCCGGCGAGCCCTTTCTGTCCAAGGGCTTGAGGATGCGCCGCTTTCCGATCCGCTTGTCGCGCATGCCGGAGGTGGCGGCTCACCTCGTCATCCTCGCCGCCCTCGTCGCCAACATGGCCGGCGCCATCTGAGGCTTCACGCGCGGTAAACCACGTCCGTCAGCCATACCTTAGCCATTCCGACCCAATGTGGGGTCTGATCGGGCGCGTGATCCGCGCCGCCCTTTCGGAGCGCAGGCCGTGTCGACCACAGGCCCCTCGACGGGAAGGACCCTCCACGTCCTGCACGTCGACGACGATCCGATGAACCTGCGCGTCGTGCAGGAGATCATGAGCGCGTTCGGCCATACCGCCGTGGGCGTGAGTTCCGGCGCGGAAGCCCTGCGCCGCCTCGAAGGCGAGCCTTTCGACCTGCTTCTGCTGGACATTCACATGCCGCAGATGGACGGCATCGAGACGCTGCAGCGCCTGCGCAGCGGCGGCGGCCGAAGCCACGCGATTCCTGCGATTGCGCTGACGGCCGACATCATATCGCGCCGGCCGCAGGAGTACGTCGCGCTCGGCTTCGACGACTTCATCTCCAAGCCGATCCCGGTCGCCGCCCTGATGTCCGCCATCGAACGGGTGACCGGCTCGCAGCCGATCGCGGTACGGCGCGCCAGTTAGTCGGCGTCGGCTTCGACAGGCTTTGCCGCGATCGGGCGGGGTTCGCCGCCGAGGGCGTTGGCCAGCTGTTCGCGATCGAGCGCACCCTCCCAGCGGGCCACCACCAGCGTCGCGACTGAATTGCCGATGAAGTTTGTGAGCGCCCGGCATTCGCTCATGAACCGGTCGACGCCGAGGATGAGCGCCATCCCGGCCAGCGGCACGGTCGGCACCACCTGCAGCGTGGCCGCGAGCGTGATGAACCCGGCGCCCGTGACCCCGGCTGCGCCCTTCGAGCTCAGCATGGCGACCGCCAGGAGCAGAAGCTGCTGCCCGAGTGTCAGATCGATGCCCAGCGCCTGGGCGATGAACAGCGCCGCCAGCGTCATGTAGATGTTGGTGCCGTCGAGGTTGAAGCTGTAACCGGTAGGCACGACCAGCCCTACGATCGGCTTGGCCGCCCCGGCCTTCTCGAGCTTCTCCATCAAGGAAGGCAGCGCCGCCTCCGACGACGAGGTGCCGAGCACCAGGAACAGCTCCGCCTTCAGGTAGACCAGCAGCCTGAAGAGCGAGAAGCCGGCCAGCGCCGCGATCGACCCCAGCACCACCACCACGAAGAGCGCCGAGGTGGCGTAGAACGTGGCGACCAGCGCCGCCAGGTCGACGATCGCCTGGATGCCGTACTTGCCGACCGTGAAGGCCATCGCGCCGAACGCCCCCAGCGGAGCCGCCCGCATGAAGATGGCCACCAGCCGGAAGAAAGCCTCGGCGATCGAGTTGAGCACCGTCAGCGCCGGCGCGCCGCGCTCGCCGATCATCGCCAGCGACAGCCCGAACGGGACCGCGAAGAACAGCACCTGCAGGATGTTGCCGTCGACGAAGGCGCCGGCCACGGTCGCAGGGATGATGTCCGTCAGGAATCCGACGACGGTCATGTCGTGCGACTTGGCGGCGTAGTCCTGCACCGCCTTCGGGTCGAGCGACGCCGGATCGGCGTGCATGCCCGCGCCCGGCTGGATCACGTTGGCCACGATCAGTCCGACGATCAGCGCGAAGGTCGAGACTGTGATGAAGTAGGCGAAGGCCTTGCCGGCCACGCCCCCCACCTTCTTCAGGTCGGTGAGACCCGCGATGCCGGTGACCACCGTCAGGAAGATGACCGGGGCGATGATCATCTTGACCAGCTTGACGAAGGCGTCGCCCAGCGGCTTCAGCGCCTGGCCGGTCTCCGGCCAGAAGTGGCCGATCGTCACGCCCAGCGCGATCGCCACCAGCACCTGGACATAGAGCTGCGCCCAGAGCGGCGTCGGCTTCGCCGGCGCAGCAGCCTCGATCCTCGCCGCCATGTCCCCTCCCGCTTTTCCGAGTCCCCGATGAAACCTAGCTGAAAAACGGGTGGCCGAAACTTCGAAGAGCGGGAATCCTGACGCACGACGCCGGGAACCCTGGGGAGGGACCTTCATGCATGCTCTCAGCCGCCGCCACCTGCTCGCCGCCGGCGCCGCGTTCGCGGCTTGGCCCTCATCGGCGAAGGTGGCCGTTCAGCCCGCCGCATCGGCCGGGTTCTCCGCCGCGGGCGTCACCGCGCTGAACCGCGAGATGCATGCGCTGGTGGACCAGCAGAAGCTCGCGGGCGTCGTCACCCTGCTGGCGCGCAAGGGCAAGGTGGTGAACTTCGACGCCTACGGGCGCAAGGACGCCGGCAAGCCGGATCCGATGACTGCCGATTCGATCTTCCGCATCGCCTCGATGACCAAGCCGATCACGGGCGTCGCGATGATGCAGCTGTGGGAACAGGGAAAATGGAAGCTGGACGACCCCGTCGCTCGCCACATCCCCGAGTTCCGCGACCTGAAGGTGCGGGTGAAGGACGGCGCGCCCGTTGCCCAGACCGCACCGATGACGATGGCCCAGTTGATGAGCCACACCGCCGGGTTCGGGGTCAGCGCCGAATACGAAGGCGCCAACCTTGCGGAGACAGACCTGCAGGGGATGATCGACAAGCTGGCGAAGCTGCCGCTGTTCAGCCAGCCGGGAACGGACTGGGCCTACGGGCCGGTCGTCAACATCCAGGGCTACCTCGTCCAGAAGTTCTCGGGAATGGACCTGGCCGACTACATGCAGCGCCACATCTTCGATCCGCTGAAGATGCCCGACACCCAGTTCTGGGTGGATCCGTCCAAGGCGTACCGGGTGGTGCGCGTCCACACCTATGACGCCGCCGGAAAGATCGTCCCGACCGAGGGCCGCACCGTGACGGCCAAGCCACGGTTCCTGGCGGGCTCGGGGGGGCTCTACTCGACCGCCGAGGACTATTTCCGCTTCTGCCAGGCGCTGCTAAACGGCGGCCAGCTGGATGGCGCACGGGTGCTGAAGCCCGACACCGTCAAGCTGATGCGCAAGAGCGTGCTTCGTCCCGGCGTCGGGGTCGACCTGTACGGGCCGGTTCAGAAGGGGCTCGGCTTCGGCATGGACTTCGCCGTGCACGAGCGGCCAGGGGAAAGCGGCCTGCCCCACGGCATCGACAGCTACTGGTGGGGCGGCGCGTTCGGAACCTGGTTCTGGATCGATCCGACCAACGACATCGTCTTCGTGGGCATGATCCAGAACGTACGCGGCTCGGTCCCCGGCGGCGGCACGCCCGACGTGCGAGGGATCTCGCCGCGGCTGGTCTATGCTGCGCTCACCGACAAGAAGGCCTGAACATGCGCATCCTTGCCTCCGCCCTCGCCGCCCTCCTTCTTGCCGGCGCCGCCCAGGCCGCCGAGCCCTACAAGGCGCCGCGCAACACCTTCGGCCAGCCCGACCTGTCGGGCGTCTGGACCAACGCCTCGCTGACCAACCTGGTGCGTCCGGCCAACTTCAAGAGCCTGACCATCACCGACGAGCAGGCCCGCGCCATCGAACAGGGGCGCGCGCGCGCCGTGGAGGCCCAGGCCCGACCGACCGATCCGAACGCGCCGCCGCCCCGAGCGGGGCAGGATCCCGGCGGCTACAACAACTTCTGGACCGATCCGGGGGTCGCAATGGGCCGCATCCGCGGCGAGGTCCGCACGTCCTGGATCGTTGATCCAGCGGATGGCCAGTTGCCCTACAGCCCGTCCGGCAAGAAGCTCTTCGAGGACACCCTGTTCAAGGCGCGCAACACCTTCGACGGGCCCGAGGCGCGCCCGCTGGGTGAGCGCTGCGTCCTGGGCTTTGGCTCCACCGCCGGGCCGCCGATGCTGAACGTGCTGTACAACAACCACTACCAGATCCAGCAATCCAAGGACGCCGTGGCGATCGTCGTCGAGATGAACCACGACGCGCGGATCATCCGGCTCACCGACCGCAAGCACCCGCCCAAGAACATCCGGCTCTGGATGGGCGACTCGTTCGGCTGGTGGGAGGGCGACACCCTGGTCGTGGAAACGTCCAACTTCACCCCGGGCGAGAGCCTGCGGCCCTACTTCGGCAACAGCCTCTTCATCTCGCCCGACGGCAAGGTGACGGAGCGGTTCACCCGTGTCTCGCCCACCCAGATCCTCTACCAGTTCGAGGTGGACGACCCGACGACGTACACCCGCGTGTGGAAGGCCGAGATGCCGCTCAACGCGTCCAAGGGGGCGATGTACGAGTACGCCTGCCACGAGGGCAACTACTCCCTGCCCGGCATTCTCGGCGGCGCGCGCAGGGCCGAGGCCGAAGGCCGCCGGCCCGAGGCCGTGGAGCTGGGCGAGTAGGGGTCAGTCCTTCTTGCCGTGGCCGTGACTGGCGCCGCGATCGTGGCCGCCCTTTCCCTTGGCCTCGCCGCCCTTATGGCCGCCGCCTTTGTCGGCCTGGGCGTGCCCCTCCCCTCCAGCGTCACCGCGGTGTGGGGTCTCATGTCGCCGGCCGTCGCCGTCGTGGCGACCGCCGCCGGGACGCTCGAAGGCCGACACAGCCCGTCCCTGCCGTTCGGCTGACCGGGCTGTGAACCGTTCGCGGCGCGCCTCGCGGATCGGGTCCGGCCGCGCGTGAGCCTCGGCCTTCTCGAACCGCCGCTCCGCCTTCTCGATCCGGCGCTCGAATTTGCGCGCGTCCTGCTGGGCGCGACGATCTGCACGCGGCCCCTCCCGGTCGAAGCGCGGTCCGGTATCACGAACAGCCCCCGACCGATCGACCCGGGCGATCCGCGCGTTATCGTCGCGGTGGCGGGTCCGCCACTCCGTCCAGCGAGGCTCCTGAGCGGCGCGCAGCCAGCGCTCCGACGTGCGCCGGTAGACAGGCGCCCGCTCGCGCCAGACCCGCTCGTTGACCGTGACCCGCGGGGCCCGCATGGCGTAGGAGCGCAGTTCGTGGCCGCGCGACCACCAGCGGCCCGCATCGGGGGCGATGGTCACATAGCGCTCGGGCGGCAAGTAGAGGCCAGCGGCTGTGAACACCGCAATCAGCGCGCCGGCGGGGTCGAAACCATAGCCGTAGTCGTCGTCTCGCACGAAGTACGGATAGGCCGCGCCGGGCTCGTAATAGTAGTAGCGGTACCCGTCGTCCCAGGGCTCGGCGTACATGGCCCAGTCGTCATCCGTCCGCCAGACATAGTAGTCGTCGTCGCCATAGTCGAAGCCATAGTCCGGCGGAACGTCGTAGAACGCCCTTTGCTGGGCGAGCGCGCTCTCGGCCCAGCCATAGGCGCGGTCCGGCTCGTAGGCCGCAACCCGCGTGGTCGCCGCCACCGATGGCGAGCCGTCGGCCAGATAGCCCAGCGGACCAGGATCCGGCACGGCCGTGCGCGCCTGTTGGCGATTGTCGTCTCCACACGCCGCGAGGGTCAGCAGTCCGGCCGCGGCCAGGAGGGTGAGCTTCCAGGGGTGTCCATTCATGGTGGTGCTCGCTCTGCGCGCCCTGTGAGAGCGCCGATGGCCGCTCGGCATGGCGCAAGTCCAATGAACCGGCCGGGGACAGAACGGGCAGGTCGCGTTCAGGTTTCGGCGCCACACCCCCGCGGTCATGTAACAGCGTGATCGACGATTAGGTTGACGTCACGGGCGTTACGTCGCCAACTCCGCGTCAAGCGCCACAAGAAGGCGCGTCGAGAACAGACCGGCTTAAGGGGGAGTTATCCATGGACTTCAGGCGCAGCCTGCTGGTGTCGTGCGCTGTCGCGGCCAGCGCCATTTCGAGCGTCGCCTACGCTCAGGCAGCAAATCAGATCGAGGAACTGGTGGTCACGGCCGAGCGGCGCGAACAGTCGCTGCAGGACGTTCCGATCGCCATCTCGGCGTTCACGTCGGAACGGCGCGACCTGGTCGGGATCAACACGATCCAGGACATGACCAACTTCACGCCGGGCCTGAACTACACCTCGGCCAACGACCGGGCGTCCATCCGCGGCATCGGCCGCCTGACCAACCAGCACCCGATCGCAACGGCCGTGGCCGTCTATGATGACGGCATCTTCACGACCTCGACGGTGACCGCAGGCAAGACGCCGATCTTCACCGACCGGGTCGAAGTGCTGCGCGGTCCGCAGGGCACCCTCTACGGGCGCAACTCGATCGGCGGCGCGATCAACGTGATCTCGGTGCGTCCGACGAAGGACTTCTACGCCGAGGTGCGCGGCACCTACGCCAACTACAACCACACCACGCTCGAGTTCGCGGTCTCCGGCCCGATCACCGACAACCTGCAGGCGCGCCTGGCCGCCAACTGGGACAAGCAGCGCAAGGGCTACTACGACAACCTGGTCCCCGGCATGCCGTCCGAAGGCAACGTCGTCGACACCTTCTACGTCGAAGGCCAACTGCAGTGGCAGATCGACGACACGGCCGACGTCTGGCTGAAGGTCTTCGGCTCCGGCTGGAACAACGGTTCCGGCGGTCCCGGCGCGCGCGCCGGCACCTCGAGCGGCTACAACGGTCCCGACATCATCGGCTTCGGCGAGTTCGGCGCCACGAACATCAGCGCCGGGTTTGCCTGCGCCCCCGGCGGCGTGGTCACCAATGTCGTGAACACCAATCCGCTGGGTTGCGTGCCGGCCTCGACCCAAGGGCCCCGCAAGTTCGCCACCAACTGGGCCCAGACCGTTTCGCTGGACCAGACCTACGGCGTCTCGCTGCATTTCACGAAGCACTTCGACGGCTGGGACCTGAAGTACATCGGCGGCGGGCTGAACTACAATTACACCCTGCAGTCGGACAACGGCGGCGGGTCGATCAGCTCGTATCAGGTCGTGTTGCGGACAGCTCCGGCGCCCACCTGCTCCGTGACCTTCCGGGCTCTGGGCATCTGCGGCCCGCTGACGGTCTTCCCGCGGCAGTCCTCGACCTATCGCGAAGACTACCACAACCAGAGCCACGAGCTGAACTTCAGCTCGACCACCGACAGCCCGCTGCAGTGGATCGCCGGCCTCTACTACTACCACGAGGGCTACATCCAGCCGGTGTTCACGACGCTGCACGACCAGCCGCAGATGGACCTGGCTCCGACCGCGTCGGCTCCCGCCCTGACAGGCTCCGTCCTGCCGCCGGCGTACATGCGCCGCCCGTTCGACAACCGCATCAAGTTCCAGGAAAACTCGAGCGCGGCCTACACCCAGTTCGACTGGAAGTTCAGCGAGACGCTCAGCTTCACGGCCGGCATCCGCTACACCAACGACACGGTGAAGGGCTTCGAGCGGGTGCGCGTCGTCTGCTTCGCCACCACGGCCTGCGGCACGACGCCAGAGTCGCTGGGCACGCTGACCCCGCCGGTGGACGTGACCGCGGCCGTCGTCTACCGAGGCACGGACCCGAGCGACCGGGCGGTTCCGCTCGGCGTCGTCCCGGTCAACCAGCAGGGCGGCGTGGTCTTCACGCCCGACGGCTTCGCCTCGCGCTGGTACGACATCAACTTCAAGAAGGTCACCGGCACCCTGGGCGTCACCTGGCAGCCCGATCCCGACACCACGGCCTACTTCCGCTACGGCCGCGGCTACAAGCGGGGCGGCATCTCCGCCGGCATCACCTCCACCGAGGGCCAGTTCCCCTACACGGGACCTGAGTACATCGACGCCTTCGACGCCGGCGTGAAGAAGAACTGGGGCCGCACGCTCCAGACCAACGTCTCGCTCTTCTACTACCCCTACAAGGACCTGCAGGCTCCGCTGACGGTGCCGAACCTGACGGGCGGCCTCGCGCCGACCCAGAGCCGCTTCCTCAACGTGCAGAGGGCGGTCACCCAGGGGATCGAGATCGAGACCACCTGGCAGCCGATCGACAACCTGACGATCCTGTTCAACTACTCCTACACCGACGCCCACGTCCGCAAGAGCATCCCGGTCATCGATCCGTTCGACCCGAGCGCGCTGGACAAGGACGCCAAGCCGCTGATCACCGGCGCGCCGCAAACCTGCACCGGCTCCGGATCGACGCCGAGCGCCAACAACCCGAACCCGAACCCGCTGTGCGACGTCAACACCCAGCTCGTTCAGCGCTTCCAGGACATCTCGGGCAACTCGCTGCCGCAATCGCCGAAGCACAAGATTGCGGCGAACATGACCTACACGATCGACCTGGACTCCGGCTCGCTGACGCCGTCGGTCAGCTACGTGTGGCGCGACAAGCAGTACGCCGGCCTGTTCGAGCGGGACTACAACGCCTCGCCGTCCTGGGATCAGGTGGACGCGCGCATCACCTACCGCGACAAGGACCGCAAATACACGGTCATCGCCTTCGTGAAGAACCTGTTCGACGACCTCGGCTACGATGGCGGTTCCAGCGCCAGCCGTGTCACTGGCGTCTACCAGCTCCAGACGATCCAGGCGCCGGGTTCCGGCGTGACGCCGGGGGCTGTCGCCGCCGGTGGGACGCTCGCGACGGGTCCGTTCAACGGCATCCAGGGCTTCACCAAGAGCTTCGCGCTCACGCCGCCGCGCACCTACGGCGTCGAGGTGCAGTACCGCTTCTAGATCGCGGTATCCGGACTGAAGACTGCGGACGCCCCGGCCATCGGCCGGGGCGTTCTGCTATCGGCAGCCGGCGACGACGCGTTCCAGCTCCTCGAGCCGGCGCTGGCGCATGAGCCGGCCGGCGGCCATCAGCTGGTAGCGGTCGGCGGCGCCGGGGGCGGCGCGCAGGGCCGCGTCGGTGTCCGGGTAGCGAGGCGGCGCACCGAGGCCGCGGGGCACGCAGTCGCGGTCGGGGGCCGGCGGCGGCGCCGGCGGCGGAGGCGTCACCACGATCGGCGGCGGCTGCGGCGCGGCCAACGCGACGGCCGGGGCAGCCGCCGGCGCGCGGGTCTGGCAGGCGGGCAGCGCAAGCACGGCGGCGAGGGCCAGCGCGGCCCGCAGGGCTCCGCTCATCTGAGGTTCGACAGCACGGCCTGGTCGGCGCTTTCCATGCGGGCGCAGGCGTCGATGCCTTCGGGCCGCTGCAGGAGCCGGCGCTCGTCGCCGGCGCCGGCGTAGACGGCCTCGGTCAGGCGCTGGTCCGGGCGGCTCACGGCGTGGCAGGCGGCCAGCTGGGCCTTGGAGAGCGCCTCGGCGCGCTCGGCGTCGCGGCTGAGCTCGGCGATCCGGGCCTGGTAGGCTTGGCGCTCCATCTGGCGGGCGCTGAGGTTCACCGCCAGCGCGCCGCTCAGGGCCACCACCAGGCCGGCCAGGATCGGGGCGACCGAGCGGTGGGAGAAGGCCTGCGCGATCCGCTTCAGCATGCGACTGGAATCCCGGCTGCTCCGACGACCGGCCGCAGCGTGGCCGGCGCGCGTGTCGATTTCAGGGCCGCCGTGCGACCTTCTGACGCATTCAGGGAAGCCCAGCGGCCCGGCGGCCACAACTGCAATTGTTGGGTTCCGGGCGCGGCGGGAACATTGTCCGGGCCCCCGCGGTTCACCGGCCGCAGCGGGACCCGAGGGACGACGACCAGCTTCCCCCCGCCGCAAACCAGGGCCGCAGCGAAGCTCCGAGCGCTGCGGCCCTTCCTATTTGCGCACGAAGCAGGCCTGGCCGGCGGCCTTGAGCGCGGCGCAGAGGCCGGCCGGGTCGGCGCCGGCGACCAGCGAGCGGAACATGGTGCGGCCGTTCACCAGCGCCTTCTCGATGCGCAGCGGCCGGCCGGCCAGCAGGGCGGCGTGGCGGGTGGCCAGCGCGTCGAGCTCGCTGCGGGCCAGGGCCTCGCTGGGCGAGGCGCCGACCTGCACGACCCCGCCGCCCGGGGCGGCGGCGGCGGTGACGGCGCGGGGCGGCGCGGGCG
>CAZBXO010000074.1:0-17400 GCA_964495645.1 uncultured Phenylobacterium sp. | reverse complement strand
GCAGGGGCCGCGTGGATGTGCCTGGCGCTGCAGGCCAGCCGCATGGGCTGGGCGGCCCACGGCATGGCCGGCTTCGATCCGGCGCTGGCCTACGCCGCGCTCGGCGTGCCCGAGGCCGAGTACCGCGTGGAAGCCGCCGTCGCGGTCGGCCGCGCCGCCGACCCCGATGAGCTGGAGGAGCCCTACCGCTCCCGCGAGACGCCCAGTCCACGCCGGCCCGCGACCGAGTTCGCCTTCGAGGGTCGGTTCAAGGTGGACGCGGCCTAGCCTCCCGCGCGAGAAGGCGCGCGTGTCCGAGACGCTGAGCCCCGGGCGCGCCGCCTCGCCGGCCGCCGCGTCCACCATCCTCGAGCTCCTGCCGGAGCCCGTGCTGCTGGTCCGCGCCCAGGAGGACGAGGGCCCGGAGATCGAGTACGCCAACCGCGCCGCCCGTGACCTCTACCGGGTGGACCTGGTCGGGGCGCCGCTCGGCGCGGCGCTCAGGCGGCCCGAGGTGCTGGAAGCGATCGACGAGGCGCTGGCCACGGGGTCGCCACGCGAGGTCGCTTACGAGTCCATCGGCGTACAGCCGCGGTTCTGGCGGGCTTTCGCTCAGCCGCTGGAGACCGCCGCCGGCGCAGCCAAGGAACTGGTCATCCTGCTGCGCGACGAGACCGATGCGCGGCGCACCGAGCGCATGCGCGCCGACTTTCTGGCCAACGCCAGCCACGAGCTACGCACCCCGCTGGCCAGCCTCGCCGGCTTCGTCGAGACGCTGCGCACCCACGCGAGGGACGACCCCGACGCCCGCGACCGCTTCCTGGGTATCATGGCCCAGCAGGCCGCCCGAATGGCCCGCCTGATCGACGACCTGCTCTCGCTGTCCCGCATCGAGCTGAACGAGCACATACCCCCGGACGGGGTGGTCGACCTTGCCCAGACCGCCCGCGACGTGGCTGACGCCAGCCGTCCGATCACCACCGAACGCAGGGTGACCGTCGAGGTCACTGCGCCGGACAGCGCTCTCGTCGCGGGCGACCGCGACCAGCTGGTGCAGGTGGTGCAGAACCTGGTCGACAATGCGGTGAAATACTCGCCTGCCGGCGCTGCGGTGCGGATATCCATCGCTCATGCCGCCACGGTGGAGGAAGCGCGCGCGCCGAGCCGGCCGGCTGCTGTCGGCCTCTCGCTTCTGTCGCCGGACGGCGCCCCGGAGGCCGGTTACATGGTCGCCCGCATCGCCGACGCCGGCCCGGGCATCGCCCGAAACCATCTCCCGCGGCTGTCCGAGAGGTTCTACAGGGTCGAAGGTCAGCGCGGCGGCGGCACGGGCCTCGGTCTCGCGATCGTCAAGCACGTGGTCAACCGCCACCGCGGGGGTCTGATGGTCGAGAGCGCGGAGGGGGAGGGCACCACCTTCACCGTCTATCTGCCAGCTGCGCCGTGAGACGTCATCGAACTGTCACACGCCCTCGGTAAACACGACCCAAGAGGGAGCGTCACGTTTGCGTAGATCCTGCCAGGCAGAGCTTCGCCAACTGGTCGCCGAGGTGATCCGGATGGGCGGGCTGGCCGAAGCCCAGGTGACCGACGCCGTCGACGCTGTCGTCCGCCGCGACGTCCCCCTGGCCCAGGCCTTGATCATCCGCGACCTACGGCTGGACAGCTACCAGTCCGAGATCGAACGCCGGGCGCTGGAGCTGATCTCGCGCCACAACCCCGGCGAGGCCGACCTGCGCCGCGCCATCTCGACGCTGAAGCTGGCCATGAACCTGGAGCGCTGCGGGGATCTCGCGCGCAACATCGCCAAGCGCAGCCTGGTGCTTTCGGCCGGCGAGCCCGTGCTGCCGCTGACGGGCGCCATCGAGCGCATGGGCCGCCTCGTCTCGGCCCGTCTGCGCGAGGTGCTGGACGCCTACGCCGCCTCCGACGTCGAGCCGGCGCTCGACGTCTGGCGCCGCGACGGCGAAGTCGACGAGCACTACGAGAGTCTGTTCCGCGAACTGCTGAACATGATGGCCAATCAGTCGGACTCCGTGGCCGCCGGCGCCCACCTGCTGTTCATCGCCAAGAACCTGGAGCGGATCGGCGACCACGCCACCAACATCGCCGAGATCCTCCACTTCCAGATGACCGGCGAGGAGCTCACCGGCGACCGGCCCAAGGTCAGCCTCACCGAGGCCGAGCTGGAGGACGTTCCGTGACCCCGCTGCCGCTGGTGTTGGTCGTCGAGGACGAAGACGCGCTGGCCACCCTGCTCGACTACAACCTCGACAAGGAGGGCTTCCGCGTCGCGCGCGCCGGTGACGGCGAAGAGGCGCTGCTGCGCATCGAGGAAGAAGCGCCCGACCTCGTCCTGCTCGACTGGATGCTGCCCAAGGTCTCCGGCGTCGAGGTCTGCCGCCAGCTGCGCGCCCGGCCAGACACCCGCCGCACGCCTGTGATCATGCTGACCGCCCGCGGCGAGGAGAGCGACAAGGTCCGCGGCCTCGACACCGGCGCCGACGACTACGTCGTGAAGCCCTTTGCCATGAGCGAGCTGGTCGCCCGCATCCGCGCCCTGCTGCGCCGATCGCGCCCGGAGCTGGTCGACGAGCGCCTGGAGTACGCCGACCTCATGCTCGACCGCGCCGAGCACCGCGTCACCCGCCAGGGCCGCGACGTCCACCTGGGCCCGACCGAGTACCGTCTGCTCGACTTCCTCATGCAGCGGCCCGGCCGCGTCTTCAGCCGCGAGCGCCTGCTGGACGCCGTCTGGGGTCCGAACACCTATGTCGAGGTCCGCACCGTCGACGTCCATGTGGGCCGCCTGCGCAAGGCCCTGAAGCGCCCCGGTAGCCGCGACCTCATCCGCACCGTTCGTTCCGCCGGCTACGCGCTCGACGAGCGCGGGTGAGTCCGGCTCGCCCGGCAGGCGAGTCAGGTGGCCGCATAACGATGTTCGCGGCATGCTGCGGTGTTACGCCCAAGGGGCAACGGGGGATCGACGAATGTTGAGTCGAGGGATCGCAGCCGTCGCGGCGGTCGCCGCCATGGCCTTCTCGGCGGCAGGCGCGCAAGCCGCGACGACCGCGTACCCTAGCCAGTCGGGATTCGAAGCCGCGCTCGACGGGGATTTCACCCTGATAAACCTCGACGCGCTCAGCGGCGTCGTCGGGAAGACCTTCGCGGATACGGAGCTGGCGACGCCCTTCGGCGCGGCTGGTCTTACTTCGATCGGCATCAACAGTGTCGTCGCCGCTGGGAACGCCGGCCAGAACCCGACGCCGCGCGACCGCCTGCTGGCGAACGGCGCGACCTTCGGCGGCCAGTTGGCCTTCGACTTCGCGACGGGCGTGAACGGTGTCGGCGCCTGGTCCAACTGGATCGATGGGGGGCGGGTGCGGATCTTCTCCGGCGCCGGCCTCACCGGCTTCATCGGCGAAGCCGGGTTCGGCGGCGCCCCGACCGGCGCGTTCAACGCCGGCTTCGGGGGGATCACCTCCGACGTTCTCATCCGCTCCGTCCAGATCACCTGCGATTTCAACGGTGACTTCCGCTGCGGGGTCTACGACATCCAGTTCGGGACGTTCGCGGTGGAGGGGGGCGTTCCAGAGCCAGGGACCTGGGCGTTGATGATCGGCGGCTTTGGCCTCATGGGCGCAGCGATCCGGCGGCGGCGCATCCCGGCCGTCTGAGGGCGTCACCGCACCGTCACAGACTCTCCGCACCCTTCGCGCACGACCGTTGGGGATGCGACGATGAACGAGCCCGCGCCCGCCATCCGTTGCCGGGCCGCCTTCATCTCGGACGTTCACCTGGGCACGAAGGGCTGCCAGGCCGCGCTGCTGCTGGAGTTCATCCGCGAGCTGGAATGCGAGACGCTGTACCTTGTCGGCGACATCGTCGACGGCTGGAAGCTGAAGTCCGGCTGGTTTTGGCCGCAGGCGCATAACGACGTCGTCCAGAAGATCCTGCGCCTCGCCCGCAAGGGGGTCCGTGTCGTCTACATCCCGGGCAACCACGACGAGGCCATCCGCGACTTCTGCGGCGTCCATTTCGGCGGCGTGGTGGTCGCGCGCGATGCGATACACGAGGCCGCCGACGGCAGGCGCTACCTGGTCACCCACGGCGACGAGTTCGACGGCGTGGTGCAGCACGCCCGCTGGCTGGCCCTCCTCGGCGACTGGAGCTACCGCGCGCTCATTGCCCTCAACACCCACTTCAACCGCGCGCGCCACATGCTGGGCCTCGGCTACTGGAGCCTCTCGGCCTTTCTGAAGCACCGGGTGAAGGACGCAGTGAAATTCATCGACCGTTTCGAGGGAGCGATGGCCGACGAGGCGCGCCGTCGGGGTGTCCAGGGCGTCATCTGCGGCCACATCCACAAGGCCGAGGTGCGTGACATCGGCGGCGTCGCCTATCTCAACGACGGCGACTGGGTGGAAAGCTGCACTGCCCTCGTCGAGCACTTCGACGGCCGCTTCGAGCTGATTGCGTGGCTGGAGGCTCGCAAGTCTCTCCGTGCGCCGATCGCCCGGGCCGCCTGAGTCTTCGCAAGAAAGCGCCGCGGTCCGGGGGGCGGACCGCGGCCATGGCCTCGGGGCGGCCGAGTTGTCGGGGAAGGTTTGGGCGTAACCCTAACCTTCCGGCATGACGTGGCCGTGACGCCCCGATGAACGTCCTCAGAAGCTGACCTGTCCGCGCATCGCCAGGGCGTCGTACTCCTGGCCGATCCGAGCGCCGGCGGCGTTCAGGCGGTCCACGTCGACGTGCTGGTACTCGAACATGAAGCGGATGGTCGGGTTCAGGTACCAGTTGAGCGAGACACTGCCGATCTTCTGCTCCCCGCCCCGGACGAAACCGAGCGGCCCGGCGGCCCCGGCCACGCCCGCGCGGTAGTCCAGGTCCACCAGCGAGTACCGTGCGCCGATCTCGAAGGCGCCCCAGGCGCCGGTTTCCGGCGCGAAGTTGTAGTTCGGCTTGGGAGCGTCGAAGCGGGCCTCGGCGGCGTTGTAAGGCCGACTTTCGCCGGTCAGCACCCAGGCGCCCTGCACGTACCAGCCGTGGAAGTGTGGGTCGGGCAGGGGCGTGGTCGTCGTCTGACGCCGGTCGATCCTGTAGCGGAAGTACTCGCCCTCCAGCATCAGGTTGCGTGTTGTCAGCGCCGCCTCCAGCCCAACGACGCCCACATGGCGCGCATCGATGGCGCCGGTGTCGATCAGGCGGGTGGTGTCGAGCCGCAGCTCCGGCCGGTCGCGCAGCTGCACCGGGTAACGCGGGTTCGCCCCGCCGGTGGCGTCGTTCGGCTGCGCCACCCACTGGGCGTTGACCCCGAAGTGCGCCTGCCAGGCCGCCGATGCGAAGGGCGCGATGGCCAGGCGGCCGATCCAGCCGGTCTGTTCGTCGAACGGCTGGGCTGTGGCGCCGCCCGCCGAGCTGATGGTGGAGATGGTGTTCCCGGTTAGCGCGCCCGAAGCGAACCAGCGCAAGGCGATCCCGGTGTCGCCCTCACCCCAGACTCCGTTGCCGGTGATCTGCGCGCCGACGCGGCTGTCGCCGGCCGCCACGTTGCGCGCGATCTCGGCGGGGGAGGGCCGCTCCATCAGCGGCATCTGGCTGGTGGAGACCGCGGCCGCGAGGCCGATGTTCGGCTCAAACGCGCCGACCTTGATCCGCCACGGCTTGAAGGCGGTGTAGGTGATCGCCGCCTCATAAAGTCGCCCCGGGTCCTCCCCGCCGGAGCCTCCGAACTCGTAGATGAACGCGTAGTCGAAGTCGCGGAACAGCTTGCCGTCGAGCCCGATCCGTGCGCGGCGGAAGTTCGTGCCTTCGTTGAGGTCGCGTCCGACGATCGCGGCCGCCAGTCCGTCCTTCTGGAAGTACTTGCCGGCGTCGAGCATCAGGATCGCGCGGATGTTGGCGGTGAAGCGTCCGTCGGCTGTGGCCAAGGCCGGCTTGCCGTTCGGCAAGGTCACCGTCGTGGCGGCCCCGGTGGCCGGTAGTTGTAGCGTCGCGATGGCGGTCGCATCGGAGGCCTGCGCCGACTTGAGCTCGGCGAGATCCTTGGCCATCGCCTCCAGCTGCTGCTGGAAGGCGGCGAGGCGCGCGTCGCCCTGGTTGGACGCGCGCAACTGGTCCAGCTGTCCGCGCAGGTCGTCGAGCTGGCGCTGCATCGCCTCGAGCCTTGCGGCCTCGGCGGGCGAGGCCGCGGCCAAAGCCGGCGCGGAGACCCCACAGAGCAGGGTGGCCAAGAGGCCGACAAGGGCAGGCTTTGCGGACATTCGAATCTCCCTCTCCGCAGCGGGCGGCGCGGTGAGGGGGGCTTAGTCGTCGCGTGCGACAGTGCGCGCTCAGGCCCGTGACAAGTCCATGACACCGACGCGGTGGCTGTGGGTTGTCACGAATTCGACGCGCCAGCGTCACCTGAGCTTTGCCGAGCGCCGGTATGCCGCCCTCGAACCGGCGCTCTTCTGCGCCCGTCACGAGGGGATTCCCATGCTCAAGCGCTACCTGGTTGCGATCGCCAGCGCCGTGCTCCTGGCCGCCGGCCCGGCTCAGGCCGCCGACATTTCGGGCGCCGGTGCGACCTTCCCGGCGCCGGTCTACGCCAAGTGGGCCGAGACCTATCGCGCTCAGACCGGCAATCGCCTCAACTACCAGGCCATCGGCTCCGGCGGCGGCATCCGCCAGATCAGCGCGGGCACCGTCGACTTCGGCGCGACCGACAAGCCGATGAAGCCCGACGAGTTGGCCGCCAACGGCTTCGCCATGTTCCCCACCGTGATCGGCGGCGTGGTTCCGGTGATCAACGTGCCCGGCATCCGCCCCGGCGAGCTGAAACTGACCGGTCCGATCCTCTCGGACCTCTTCCGCGGGGTGATCAAGCGCTGGGACGACCCGGTCCTGAAGCGGTTGAACCCCGGCGTGAACCTGCCCGCGATGCCGGTGACCGTGGTCCACCGCTCGGATGGGTCGGGCACCACGTTCGTGTTCACGACCTACCTTTCGATGAAGGCCGCCCACTGGGCCAGCGATGTCGGGGCCAACGACGCGGTGAAGTGGCCGACCGGCCTGGGCGGCAAGGGCAACGACGGGGTCGCCGCCTACGTGAAGCAGACGCCCGGCGCAATCGGGTACGTCGAGTACGCCTTCGCCAAGCAGAACAACCTCACCTACACCCAGATGCAGAACAGGGCCGGCCAGTTCGTGAACCCGGCCGCCGCCAACTTTGCCGCCGCCGCGGCCGGCGCCGACTGGGGCAAGGCGCCGGGCTTCTACCTGCTGCTGCTGGACCAGCCGGGCGCGCAGTCCTGGCCGATCACCGCGGCCACCTTCATTCTGGTGCGCACGAAGCAGGACGATCCCGCCAAGGGCAGGGAGGTGCTCGCCTTCTTCGACTGGGCCTACAGGAACGGCGACGCCGCCGCCCAGGCGCTGGACTACGTGACCCTCCCGGCCACCGTGAAGGACCTGGTCCGGAAGTCGTGGGGTAAGGTGCGCGCCGGCGACGGCAAGACCGTCTACGCGGCGCGCTAACCGAAGGTCCGGTCAAGGAGTCTGGCGGCGGCATAGAACCCCGCCGCGACCAGGCCCGACATCGGCAGGGTGATCACCCAGGCCCAGACGATCCGCCCGGCCACGTTCCACCGCACCGCGGCCGCGCGCCGGGCCGCGCCTACGCCCACGATCGCGCCGGTGATGGTGTGGGTGGTGGAGATCGGCACGCCGATGTAGGTGGCCAGGAAGATGGTGATCGCCCCGCCGGTCTCGGCGCAGAAGCCCTGCTGCGGCGACAGGCGCGTGATCTTCGAGCCCATGGTGTGGACGATCCGCCAGCCGCCCATGAGCGTGCCGAGGCCGAGCGCTGCCTGGCAACTGATCACCACCCAGAACGGCACCTGGAAGTCGCCCGACAGCTGCCCGTGGCTGTAGAGCAGCACCGTGATGACCCCCATGGTCTTCTGGGCGTCGTTGCCGCCGTGGCCGAGCGAGAACATCGCCGCGGAGACAAACTGCAGCTTGCGGAAGGTGGCGTCCGCGAAGGCGGGTGAGGCTTTCAGGAACGTCCAGCTCACGATCAGCACCAGCAACAGGGCCAGTGAGAAGCCCAACGCCGGCGAGACCACGATCCCGGCGAGCGTCTTCAGGACCCCGCTCCACTGCACGGCGCTGAAGCCGGCCTTGGCGAGCCCCGCGCCCAGCAGGCCGCCGATCAGGGCGTGGGAGGAGGACGACGGGATGCCCAGCAGCCACGTGATGACGTTCCAGGTGATCGCCCCACCCAGCGCTCCGAAGATCACCGCGTCCGAGACGATGTCGGCCGAGATGATGCCCTTGCCGACCGTCGAGGCCACGTGCAGCCCGAAGAACAGGAAGGCGATGAAATTGAAGAAGGCGGCCCAGATCACGGCCCAGCGCGCCGACAGCACCCGCGTCGAGACGATCGTCGCGATCGAGTTGGCTGCATCATGCAGCCCGTTCAGGAAGTCGAAGGCGAGCGCGACCCCGACCAGCAGGATCAGCAGGAGGCCGGCGTCCACTAGAGATGCTCGATCAGCACGCCGCTGATCCGGTTGGCTACGTCCTCGAAGCGGTCCACCACCTTTTCCAGGTGGTCATAGATCTCGGCGCCCACGATGTACGCCATCGGATCGGACTTGGCGGGCCCGCGATAGAGCGCCGCGACGCCGGCGTCGTAGAGCTGATCGGACTGCTCCTCGAGCTGGGTGATCTCCTCCGTAAGGCTGTTCAGCTCGGCGGCGTTGTTGCGCATGGTGCGCAGCAGCGGCACGGCCTGGGCGGTCAGCTCGGCGGTGCGGACAATGACGTCGCCCATCCTGACCATGTCCGGCTGGAAGGCGCGTTGCTCGAACAGAGTCACCGCCTTGGCGGTCTTGTGCATCTGGTCGATGGCGTCATCCATCGAGGTCGTCAGGTCGATGATGTCGCTGCGGTCGAAGGGCGTGATGAAGCTCTGGCGGACCAGCTGCATCACCTGGCGTGTGATGTCGTCCGCCGCTTCTTCGTGACGGGCGACGGCGGCGCAGTGCTCCGGGACATCCGGGCCGCCATCCAGCAGGCGTCGCAGCGATTCGGCCCCGGCGCAGAGCGTCTGCGCGTGCTCGTCGAAGAGGCTGAAGAAACGCCCCTCCTTGGGCATGAGCACCTGGAACCAGCTCAGCATTGCGGTCTCGTTTCCCCGTCCGGTCCAGCGACGCCGGTGGCCTAGGCCGCGCCCCGCCGAGTGTAAATAGACGCTGTCATGGAACTGTCACCGAACCTTCGTCCAGGCGTCGTGCGCCACCGGTAGAGCGGGCCTGAACAGGCGGTGGAGCCAAGAGATGTTCGGACGGATGGCGACGGTTCTGGCGGCCTGTCTGGCCCTGGCGGCGTGCGGCGGCGGAGAGAAGGGGGATAAGCCCGCCACCGGCGCGCAGATATCCGGGGCCGGGGCGACCTTCCCGGCGCCACTCTACGCCAAGTGGGCCGAGCAGCAGAAGGCCGAGAACGGCGTCGTCCTCAACTACCAGGCCATCGGTTCCGGTGGCGGCATCAAGCAGATCAAGGCCAAGACCGTGGCCTTCGGCGCCACTGACAAGCCGCTCAAGCCTGAAGAGCTGGACGAAGCCGGCCTCGCCCAGTTCCCCACCGTGATCGGCGGCGTCGTGCCGGTGGTGAACCTGCCCGACGTCGGCGCGGGCGAGTTGAAGCTGAGCGGGTCGCTCCTGGCCGACCTCTTCCTCGGCAAGATCAAGAAATGGAACGACCCGGCCGTCGCCGCCGAGAACCCGGGGCTGAAGCTGCCCAACCTGCCGGTGACCGTCGTGCATCGCTCCGACGGTTCCGGCACCAGCTTCCTGTTCACCTCCTACCTGACGGCCGTCGCGCCGCAGTGGAAGAGCGTCGGGGCCTCCGACGCGGTCGCCTGGCCCACCGGCCTGGGCGGCAAGGGGAACGACGGGGTCGCCGCCTACGTGAAGCAGACGCCGGGCGCGATCGGGTACGTCGAGTACGCCTACGCCAAGCAGAATGCGATGACCGCGGCCAGCCTGAAGAACGCCGACGGCGCCTACGTCGCGCCGACCGCTGAGAGCTTCGCCGCTGCGGCCGCCGGTGCGGACTGGTCCAAGGCGCCCGGCTTCTACCTGCTGCTCCTGAACCAGCCGGGCGCGAACGCCTGGCCGATCACCGGCGCCACCTTCATCCTCGTGCATCGCCAGCAAACCGACGCCGCCACGGCGAAGGGCGTGCTGGGCTTCTTCGACACCGCCTACGCCAAGGGTGATGCGGCGGCGAGCGAGCTCGCCTACGTGCCGTTGCCGGCGGACCTCAAGGCTCGCGTTCGCGCCAGCTGGTCGGCGGTGGTCGGGCCGGACGGCAAGCCGGTGTTCACGCCGGCCGCCACGTGACGGCGATCGCAGCCACCGGCGTGCGCCCGCGCGCCCGCGGCGCGGCGCTGGACCGCGCGTTCGAAGGCCTCTGCTTCACGGCCGCGACAGCGTTGCTGCTGACGCTCGGCGGCCTCATCGTGTCGCTGCTCGTCGGCGGCTGGCCGGCCTTCGCCGCTTTCGGTCCAGCTTTCCTGACGAGCGCCGAATGGGACCCGGTCAACGAGGTCTACGGCGCGGCTGGCGCCATGGTTGGCACCCTCGTCACGTCTGCGCTGGCGCTGGTCTTCGCCTTGCCCCTGGCCCTGGGCGTGGCGATCTTCCTCGTCGAGCTCTGTCCCAGCTGGGCGCGGCGGCCGATCGGGACCGCCGTCGAGCTGCTCGCAGGCATCCCCTCCATCGTCTACGGCATGTGGGGGCTCTTCGTGTTCGCCCCCTGGTTCGCCAGGCACATCCAAATGCCGGCGATGATGTCGGCCAAGCCGGGTACGCTCTGGGAGAGGCTCGTCGCCGGCATCCCCAACGGCGCCGGCATCCTCACCGCGTCGATCATCCTGGCGATCATGATCCTGCCGTTCATCGCAGCCACCCTGCGCGAACTGCTGATGACCGTGCCGCCGCAAGTGCGCGAGAGCGCCTACGGCCTGGGCTCCACCACCGTCGAGACGGTAACCAAGGTGAGTCTGCCGTACATCCGCACCGGCGCGATCGGGGCGGTCATGCTGGGCCTCGGCCGCGCGCTCGGCGAGACCATGGCGGTCACCTTCATCATCGGCAATGCGCACGGCTTTCCGACGTCGATCTTCGCCTCGGGATCGACCATCGCCTCCACCATCGCCAACGAGTTCGCCGAGGCGACCGGCGTGCTGCACACGTCCTCGCTGATCGCGCTCGGACTCGTGCTCTTCCTGATCACCTTCACGGTGCTGGCGATCGCCCGCGTCCTGATCGGCAGGCAGGCGCAGGCATGAGCGCCGGAGCGCCACGCCTGTCACGCCGGGTCGGCAACCTCGCGTTCGTCGGCTTCTGCTGGGTGGCGACCGGCATCGCGCTGACCGCGCTCGCGGCCATCCTCTGGGCCCTCGTCAGCAAGGGCCTCGATGGCGTCCTCGACCCAGCGGTCTACACGATGTCGACCCCGGCCCCGGGGTCCAAGGGCGGCCTGATCAACGCGATCCTGGGCTCCATCGCCATGTGCGCCGTGGCGATGCTGGGCGCCGTCGCCGTTGGCGTGCTCGCCGGCACCTGGCTCTCCGAATACAGCCGCGACCGCGCCTATGGCCGTACGGTCCGCTTCATCAACGACGTACTCCTGTCGGCCCCGTCGATCCTGGTGGGCCTCTTCGTCTACGAGATCCTCGTCGCCCCCATGAAGGGCTTCTCCGGTTTCGCCGGCTCGGCGGCGCTCGCTCTGTTGGCGATCCCGGTGATCGTGCGCACCACCGAAGACGTCCTGCGCCTGCAGCCCATCTCGCTGCGCGAGGCGAGCGTCGCCCTCGGCGCGCCGGTCTGGCGCACGATCCTGTCGGTGATTTGGAAGTCGGCGCAGGCCGGCATGCTGACAGGGGCGCTCCTGGCCTTCGCCCGCATCTCCGGCGAGACCGCGCCGCTCCTCTTCACGGCGCTGAACAACCAGTTCCTGTCGTTCGACCTCACGAGACCCACGGCCAACCTGCCGGTGGTGATCTTCAACTTCGCCCTCTCGGCCTATGACGATTGGCGCCGCCTGGCCTGGGCCGGCGCGCTGCTGATCGCCGTCGCCGTCCTCACCGTCACCACCATCGCGCGGATCCTCGCGCGGGAACGGCGCGCCGCATGAACGTCATCGTCGAACCCCCGGATGCTTCGGTCCTCGCCCTGCCGGACGAGGTCGTGAAGCTCGCCATCCGCAACCTCGACTTCCACTACGGATCCAAGCAGGCGCTGTTCGGCGTGTCGGTCGGGTTCGCCGAGAAGGCGGTCACGGCCCTGATCGGCCCCTCGGGCTGTGGCAAGTCCACCCTGCTGCGGGTGCTCAACCGCATGTACAGCCTCTACCCGGGCCAGAAGGCCTCGGGACAGGTGCTGCTGGACGGCGCCGACGTGCTGGACCCGCGAGCCGATGTGGCGGCCATCCGCGCCCGCATCGGCATGGTGTTCCAGAAGCCGACACCGTTCCCGATGTCGATCTTCGACAACGTGGCCTACGGGGTCCGCCTCTACGAGAAGCTCGGCAAAGCCGATCTCGCCGCACGCGTCGAGGAGAGCCTGCGCCGCGCCGCCCTCTGGGACGAGGTCAAGGACAAGCTGCGCGAGTCCGGCCTGTCGCTCTCCGGCGGCCAGCAGCAGCGCCTCTGCGTCGCCCGCGGCATCGCCGTGAAGCCCGAGGTCCTGCTGCTCGACGAGCCCGCCTCGGCGCTGGACCCGATCTCCACCGCCCGCCTGGAGGAGACCATCTCCGAGCTGAAGCGCGACTACACGATCGTCATCGTCACCCACAACATGGGCCAGGCCGCGCGTTTGTCGGACCACACGGGGTTCATGTACCTGGGTCACCTGGTGGAGTTCGGCGAAACCGAGCAGGTGTTCACCAGCCCCGTCACCGCGCGGGCGCGCGACTACATCACCGGCCGGTTCGGGTAAGGAGCGTGAGCGTGGAACACACCTTCTCCGCCGTCGACGCTGATCTCTCGGCGCTCTCCGCCGACATCGTCGCCATGGGCGAACTCGCCGTGCAGCAGGTGCGCGCCGCCGTGGACGCCTTCGTCCGCCACGACACCGCCACCGCCGTCCTGATCGCCGCCGCCGACGAGAAGCTCGATGCCATGGACGCCGACATCGAGCGCCGGGCGATCCGCTTCATCGCCTTGCGCCAGCCCATGGCCGACGACCTGCGCCGCCCGATCGCCGCGATGAAGATCGCCATGCAGCTGGAGCGCTGCGGCGACCTCGCGAAGAACATCGCCAAGCGCCTCGGCCGCCTGGACGGCCGCCCGGCCGAGGAACAAGCCAAAGCGCTGGGCGAGCTCGGACGGCTGGTCGCACAGCGGCTCGAGGCGGTGGTGGGCGCCTACAAGGGCGGCGACGCGCAGGGCGCCTTCAACGTCTGGGCCAAGGACACCGAGGTCGACGAGAAGCACGAGGACGTCCTGAAAGGCATCGTCACCTGCATGACCACCGATCCGACCTCGGTGGGTGTCTGCACGCACCTCCTGTTCATCGGCAAGAATCTGGAGCGCATCGGCGACCACGCCACCAACATCGCCGAACTGGTGCACTACCAGATGACCGGCGAGGACTTGGCGGACAGGCCGAAGCTCTAGGCGGGCAGGGGACGCCGTCCTACATTCCGAAGCGCTGCGGCGAGCTACGACGGCCCACCGGCGCGCCGATCTCCGGCTCCGTCAAGGACGGTGGGTCAGAGCCTCCCGCAAGGGACCTCTCCCGCCGCAGCACTCCCCCCTGCGAAGTGGCGGAGGGCGCATTCCGGCTACTGCTGCTGTTGCTGCTGCATGTGGTGCAGGCGCTGCTGCTCGTAGAGCGTCGACGCGCTCGGCGTGCGGCGCACCGGATTGCGGCTGGCGGGACCTGCGATCCGCAGGAACTCCGGCTCGTTGCTGGGCGAGCGCGCCTTTCGCACCGACACGCCTACCGCCAGCTGGCTCTCCGCCTCGCCCTTGTAGACCCCGCGCGATGGCGGAACGTCCGAGTAGTCGCGGCCGATCGCGCAGGCGATGTGGCGCTCGCCGGCCTCGGTGTTGTTGGTCGGGTCGAACCCTATCCAGCGCAGGCTGGGCAGGAACACCTCCACCCAGGCGTGGGTGGCGTCCGGGTCGGACCGGTCGCCATGCTTGCGGTCGGTGAACAGGTAGCCGGAGACGTACCGCGCCGGGACCCCCCACGACCGGCAGATGGCGATCATCACGTGGGCGAAGTCCTGGCACACGCCGCGCCGCTCGGTGAGGATGTCGTCGATGGGGCTGTCGGCCCGGGTCACGCCCGCCTCGTAGCCGAAGGCGTTGTAGATCACGTGGTGAAGCTCACGGATCGCGGTTAGCGGATCGCGCCGGCGCAGGTCGTCGATGCCCTTCTCCGCCATGAAGGCGTGCAGCTTTTCGGTCTCGCGGCAGAAGCCGTGCGGGTGCAGGTAGTCGAAGTTCTCGGTGAGCAGGAAGTCGGAACGCAGGCGATCCCACTCACCGATGTCGAGGCTCTCGGGCAGCGGCGGCGGCGCTTGGCTCTCCACTGACGAGCGCGCGGTGATGCCGAGCTTGGCGTGCGGGTGCGGCACGTCGAAGTGGTAGACCGCGTTTCCGAACGAGTCCGCGTAGGAGAAGATCTGCGCCGGCGGGTCCAGCTCCAGGTCGAAGCTCACCAGCCGGAGGCGATTGCTCTGCTGCGGCTGCATCCACAGCTCCAGAACGCTCTCGCGCACGTAATCGGCGTAGCGGTACTGGGTGATATGCTTGATCTCGAGCAGCAAGGCGTTGGGGCTCCGTCAGGCCGGCAGTCGCTCTTCGAGGGGGTAGGCCACGAAGGTGTCGTAGACCGTCCGGTGGATCATCGCGCACTCGTCACGGATGGTGTTGAGGAAGGCCGACGGCCCCGCGGTCGCCAGTTCGTCGAGGTCCGCATACTGCAGCCGCGAGCGCAGCCGCCCCGCCAGCCGCTCGGCCACCGCCACCCCGCCGATCCCGGCGTTGCGCGTGATCGCGCCCAGGTGCAGCTCGATCTGCGTCGTGCAGAAGCGCATCGAGCGCGGCAGCTCCTCGTCCAGCATCAGGAACTGAAGGATGTGCCGCGGCAGGATCTCGGCGGTGTAGACCCGCAGGTAGGGCTCCAGCGCGCAGCCCATCCGCAGCACACTGGTGAGCGCGAAGTGATCCGAGATCGGCCGGCGCTGGCCGTCGCCGAAGCAGACGTCCAGCAGGGAGCCGATCAGCTGCGCCCGCTCCAGGTAGACGCCCAGCTGCATGAACCCCCAGCCCTCGCCGTGGCTCATCGTCGAGTCCGCTGCGCCCTTGAACAGGTGCAGGTCGGCGATGGTGTCGTGCAGGAAGAGCTGGCTGCCATCGGCGAAGGCCTGATGGGCGTCGAGGCTGTTGAGCCGCAGGTAGATGAAGTTGAGCCGTTCCCAGGTCTCGGTGGTGATCTGGTCGCGCACCTGCCGCGCGTTCTCCCGCGCCCGGGCCACCGAGGAGACGATGGAGCCCGTGTCCCCACGATCGAGCGTCAGTCCGCGGGCGGCCTCGTAGGGGTTGTTGGCCTTGCGCCGGTCATGGTCGCCCACCGCGGCGAGCGCGATGCGCGCCACCTGCGTCGCGGCTTCCGATCGGTCGAGGGTGGCGTTCAGCATCACGTCGGAAAGCCGGCACATATGCTCGGCCCGCTCCACGTAGCGCCCGACCCAGTAGAGGCTGTCGGCGACCCGAGCGAGCATCATGCGAGCGGCCTTTCCTCAGGACGACCGAGCATCATCGGCGGTGGCTCTCCTTGGTCTCGGCCAGCACCCAGGTGTCCTTCGACCCGCCGCCCTGGCTGGAGTTGACCACCAGCGAGCCCTTGCGCAGCGCCACCCGGGTCAGCGCGCCCGGCGTCACCACGATCTTCTCGCCGCAGAGAATGAAGGGCCGGAGGTCCACATGCCGCGCCTCGACCGAATGGTCGATCAGGCAGGGCGCCGTCGAGAGCTGGATCGTCGGCTGGGCGATGTAGTTTTCCGGGTCGGCCTTCAGCTTGTCCGCGAACTCGGCCTGCTGGGCCTTCGTCGAGTGCGGGCCCACCAGCATGCCGTAGCCGCCCGACGCGCCCACCGCCTTGACCACGAACTTGTCGAGGTTGGCCAGCACGTGGCTGAGTTGACTGGGCTCGCGGCAGAGAAAGGTCTCGATGTTGGGCAGGATCGGCTCCTCGCCCAGGTAGTAGCGGATGATCTCCGGGACGTAGGCGTAGACCGCCTTGTCATCGGCGACGCCGGTGCCCGGCGCATTGCAGATCACCACGTTGCCGGCCCGGTAGGCATTGAAGAGGCCTGCTGCGCCCAGCGAAGAGTCCCGCCGGAAGGTCAGCGGGTCGATGAAATCGTCGTCCACGCGGCGGTAGATCACGTCCACCCGGCGCAGGCCCGTGGTGGTGCGCATGTAGACCATGTTGTCGTGCACCACGAGGTCGCGGCCCTCCACCAGAGGCGCGCCCATGAGGCGGGCGAGGTAGGCGTGCTCGTAGTAGGCGGAATTGTAGACCCCGGGGGTGAGCACCACGACCTGCGGGTTGGGCAGCCAGTCGGGCGCCATGCTCTTCAGGGTCGTGAGCAGCAGGTCCGGGTATCGGTCGATGGAGCGCACGCCGGCCGCGCGGAACGTGCCCGGGAAGACCCGACGCGACGCCTCGCGGTTGGCCAGCATGTACGACACGCCGGAGGGGACCCTCAGGTTGTCCTCCAGCACCGCGAAGCTGCCGTCGGGCTGGCGGATCAGGTCCGAGCCGCAGACGTTCGCGTAGGCCTTGTGCGGCACGTAGAGGCTCTGCATCTCGCGCCGGAACGAAGGCGCCTGCAGCACCAGTTCGCGCGGCACCACCCCGTCCAGCAGGATCTGCTGCTCGGAATAGATGTCGGCCAGGAACATGTTCAGCGCCCGCAGGCGCTGCTTCAGCCCCGCCTCGACCCGGGCCCATTCGTCGGATGCGATGATCCGGGGCAGGATGTCGGAGGGAATGATCCGCTCGGTCGAGCTCTCGCCGCCGTAGACGGTGAAGGTGATCCCCTGCAGCAGGAAGAACCGCTCCTGGGTCTTCTGCCGCTCGGCCAGCGCGTCGGGGGTCAGCGTGGAGAGCCGGGCCGCCAGCGCCGCGTAGTGCGGCCGCACCGCTCCGTCCGGCGCGATCATTTCGTCATACGGCGACGCCGTGGCCGTAACGCCCATGTCGACCGCCGCCGCCTGCCCCGAATCCGCCACGCCTGAGTCCACGCGTCCTACCCAATCCGTAGGTCTAGGACGGTTATTCGCGCGCCGGAAGGCGGCGAGGCGATTTGGCGCCCCGCCGCCCGGAAATTGGGCAGGCCTATGAGACG
>CAZBXO010000073.1:0-17424 GCA_964495645.1 uncultured Phenylobacterium sp. | reverse complement strand
CCCGATCCCTCCAGCCAGATCGCCTGCACCATCGGCGGCAACGTCGCGGAGAACTCCGGCGGCGTGCACTGCCTGAAGTACGGACTGACCACCAACAACCTGCTCGGCTGCGAACTGGTGCTGATGAGCGGCGAGGTGGTGCGCCTCGGCGGCAAGACGCTGGACGCCTCCGGCTACGACCTGCTGGGCCTCGTCACCGGCTCGGAGGGCCTGCTGGGGGTGGTCACCGAGGTCACGGTCCGCATCCTCCCGCGGCCCGAGACGGCGCGCGCCCTCTTGCTGGGCTTCCCGACTGCTGAAGCGGCCGGGGCGACAGTAGGCGACATCATCGCGGCGGGGATCATTCCGGCGGGGCTGGAGATGATGGACAATCCGGCGATACGGGCCGCGGAAGCTTTCGTCGGCGCCGGCTACCCGGTGGAGGCCGGCGCGCTGCTGATCGCCGAACTGGACGGTCCGGCGGCGGAGTGCGCCGAGCTCGCCGCTCGGGTCGAGGCGCTCGCGACCGCGCGTGGCGCGGACTTCATCCGGGTGTCCGCCAGCGAAGCGGAACGCCTCGCCTTCTGGGCCGGTCGCAAGGCGGCGTTTCCAGCGGTGGGCCGCATTGCGCCGGACTACTACTGCATGGACGGCACCATCCCGCGCGGAAGGCTGCCGCAGGTGCTGACCCGGATCTACGAGCTGGCCGCCGAGTACGGGCTGGGCGTCGCCAATGTCTTCCACGCGGGCGACGGCAACCTGCACCCGCTGATCCTCTACGACGCCGACAAGCCCGGCGAACTGGAGAGGGCCGAGGCGTTCGGCGCCGACATCCTGAAGCTCTGCGTGGCGGTCGGCGGGGTGCTCACGGGCGAGCATGGCGTCGGCGTCGAGAAGCGCGACCTGATGGGCGAGATGTTCGACGACACGGACTTGGCCTGCCAGCAACGGGTCAAGTGCGCCTTCGACCCGGAGCTGCTGCTCAACCCGGGAAAGGTTTTCCCGACCCTGCACCGCTGCGCCGAGCTCGGCCGCGTCCACGTCCATCGCGGGAAGCTCGCCTTCCCGGAGTTGCCGCGGTTCTGATGCTGGAGGTCGCGACACGACCCGAACAGCCGGCGTCGGCCGACGAGGTCGCCGAGATCGTCGCGGCGGCCGGCGCCTCGGGCCGCAAGGTCGAGGTGATCGGCGGCGGCACCAAGCGGGCGCTGGGCGGGAGCCCGGCGGACGTGAGCCTGTCGACCGGCAAGCTCACCAGGGTGATCGACTACCAGCCGGACGAGCTGGTGCTGACCGCCCAGCCGGGCGTGAGGTTGAAGGATATCGAGAAGCTGGTCGCCGCCCAGGGACAGATGCTGGCCTTCGAGCCGCCTCGCTGGACCAAGCTGCTGGGCGTGAAGGGAGAGCCGACGCTGGGTGGGGTGCTGGCCGCCAACCTCTCCGGTCCGCGGCGGGTGCGGGCCGGCGCGGCGCGCGACCACTTCCTGGGCTTCGACGCCGTCTCCGGGCGCGGCGAGCGCTTCAAGGCCGGTGGGCGGGTCGTCAAGAACGTCACCGGCTACGACCTTATGAAGCTGATGGCCGGATCCTGGGGCACGTTGGCCGTCCTCACGGAGGTGACCATCAAGGTGATGCCGGCGCCGCGCACCGAGACCACGCTCCTGCTGTTCGGCCTGGCCGACGTGCGCGCCGCCGAGGCCATGAGGCTGGCCATGAACGGACCGTACGAGGTCTCCGGCGCGGCCCACCTGCCGGCGTTCGCCGCACATCAGCCGCCGCTGAAGGCGCAGATGCCGACCACGGCGCTACGGCTCGAAGGCTTCGAGGCCTCGGTGGCCGCCCGCGCCGAGGCCCTGAAGGCGGCGCTGAAGGGCTTTGGGATCGTCGAGCGGCTGAACGCGCGCCACAGCCGCAGCTTCTGGGGCCAGATCCGGGAGGTCGAGGCGTTCAAGGCGGATCCGCGGCCGCTTTGGCGCCTCTCCATGCCGCCGGCGGACGGCTGGCGCGCCGCGCACGCCCTGCCGGGTCACGCACTCTACGACTGGGCCGGTGGGCTGGTGTGGCTTCTGGCCGACGTCGACGCCGCGACCGTGCGGACCCGGGTCAGAGATCTCGGCGGCCACGCGGTGTGCCTGCGCGGCGCTCCGGCGTTCGAGCCGCCGACCGGCGCGCTCGGCGCGCTCAGCGTTCGGGTGAAGGCGGCCTTCGATCCGCTTGGCGTGCTCAATCCCGGCCGGATGGGCGCATGAAGACCGCCTTCACCGAGGCCCAGCTGGCCGATCCGCAGGTCGCGGCCTCGCAAGCGGAGATCCGCAAGTGCGTGCATTGCGGCTTCTGCACCGCGACCTGCCCGACCTACGTCCTGCTCGGCGACGAACGCGACAGCCCGCGCGGCCGCATCGAGCTGATCCGCGCCATGCTGGAGGACGGCGGAGCGCCCTCGGCGGCGACCGTCACGCACATCGATCGCTGCCTCTCGTGCCTGGCCTGCAACTCGACCTGCCCGTCCGGCGTGAACTACGGCGAGCTGATCGACCACGCCCGTGAGCACGTCGAGCGGACCTACAAGCGGCCCTGGGGCGAGCGGCTGCTGAGGTGGCTGATCGCGTCGATCCTTCCCCACCGCGGCCGCGTCCGCGCGGCCGTGACGCTCGGGAGGTTGGCGCGGCCGCTGGAGCCGCTCGTGGCGCGGCTCGGCCTTCCGCGGCTGGCGGCGCTGATGCGCACGGTCCCCGCGCGGACGTCGAAGGCGGAGGCGCCGCCGCGCGGGGGGGACCGCGGCCGCGTCATTCTCCTGCAGGGCTGCGTCGAGGACGTGATGGCGCCGCAGATCCAGGCGGCGGCGGCGCGGCTGCTGGCGCGGATGGGCTTCGAGGTGGTGCGGGCGGCCGGAGAGGGATGCTGCGGGGCGATCCTGCTGCATCTCGGCCGCGACGAGGATGCCCGCGCCATGGCCGACGCCAACCTGGCGGCCTGGACGACGGCGGAGCCGGTGGTCGGTGTGGTCACGACGGCCGCCGGCTGCGGGACCCAGCTCAAGACCTACCCGGGCGGACCCAGAGCGTTCGACATTCTGGAGTTCGTCGCCGAGGCCGGCCTGCCGCCAGTGACGCACCGCGGCGGCCTTGCGGTCGCCTACCACGCCGCCTGTTCGCTGCAGCACGGCCAGCAGATCAAGGACGACCCGCCGCGCCTCCTCGCCGAGGCCGGCTTCGACGTGCGAACGCCCGCCGAGGGCCACCTCTGCTGCGGCTCGGCGGGGACCTACTCGATCCTGCAGCCGGAGCTTTCCGGGCGCCTGCGGGCCCGCAAGGCCGCCAATCTGCAGGCGACCGGTGCGGCGGTGATCGCCGCCGGCAACGTAGGCTGCATGGCACAGCTGGCGCCGGCGCTCGGTGTCCCGGTCGTCCACCCGGTGGAGCTGATCGACTGGGCGACGGGCGGCCCGAAGCCCGCGGCGCTCGCGTGAAGATCGCGACCTACAACATCAATAACGTCGTCAAGCGGCTGGATGTGCTCACCGCCTGGCTGGCGGCCGAGCAGCCGGACGTCGTCTGCTTGCAGGAGTTGAAGACCGCCACCGAGGCCTTTCCGCTCTCCGCCATCGAAGCGGCCGGATACGGTGCGGTCTGGGAGGGTCAGCGCACCTGGAACGGGGTCGCCATCCTGGCCAAGGGCCTGACGCCCGTGCCCACCCGTTACAGCCTGCCCGGCGACGAGGCCGACACGCAGGCCCGCTATGTCGAGGCGGCCGTGAAGGGGGTGCTGATCGGCTGCATCTACCTGCCCAACGGCAATCCCCAGCCGGGACCGAAGTTCGTCTACAAGCTGGCCTGGTTCGAGCGCCTGATCGCTCACGCCGACGGGCTCCTGCAAGCCGGCGTGCCGGTGGCGCTCTGCGGCGACTTCAACGTCGTGGCCACCGACCTCGACATCTACCGGGTGAAGCCGAGGACCGACGACGCGCTTCAGCAGCCAGAGTCCAAGGCGGCCTGGCGCCGGCTTGTTGAGCAGGGCTGGACCGACAGCGTGCGCAAGCTGCACCCCACCGAGCCCATGTGGAGCTTCTGGGACTACCTGTACGACGCCTGGGGCCGCGACGCCGGCATGCGCCTGGACGCCATCCTGCTGTCACCGGACCTGGCGCCGCGCCTGAAGGCGGCCGGCGTCGACCGCTGGGTCCGAGGCCTGCCGAACGCGTCGGACCACGCGCCCGTCTGGGCCCTCCTTAGGCCGGCTCGGGCTCGACCATCTTGAAGGTGTCGCGCAGGTAGCTGACGAAGCGCGGACTGATTCCTTCGCGCGCCATGTACTCGGCGCTCACCGGTGGCGGGGTCTGCACGAACGCGGGATCGATGCAGCGGCGCGGGAAGTCGTGGTGCAGGATCGCCGCGCGGCCGATCAGTGGAAAGTCGAAGCCCATGTCGATCACCTGGCCGGCGATGGCGGCGCTGGTGATCTTCCCGGCCGCGCCGAGCTTGCAGGTCCCGCGGGGCAGTTCGGTGAAGTAGGAGGCGAGGCTGCGGCCCTTGAACTCCTCGTCCGCAGGTTCCTTGAAGACGTCCCACAAGCTCATGTCGAGGTAGTCGATCCGCGGGTCGACCAGCACCCTGCGGGCCAACTCCACGATCTCCGGCAGCAGCAGGCCGAACCGCTCCGGCGACAGGCGCAGGCCGAGCTGGAAGTCCGGCGCGCAGCGGCTGCGCACGCCCTCGACGATCTCCCAGACGATGCGGGCGCGGTTCTCGGCGTCGCCGCCATAGCGGTCTTCGCGGCGGTTGACCTCGGGCGACAGGAACTGGGCGAGCACGTAGCCGTGGGCCCCGTGGATCTCGACGCCCTCGAAGCCGGCCTGCTCGGCGCGGACGGCGGCGGCGACGAAGTCCTCGACCAACTGCTCGACCTCGGCGGTGGAGAGGCCGCGCGCGCCGGTGGCCGGATCGTCCGAAGCGCTGACCGGCGTCCCCACGAGGTCCTTCGGCGAGCGGTTGCCGGCGTGGTGCAGCTGCATCGAAGACACGCTGCCCTCGGCCTTGATCGCCGTGGCCAAGCGCGTGAGGCCCTCGAGGTGGTCGTCCGACCAGACGCCGAGCTGTCCCGGGAAGCCGTGGCCGACCTGCTGCACATAGGCGGCGCAGGTCATGGTCACGCCGAAGCCCCCCTTGGCCCTGAGCGTCAGCCAGTGGAACTCCTCGTCGGACAGCTTGCCATCCGGGTGGCTCTGCAGGTTGGTGAGCGGGGCCAGCATGAATCGGTTCGGCATCTGCGGGCCGTGGGCGAGCTTCAGCGGCGTGAACAGGTCGGCGTGGGACAAGCGGTCGATCTCCGGACGGTCTCGGTCCTAGGTATTGAGGCGGCGACGCCGCGGCAATCCAGGCTTTCTGTCGCGGCTCTCAGGCGGGCATCACGAAGATCGGGCCGCCGATGACCTCGTAACGGCCCCCGTCGAGCGGCCGCTGGCCGGCCAGCTGCATGACCGGCGGCGGGCCCTCGCCGCGGCGCAGCGGGCTGCCCTGTGGCGACTCGACCGTCACCTTCAGCTCCGGCGGGAAGCTCCGGAACGCACGCGCCAGCTGCATGCGCTCGGGCCGGAAAGGAAGGGGCTCGGCCATCTCGGCCAGCGGCCGGGCGTAGAGGCCGCAGATCCAGTCCCGGTCGCCGCGGCGCACGATGCCGAACCCGGCGTGGGTGTGGCTGGCTCGTAGCAGGTTGGTCCAGTGTGGCCGGCTCTTTCGCCAGTCGTTCATGAAGCCACGTGCCGTCTCGTGGGTTGCTCCACGATGATACGCGAGGTTCTCCGACGGCGAGCCGATGGTCTGCCGCGCCAGCAGCCAGAATCTGTGGCTGGGGTCGAAGCCCTCCGGTGAAACGTGGTCGAAGTAGTCGCGCGACGCCAGATCCGCCGCCGCGGCCCGCGCCGCCTCGGCCAGCGCAGGATGCCAGACTAGCGGCCCCGCGCCGGCCCCCTCCCGCGCGGCGTTGGTGAGGGCGAGCGTCACGCGCGCCGCCTCGTCGTCGAACCGCCCGCCGGCGGCGTCGCGCAGGCGAGCCCTCAGTCGCGCCTCGTAGGCGATCCAGGCGTCCACGTCGGCTGCGGCCGGCGTCGCCCGGGCCGGCGCGGCCGCGAACGCGGCGCCGGCGGCGATCACGAGGCGGCGGGTGGGCGGGAACGCGTCCATCACTTCAGTCGGGCGACGTAGGCGCGGATCAGCGCCAGTCCCTCCTCGTGCGTCAAGCTGCGCGACAGTTCCGGCATCATCACGCCAGGCTCGGTGGAGGCCATGCGATGAACCAGGATCGAGCGGTCGGGGTCGCCCGGCGCGATGGCCACTTCGAAGCCCCCCGTGCCGCGTCCGGCCGCCGCCGGGCGCTTGCCGACGCCGAGCGCGGTGGCCTTCTGCTGCTCCAGCTCGAGGAAGAGTCCCGAGTTGCTGGCTGAGCCGCGGGCGTTGTGACAGTGGGCGCAATTGGCGTCGAGGTAAGCGCGGGCGCGGGCCTCCAGCGGCTCTTGCGGATCGTCCCAGCGCACGGTGCGCGGCGCGGCGGCGGGCGACGGAGCGCCCTCCATCAGGCCGAGGCGGCTCCAGTGCGCCAACTGGTTCTCCGCGCCGCTCGGGTAGGCGAAGTCGACGTTCAGGTTACGCGCCTTGGGGCCCAGCGGAACCAGCGTGCGGCCGAGCTTGTGGCACTCCTTGCACTGGTTGGCGTTGGGGATCGCGTAATCGACCTGCCGCCGAGCCCCATGTGTGTCGACGAAGCTCACGTCGACCCGTGCGCCGGCCCGCTTCAGCACGGCCTCGGTGCGCTCGGCGTTCCAGAGATATGCCTGGGCGATCCAGCCGGACTTCTTGCGGATCAGGAGCCGGGTCTCGATCCAGCGCACGTTCTCCGCCGGCCGGCGCAGGTCCGCCGGGTATGCGAAGGTCTTCACCAGCGTCGCGCCCAACGGGAAGTCCAGCGCACCCTGCGCACGATAGCGGACTTTAGTCCCGGGCGGCAGCCATACGAACCGGTACTTCTCGGCATAGTCGGAGAACAGCGGCGTCGCGGGTGCGAACGGGGTCAGGCTGGCGTCGGGCTTCCCGTCGATGAACAGGCGGTATTGCGACAGCCGCGCCGCGGGCGCCTTGTCGAGCAACGCCTTCAGGTCGGGACCTGCCGCCGGCTCCGGCGCTGCGCTTACGCATACAATGGCGGCGAGCGCCGCCGTGAACCCCCGCATCAATCCGCCAGCGCCGCCTGTCGCCGCGGCAGGACCACCGGCTTCGGCTCGGCGATCACCGCGTCGCCGAGCGTAGGCGTCACGACCGGGTTGGCCTTGTCGTAGGCGCCGGGCGCGGGCGCCCGCAGGTTGCCGACGGGGCCGTCCATGACCCGCACCCGGACCACCTCGGAGTTGCCCTGCGCCTGCGTCACGCCGTCCCACAACACAGACGGCATCGAGCCGCCCATGGCCTTGGCGAGCATTCCACCCCCGAGGAACTGCGGGTCCCAGCCGTTGCGGCCGAACTTGTTGGCCCGCACCAGAATGTCGCGGGGCAGGGGATTGTACTTCGGGTCGGTGAACTTGCTGCGATAGGCGACCAGGGTCACGCCCGAGGTGGCGTTGGCGTCGATCTCGTTTTCGAAGACGTGGACGTTCTTGTTGGCCATCACCATCACGCCGGTGCCGGTGGGCACGCCGGCCACGGTGTTGCCTGGAGGGGCAAAGTTCGGCGTGTCGTTGGCCACCACCTTGTTGCGGAACACGCGGGTGGAGTGGCCGCCCATCTGCGGCAGGTTCGGCAGGTCGAACACCAGGATGCCGCCGGCGTTGTGGGTGGCGACGTTGTCGAAGACGTCGGCGTTCATCGAGTTTTCGATCTCGATGCCGGCCACGTTGTACTCGGCGCGGCTGCGCTTCAGGACGATGTTCCTGGACTGGCCGACGTAGATGCCGGCGTCCGAGGCGCCCTTCACGTAGACGCGATCGATCAGCACATTGGTCGAGCTGACCGGATAGACGCCGTAGGCGCCGTTGGTGGCCTTCGGCCCGCCGGTCCAGACGACATGGACGTTGATGAAGCTGATCTCGTCGGAGCCCTTGGACTTGATGCCGTCGCCGCGGCTGTCCTCGACGGCGAAGTCGCGCACGGTCACCCGGTCGGACGTGATCAACAGGCCCTCGCCGGCGCCCTTCTGGCCCTTGAAGGAGAGGATGGTCTTGTCCGGCCCGGCGCCTTGGACGGTGACGTTGTCCACGTCGAGCGAAAGGCCGTCGGTGAAGGCGTAGCGGCCGGCGCCCAGCTTCACCACGTCGCCGGGCTTGGCGTCGATGAGGGCGGTCTGCAGCCGCTCCTGGGCGTCGGGACCCGGCCCGATGCTGATCGTCTTGGCGTGGGCGGCGCCCGCGGCCAGCAGGGCGGCGAGAGTCAGGCAAAAGGTGCGCATCAGGCGGCCTCCTTGGCCACAAAGGCGTCGATCTCGGCCACGTGGCGGGCGACGGCTTCCGGGGGCAGGAACGAGCCCGTGAAGCTGTTCTTCGCCAGCGTGACCAGCTGGTTGGTGGAGAGGCTCACGGCTTCCGCTACGTCCGTCCAGTTCTGGCCGAGGTAGCCGCCGAAGTAGGCGGGATCGTCGGAGTTGATGGTCGGCTTCAGGCCCAGCTCCAGCATCCGCTTCAGCGGGTGGGCCTTCAGGTCGGCAACCACGCAGAGCTTCAGGTTCGAAAGGGGACAGACGGTCAGCGTCATGTGCGCATGCGCCAGTCGCTGCACCAGGCGCGGATCTTCGAGGCTGCGGTTGCCGTGGTCGATGCGGTCGACTTTCAGGAGATCCAGCGCCTCCCAGACGTAGGCCGGCGGGCCCTCCTCGCCGGCATGGGCGACCAGCTTCAGGCCGCGCTCGCGGGCGGCGGCGAAAACGCGGGCGAACTTCGACGGCGGGTGGCCCACCTCGGAGGAGTCCAGGCCGACGCCCTGGATGCGGTCCAGCCAGGGCTCGGCGGCCTTCAGCGTCGCGAAGGCGGCGTCCTCGTCCAGGTGGCGCAGGAAACAGAGGATCAGGCTGGAGGTGATCCCCAGGGTCTTCTGCGCCTCCGCCATGCCGGCCAGCAGCCCTTCGATGGCGACCGAAAACGGCAGGCCGCGGTCGGTGTGGGTCTGGGGATCGAAAAACAGCTCGACATGCCGGCAGCCGTCGGCGGCCACGCGCCGGAAATAGGCGAGCGCCAGGTCGTGGAAATCGACTTCGGTCAGCAGCACGGCCGCGCCCTGGTAGTAGATGTCGAGGAAGTCCTGCAGGTTCGAGAAGGCATAGGCGGCGCGCACGTCCTCCACCGAGCTGAACGGCAGCGCCACGCGATTGCGCCGGCCCAGCTCGAACATCAGCTCGGGCTCCAGGCTGCCTTCGATGTGCAGGTGCAGCTCGGCCTTCGGGAGGCCGCGGATGAACGCATCTCGGTCGGTCATGCCCCAACTTCGCGCGTGGCCGCGGCGCGTCAAGGCGTCAGAAGATTTCCGACAACCAGGTGCTGCCGTGCGCCTCCCGCGCCTTGCGCAACTCGACGTAGAGGACGGCGATTCCGGTCGAGGCGACCATGGCGGTTGCGGTCTTCAGGATGAGGTTGCCGATGATGAACACCGGGCTGTCCAGCAGGTCGAGATAGTCGAACGGGTCGCGGTGGAAGGGCCGCGGGGCGAAATTCATGGCCCCGAAGATCGAGCCCACGACCGTGAACGCCAGCCAGGTGATCACCACCAGGCCGAAGATCCGCCAGCGGTTGCCCCGGGTGAGGTCGGCGGACCTGTCGAAGGCCCCCGTCACAGAGGTGTTCTCGGCGATCAGGCAGGGCACGGCTACGCACCACATCAGGCCGAGGATGACGCCGGGAACGATCAAGAAGCACATCCCCACGACGATCGCGATCCCGAGCAGGATGCTGACTCCGATCAGCGGCATGAACTCGCGCAAGCCGGTGGCCAGACTCTCGTGGACGCTGGGGCGCTGGCCGTTCATGTCCTGCACCGTCGCGTAGATCAGCGCCCCCTGCAGGATCGCGCCGAACACGATCGCAGCCAGGCCGCCGAACGCCGCCCAGAACGCCTGCAGCGGGTCCAGGTCGAAGAAGATTTCGCGATCCAGGACGTCGCCGTGAACGGCCTGACCCTGGATGAGGCTGATGAGCAACAGCGGGCCGCCGGCGAGGATCAGGCTCAAGACCGCATAGGTGGGGAAATGGCGGCCGATGACCCCGAAGGTCCCCCCGATCACCCGGCCGATGTCGAGCCGCCCCGGCGGCAGGAAGTCGTCCGTCATCGCGCTGTCCCCGACGCGTTGCCCTGACGGCATCTAGCCACGCGTCCGTCGTATTGTCGACGCGCAGGGGAACGACGCACGCAGTGCGTGCGTTGTCTGGGGTTGGATGCGAGGAGGCGCCGTATGCCGGACGCGACCTTGGTCGGCGAGAGCCGAGGGACATCTCCCAAGCGCGCGGAGGCCCAAACCCGTTCCGCGTGGGATGGCGAAAGCTTCGACGCCGCGGCGCTCGCCGAGCGGCTGCGGAGCGAAGCGGACCGGTTCCTGAAGGAACGCCCGGCGGAAGAGCCCCGCGCCTTCCGCTAGCGGCCGCCTCGACGTGGCGGGCGCGATAGGGGAATCTCCCATCGTATGCGCGCCCAGCTTCACGTCCGCACAGAACGGCTGCCCCTGCGCGCGCCGTTCCGCATCTCGCGCGGCGTGAAGACCCATGCGGAGGTGGTGGTCGTCGAGCTGCGCACCGCCCGCGCCGTCGGCCTCGGCGAGTGCGTGCCCTATGGCCGCTACGGCGAGACGCCGGAATCCGTGGCGGCGCAGCTGCAGGCGCTGGCCCGGCGCGCGGCAGCCGGCGAGCCCATCCCCGACCTGATCGCCAGCCTCGACGCCGGGGCCGCGCGCAATGCCCTGGACTGCGCGGCCTGGGACCTGGAGGCGCAGCTGTCCGGCCGCTCCGTCGCCGCGCGCCTGCACCGCCCGCCGCCGGGTCCGATCGCCACTGCCGTCACCATCAGCCTCGACGATCCTGCCGCCATGGCCACCGCGGCGCGTGAGGTCGCCGGGTCTGCGTTGCTCAAGATCAAGCTGGATGCCGAAGGCTCCGCCGAGCGGATCGGCGCCGTCGCGGCGGCTGCGCCTGGCGCGAAGCTGATCCTGGACCCGAACGAGAGCTGGAATCCGGCGGTGTTGGAGGAGGTCCGCCCGCTGGTCGCACGCCTGCCGGTCGTGCTCATCGAGCAACCGCTGCCAGCAGACGACGATGCAGCGCTCGAAGGTCTCCGCTACCCGGCGCCGATCTGCGCGGACGAGTCCGTGCACACGACGCTGGACCTGCCCGACGCCGCGCGTCGCTACGGTATGGTCAACATCAAGCTCGACAAGGCCGGCGGCCTGACCGAGGCGCTGGCTATGCTCACGCTCGCCCGCACACTCGGCCTGCAGGTGCTGGCCGGCTGCATGGTCTGCTCCTCGCTGTCGATCGCGCCGGCGATGTTCCTGGGCGCAGACGCCGACTTCGCCGATCTCGACGGGCCATGGTGGCTGGCGGAAGACCGGCCCGGCGGCGCGCGGGTCGCGGATGGGCTGATCCATCCGCCGGCCGCAGGGTTCTGGGGCGACGGCTGATGGTGTATTCGGCGCGCGCCGATGAACGCCGTCCTCCCCGACGCCGAAATCGTCCTGATCGAAGCCCCCTGGACCGATCCGGTCGAGGCCCTGGCCGCGTTCGCGGACGAACCCTACGCCGCGCTGCTGAGCGGAGGCGGCTGGTCGTACCTGGCGCGGCGGCCGGACCTGGTCATGGAGCCCAGGCAGGGTGAGCCGTTGCCGGACGTGCCGGGCCTGCTGCGTGGCGGCCATCGCCCGGACGGGCCGCCTTGGCAGGGCGGGGTCATCGGGCTCGCCAGCTACGAGCTTTCTGCGCGCCTCGAGGCGGTCGCGCCGCAGGTCCGCGGCGAGTGGCCCGACCTGACGCTGGCCCGCTATCCCGCGTTGCTCGCGTTCGACCACGCTCGCTGCCGCGTGATCGCCGTGGGACGCGGGCGACAGGCTGGGGCCGCGCTCGCCTGGCTGGATGGGCCGCGCCGCGCCGCGCCCTGCGGTCCGCTGGGCGCCGCCACGTGCGACGTCGCCGACGAGCGCCACGCCGCCAACGTCGCAAACACCGTCGGGCGGATCGCCGCTGGCGAGATGTTCCAGGCCAACCTGGCGCGGCCCTGGCGCGGGCGCCTGGCCGCCGGGCGCACGCCGTATGACCTGTTCCGTCGCCTGGCCCACAGGAGTCCCGCCCCATATGCGGCCTACTGGCGCCTGCCGGGACGCGCCCTGGTCTCCAACTCGCCGGAGCGCTTCCTGTCGGTGAGGGACGGCTGGGTGGAGAGCCGGCCGATCAAGGGCACCCGGCCCCGCGGCGCCGGTGCCGTCGCCGATGCCGCGCTGGCCGCCGAGCTCAGGGCAAGCGCCAAGGACCGCGCCGAGAATCTGATGATCGTCGACCTGATGCGAAACGACCTCGCGCAGGTTTCGTCGCCGGGCACGGTCTGTGTGCCTCAGCTGGCGGCCTTGGAGAGCTACGCCAACGTTCACCACCTGGTGAGCCGCGTGCGGGCGCGCCTGGCCCCGGGGCGCACCGGCTGGGGCGCCTTCCTGTCCGCCTTTCCGGCGGGCTCGGTCACCGGCGCGCCGAAGCTGCAGGCGATGAAGGTCATCGCCGACTACGAGTCGCCGCGCGGCCCCTACTGCGGCAGCCTGTTCCAGGTCGGCGGCGACGGCTCGCTGGACGCCAGCGTCCTCATCCGCACGCTGGCCTGCGTCGAAGACGAGGCCGGCTGGCGCTTCGAGGCGCGCGCCGGCGGCGGCATCGTCGCCGACAGCGAGCCTGCCGCCGAGGTCGCCGAGACGACCGCCAAGATAGGCGCCATTCTCGCCGCCCTGGCCGCCGACACATGATCGCCCCCGACGACCGCGGCTTCACCCTCGGCCATGGCCTCTTCGAGACCTTGCTGTGGGATGGCGAACTCCGCGACTGGGAGGCTCACCTCGGTCGCCTGATGCGCGGATGCGCGGTGCTCGGGATGCCCGCACCGGGCCCCGCGGCCTGCCTGGAGGCTGCGCTTGGGGCGGTGGGGGGACGGTCCGGTCGCCTTGCCGTCCGGCTCAGCTGGAGCGCAGGGCCGGGCGGTCGCGGTCTCGACATTCCGGCCGATCCGCGGCCCGCGCTGACGGCCACCGCCTCGCCGACGTCCGCCCCGACGGCGCCCGCCACCCTCGTGACGGTCGCCGTCCGCCGCAACGATACGTCGCCGGCATCGCGCCTCAAGACCCTGGCCTACCTCGACAACGTCCTCGCCCGTGCGGACGCCCGCGCGAGCGGCGCCGACGAGGCGCTGATGCTCAACACCCGCGGGGAGGTCGCCTGCGCCGCCGCCGCCAACGTCTTCTGGATCGACGGCGACGCGGTCTGCACGCCGCCGCCGGAGTGCGGCGTGCTCGATGGGATCACGCGGGCGCAGGTGCTCGACGCTTGCCTCAGGCTCGGCGTCCCCACCCGGGAGGTGCGCGCCACGCCGGAGCGGATCGCCGGCCTGCCGATGTTCCTGACCAACAGCCTGATCGGAATTCGCCCGGTGGCCGCTCTGGACGGCCGGGCGCTGCCGCACCCTCCCTATGCCGCCGGGCTTGCCGCTGCGGCAGGGCTGCAGGCCAACTGGCGGGCAGCTTAGAAAAATCTGCCCCGCCTGCGGCGGTCCGGCCATCGACACGGGGAGTTCTTGCCGCTAATGGCGCGATTGTGCGCACGGCCCCCCTCGAAAGAGGCTTCGGGCCGCGCTGGCGCGCGCTTAGAGTAGGCGTGAGACAAGAGAAGACGGTGATGGGGTTGCCTGAACGGCAAGGACTGTACGATCCGGCGAACGAGCATGACTCGTGCGGCGTGGGATTTGTGGCCAACATCAAGGGCCGCAAATCGCACGAGGTGATCGACGCCGGGCTGCAGATCCTGGTCAACCTCGACCACCGCGGCGCGGTGGGCGCCGACCCCTTGGTGGGCGACGGCGCAGGTGTCCTGATCCAGATTCCCGATGGCCTCTACCGCGCCTGGGCCCGCGAGGCGGGCGTCGAGCTGCCGCCGCCGGGCGAGTACGCGGTCGCCATGTGCTTCCTGCCGCAGGATGAGGCGGCGCGCACGGCCGGCATCGAGCAGTTCGAGCACTTCCTGCGGGTCGAGAAGCAGCCGCTGCTCGGCTGGCGTGACGTTCCGACCGACACCACGGGCCTCGGCGCGGCGGTGCTGTCCTCGATGCCGGTGATCCGCCAGGCCTTCATCGGCCGGGGTCCCAACGTGCGCGACCAGGACGGGCACGAGCGCAAGCTTCTCGCTGTCAGGAAGCAGTTCCAGAATCCGCTGGCGGAGCTGGCGCACAAGCGCCAGATGCCCGGCTTGCGCGACATCTACCTGCCGTCGATCTCGACCCGCACGGTGGTCTACAAGGGGCTCTTGCTCGCCCACCAGGTAGGGACCTTCTACAAGGACCTGGCCGACGAGCGGGCGGAGAGCGCCCTGGCGCTGGTCCACCAGCGATTCTCGACCAACACCTTCCCCTCCTGGCGGCTGGCGCACCCCTACCGGTTCATCGCCCACAACGGCGAGATCAACACCGTCCGCGGCAACGTGAACTGGATGAACGCCCGCCGCCGCTCGATGGAGAGCGATCTCCTCGGGCCGGATCTGAACAAGATGTGGCCGCTGATCCCGCATGGTCAGTCGGACACCGCATGCCTGGACAATGCGCTGGAACTCCTGGTCGCTGGCGGCATCCCGCTCGCCCAGGCGATGATGATGCTGATCCCGGAGGCCTGGGCCGGCAATCCGCTGATGGATCCGAAGCGCAAGGCCTTCTACGAGTACCACGCCGCGCTGATGGAGCCCTGGGACGGCCCGGCCGCGGTGGCCTTCACCGACGGACGCCAGATCGGCGCCACGCTGGACCGCAACGGCCTGCGTCCCGCCCGCTTCGTGATCACCGACCAGGACCACGTGGTCATGGCTTCGGAGGTGGGGGTCCTGCAGATCCCCGAGGAGCGGATCGTGCGCAAGTGGCGTCTGCAGCCCGGCAAGATGCTGCTCATCGACATGGAAGAGGGCCGCATCATCGAGGACGAGGAGCTCAAGCGCGTCCTCGCCGAAGCCGAGCCCTACGAGGAGTGGCTGGCGGAGACCCAGTTCAAGCTCGAGGACCTGTCGCTGGACGGCGTCGACGGAGCCGCGCCAGCCCCGAACGACCCGGATACCCTGCTCGATCGCCAGCAGGCCTTCGGCTACACCCAGGAGGACCTGTCGTTCTTCCTGGAGCCCATGGCCAGGGACGGCGACGACCCGGTCGGCTCGATGGGCCACGACACGCCGATCGCCGTCCTCTCGGCGCGGCCCAAGCTGCTCTACGAGTACTTCAAGCAGAACTTCGCCCAGGTCACGAACCCGCCGATCGACCCGATTCGCGAGGAGCTGGTGATGAGCCTGGTCTCGATGATCGGGCCGCGGCCGAATCTGCTCGGCCGCAACGCGGGGACCCACAAGCGCCTCGAGGTCGCACAGCCGATCCTGACTGACGACGACATGGCCAAGATCCGCGCGGTCAACGAACTGCTGGACGGCGCCTTCCGCACGGCCACGCTCGACGCCACCTGGCCGGCGATCGAGGGGGCCGAGGGACTCGAGGCGGAGATCGCGCGTCTCTGCCGCGAAGCCACCGACGCCGTGTTGGCCGACAACAACATCCTGATCCTTTCGGACCGCGAGACGAGCCCCGACCGCATTCCGATGCCCGCGGCGCTCGCCACCGCGGCGGTGCACCACCACCTGATCCGCCAGGGCCTGCGGATGCAGACGGGCCTGGTCGTGGAAACCGGCGAGGCCCGCGAGGTGCATCACTTCTGCGTCCTGGCGGGCTATGGCGCTGAGGCGGTCAACCCCTACCTGGCCTTCCAGACCCTGGAACAGGTGCGGGTCGGCAACGACCTCAAGGTCAGCGCCTACGACGCACGCAAGAACTATGTGAAGGCGGTCGGCAAGGGCATCCTGAAGGTGATGTCCAAGATGGGCATCTCCACCTACCAGTCCTATTGCGGCGCGCAGATCTTCGACGCAGTCGGCCTCTCGTCGGAGGTGATCTCCCGCTACTTCACGGGCACCGCGTCGACCATCGAGGGCGTCGGCCTGATTGAGATCGCCGAGGAGGCGGTGCGCCGCCACCGCGACGCCTACGGCGACAATCCGATCTACAAGACCATGCTGGACGTGGGCGGCCAGTATGCATGGCGCCTGCGCGGAGAGAGCCACGCGTGGACGCCGGAATCGGTCGGCCAGCTGCAGCACGCCGTGCGCGGCAACCTCCCCGAGGCCTACAAGGCCTACGCGCGCTCCATCAACGACCAGAACGAGCGCCTGCTCACACTCCGCGGCCTCATGCGCCTGAAGCCCGGCGAGACACCCATCCCCCTGGACGAGGTGGAGCCGGCCGCCGAGATCGTGAAGCGCTTCTCCACCGGCGCGATGAGCTTCGGCTCGATCAGCCGCGAGGCGCACACCACGCTCGCCATCGCCATGAACCGCATCGGCGGGCGCTCAAACACTGGCGAGGGCGGCGAAGAGCCGGACCGGTTCGTGCGCCTGCCGAACGGGGACTCGATGCGCTCGGCGATCAAGCAGGTCGCCTCGGGGCGTTTCGGCGTCACCGCCGAATACCTGGTCAACGCCGACGACATCCAGATCAAGATGGCCCAGGGGGCCAAGCCCGGCGAGGGTGGCCAGCTGCCCGGCCACAAGGTCGACAAGAACATCGCCCGCGTCCGCCACTCGACGCCGGGCGTGGGGCTGATCAGTCCGCCGCCGCACCACGACATCTATTCGATCGAGGATCTGGCCCAGCTGATCCACGACCTGAAGAATGTGAACCCGAGCGCCCGCATCTCGGTGAAGCTGGTCTCGGAAGTGGGCGTCGGCACGGTGGCGGCCGGCGTGTCGAAGGCGCGCGCCGATCACGTGACCATCTCGGGCTTCGAGGGCGGCACGGGCGCGAGTCCGCTGACATCGCTGACCCACGCCGGCTCGCCGTGGGAGATCGGCCTGGCCGAGACCCAGCAGACGCTTCTGTTGAACGGCCTGCGCACACGCATCGCCGTGCAGGTGGATGGCGGCCTGCGCACCGGGCGCGATGTCGCCATCGGCGCCCTGCTCGGCGCCGACGAGTTCGGCTTCGCGACGGCGCCGCTGATCGCGGCCGGCTGCATCATGATGAGGAAGTGCCACCTCAACACCTGCCCGGTTGGGGTGGCGACCCAGGACCCGGTGCTGCGCGCGCGCTTCACCGGCCAACCCGAGCACGTGATCAACTACTTCTTCTTCGTCGCCGAAGAGCTGCGCGAGATCATGGCCGA
>CAZBXO010000072.1:0-17567 GCA_964495645.1 uncultured Phenylobacterium sp. | reverse complement strand
GAGAACCGCTACATCAACTTCGCGGTCAACCTGGGCCGGGACGGCGAGGGCAAGGCCTGGTTTGCGCAGGCCTATGGCGGCCTGTCGCTGACCGAGGCGACCCGCGCCGCCTACGCGGAGATCTTCGGCCTCGCACCCAGCGACGCCAAGGTGGCCGCCCTGCTGTCGGGCGGCCGCGACCTCTACTTCGCGGCCTACGGCGGCGACGGGGCGAACGGGCAAGGGACCAAGGCCGCCATGGTCGGCTGGCTGCTGGCCGAGGCCGAGAAGGCGGACATCGGGATGTACGCCCGCGCCAACGCCGCCTTCCTGACCGACCTGGCCGACGGCGCGGCCTTCGGCGTCGACATCGTCGGCGTCTACGGCAGGCCGGACTTCGACTACGGCGGCGCATAGGCCCCCGCCGATGGCGGGAGGCGCCAGCTTGCGGACAGGTTCGGGCTGTAGGCTGGAGGCGTGAACGACGCCTCGCGGATCCTGCTGGTGGAGGATGACGACGCCCTTGGCCGGGCGCTGGTCTCCGCGCTCGCGCAGGATCGGTGGCCGGTGGACCATGTGACCACGCTGGCCGACGCTTTCGAGGCGGTGCTGCAGCGGTCGTACCGGGTGATCCTGCTGGACCGCGGCCTCCCCGACGGGGACGGCGTGGCGCTTGTTGCGGCGGCGAAGTCACGGACGCCGCGTCCGGCGATCATTTTCGTGACGGCGCGCGACGACGTCGCCGACCGGATCGAGGGGCTGGACGCGGGCGCAGACGACTATCTGGTGAAGCCGTTCTCGGTCGCCGAGCTGCACGCGCGGGTGCGCGCGGCCTGGCGGCGGCCGCTCGACGCCGGGGACCGGTCCGTGGCGGAGGTGGGGCGGCTGGCGTTCGATCCCGTCAGCCGCGAGGTGCGCATCGGGGGCCGGCCGCTGGCGCTGCCGCGGCGGGAACTCGCCCTTCTGGCGGTGCTGATCCGGCGGGCCGGACGGGTGGTGCACCGGACGCACCTGGAGTCGGAGGTCTACGGACTGGACGAAGAGGTGTCCGGCAATGCGCTCGAGACCCAGGTGTCGCGGCTGCGGCGGCGACTCGATGCGGAGGACGCCGGGGTGGAGCTGCGCACCATCCGGGGCGTCGGCTACATGCTGCGGCCATGCTGAGATGGCCTCGGTCGCTGGCGCTGCGCGCGGTGGCGGCGCTCCTGGCGGTGCATGTGCTGGCGATCGTGATCGGGCTCGGGTCCGGGGTCCTGGAGGGCCGGACCACGCGCCTGGGCGGCGCGGACGTGGCGCTCGACTTCGCCGTGCAGGAGCTGCGTTTCTCCGGCGACCGCTGGACGATGCCTGCAGACGGCGCGTTCGCGTCGCTGGCGGCGCGCAATCCCGCCTTGTGGCTGATCGGGGTGAGCCAGGGGCATGTCCTCGTCGTGGGCTCGCCGCCGCGCGCCGCGCGGCGGCTGACGGGGTCGTCGGCCGGCGGCGACGATCTGGGCGCGCTCCTCCCGGACGCCCGCGTCGAGCAGCACGTGATCGGCCGGCGGCCGATCCTGCTGGCGGCCGGCGGGGTGGACCCCGAGACCATCACCTCGAGGGACGTGCTGCGGACCTTTTCGGTGGCGCCGGCGGTGGCCGTCTTCCTCGTGCTCGGGGGCCTGGGGGCCATCGCCCTGTTGCTGGCGATCCCGCTGCTGTCGCGCGCGATCCGCCCGGTGGTCGAAGAGGCGACCTCCATCCATCCCGGCGACGTGGGCCGGCGGCTGGACGAGGGCCGGGCGCCGCCGGAGCTCCTGCCGCTGGCGCGGGCGTTCAACGGCGCGCTGGAGCGTCTGGAGGTCGAGCTCGGCCGGCGCAAGCGGCTGATCTCCAACGTCGCCCATGAGCTGCGGACACCGCTGGCGGTGCTGTCCCTGCGCGTGGACACGCTCGAGACATCCGCGGAGGAGCGCGAGGGGCTCCGGACCGCGGTGGGGCGGGTCACGCGCCTGGTGGAGCAGATGCTGGACCTGGAGCGCCTGTCTTTGCCGGCCGGGCCGCGCGTCGCCATCGACCTGGCCGAGGCGGCCGAGGCGGTCGTCGCCGACCTTGCGCCGATGGCCGCGGACGCCGGTTGCGACCTGTCGCTGGAACGGCCGCCGGGGCCGATAACCGTGTGGGGCGAGCGGCAGGCGGTCGAGCGGGCGGTGACCAACCTCGTCGGCAACGCCATCGTCCACGGCGGCGGCGGCCAGATCGGCGTGACCGTCAGCGAGCGGTGGCTGGAGGTCACTGACGAGGGACCCGGCGTGCCCGAGGACCTGCAGCCGCGCCTCTTCGAAGCGTTCGCACGCGGTGGCGGCGAAGGATCCGGGCTGGGGCTTCACCTGACGCGCGAGATCATGCGCGGGCTGGGCGGCGAGGTGAGCTGGCGGCGCGAGGCGGCGCGGACGACGTTCCGCCTCGAGTTCCCGCCGGCGGCCTGAACCTGTCCGCAAGCTGTCGCACGCCGGCGGGTGGCGACAGGCAAGCGTCAGGCTGGGGAGCTAACCCGACGTCTCAAGACCTCACCGAACCCGGAAGATCAGAGATGTCGCCTACGTTCCGCCGACCGGCCGCCGCCGGCTTTACAGCCCTGGGCCTCCTGCTCGGCGCCTCCGCGGCGCAGGCCGCCCCCCAGGCCCCACCCCAGTTCGACAGCGTCCGCCGGGCGATCCTGCAGACGCTGGAGGAGGCGAAGGTCCCCTCCATCGCCGTCGCGATCGTCAAGGACGGCAAGATCGTCTGGGAGGATGCCTTCGGCTGGGCCGACGTGGAACGCAGGATCCCGGCGACCGCGCACACGGCGTACTCGCTGGCCTCGATGACCAAGCCGATCACCGCCACGGCGGTGATGAACCTCGCCGAAGCCGGCCGACTCGACCTCGACGCGCCGATCGAGCGCTTCCTGGGCGGGGTAAAGCTGCCGGGGGCGCCGGCCCAGACGCGCGAGGTGACCGCGCGGCGGATCATGTCGCACTCCGCGGGCCTGCCGCAGTACGGTCATTTCTATCTCGACGGAGCCGAGCCGGCCGGATCGAAGGTGACGATCTCCAGGTTCGCCATGCCCGTGTTCCCGCCGAACACCCGGTTCGAATACTCCAACATCGGCATGAAGGTGCTGGACGCCGCCGTGGAGCAGGTTTCCGGGCAGACCTTCGGACAGTATCTGCGGCGCGAGGTGTTCGGCCCGCTCGGGATGAAGGACAGCGCCGTGGGCCTTCCGGCCGGGCGGACCGCGGCCGTGCGCTACGATCCGGAGCGCAAGCCGATGGGCTTCTACCTTACCGACCATCCGGGGTCGGGAGACGTCTGGTCGAGCGCCCACGACATGGCGCGTTTCCTGGCCTTCCACATGGGAACCCCCTTGCCGGGACAGGCGCAGGTCCTGGAGCCGGCCACGCGGCTGGCGATGCAGCGGCCAGCCAGCGCCGCCCCGATGCCGACGCCGCCCGATGCGCCGCGCCGCGACATCGGCGCCAACTGGGTCCTCAGCACGATCAACGGACACCCCCAGGTCTGGCATTCGGGCGGGCAGCCGGGGGTGAGCAGCTTCATGACCTTCTATCCCGACCAGAAGCTGGCCTTCGTGCTGCTGGCCAATTCGTCAGCGCCGCTGGGGCGGGTCGGACAGGCGATCCGCGAGGCGATCGCGCCGGAAGTGACGCCGCCGCCGGAAGCGGCGTCGCGGCCGGCGGCGCAGCCCATCCCGTTCCGCGGCGCGTGGCGCGGGACGGCGACCAGCTACGCGGGCCCGCAGCCGCTCGAGCTGACCTTCCATGCGGACGGGAGGATCACGGTGCGGCTGGCCGACCAGGCGGCGACCCAGCTGGGCCAGGCGTCGTTCGAGGACGGAGCTCTCAGCGGGCGGTTCGAGGGGCGCAGCAACATTCCGGAGGCGCAGCGCGCCGCACACGGCCTGGCGCTCAAGGTCGTGCCGGTCGGCGGCGAACTCGTGGGCCAGCTGGTGGCCCAGGGCATGAACGCGGACACGGTTTTCATGCTCCCCAGCCGCGTGCGGCTTCTGCCCGCGCCCGAGGCGCGCTGAAGCGGCGGTTATGCCGCCTCGCGACCGGAATGAGACTCCGGGCTCCTCTGGGGCTAAACTTCCGGCAGCCAAGTGGATGGAAGCGATGAGCGACCCTGTCGGCCCGGGCGATCTGGTTCTCTGCGTGAACGCCGCCCCCAACCATGCCACCGGACGGCCGACGCCGTTGCAGGCCGGGGAGACCTACCGGGTCTTCGCGGTGATGGAGTTCGCCTGCCCGTGCGGGCGCTCCGACGCCCTGCTCGACGTCGGCGTCGACTTCGCGTGGTGCCAGACGCGCTTCCGGCTGCTGCCGAAGCCCAAGGCCCAGGTGCGGACCCGCAAGGCCTCCGCGCCCCGGGAGAAGGAAACCGTCCGCTAGCGCGGCGGCGGCTCAGCAGTCGAACCTGCGGGCCCGCTCCCACACGGAGCGCGCCGGGTAGGCGTTCGCTTCGACGATGGCGCTCGGCGATCTATGGCGCGCGCATGCTGGACGCGGCGTTCGGGTAGGGGCCAAATGCCCGCGCGGAACGAGGGCTCGACATGGCCTACGCGGGCGAGCGGGTGATCTTCGATGCCGACAGCCACCTGATGGAGCTGCCGGATTTCCTGACCCGCCATGCGGACCCGCGCGAGCGCGGGCGGATGCCGGAGATGGGGTCGCTCGCCACCGGGCAGTTCAACCCGGCGGCGCACGTGGGCAAGGCGGGGCACGATCCCGAGACGTTCGAGCGGCTGGTGGCGCTGGGCGACCAGATCACCCATGGGCCCAAGTGGCACGACGCCCTGGGGTCGTTCTCCGGGCCCGAGCGGTCGCGGGCGCTGGACCTGCTGGGCTTCCAGCGGCAGGTGGTGTTTTCTTCGTTCTGCGCGCGGCCGATCTTCGAGGCGGAGCCGGAGGTGCGCTATGCGGCGGCGCGGGCGCACAACCGGGCGATGGCGGCCTTCTGCGGCGGCGATCCGCGGCTGATCGGCGTGGCCATGGTCCCGCTGGACGACGTGGCGCTGGCGCTAGCCGAGATCGAGCACGCGCACGGGCTGGGTCTTGGCGCGGCCTGGGTGGCGGCCAGTGCGCCCGGGGGCCGCTCGCCGGGGCACGTGGACCACGAGCCGATCTGGGCGACGCTCGCCGAGCGGCGGATGCCGTTCATCCTGCACGTGGGCTCGGCGCCGCTCAGCGTGGACGCGCCGTGGATGAACGACGGGCGGCCGACCCGGGTGAGCGCCCGCGGCGGGGCGGAGGTGATCGGGTCGAAGGACCTGACGGTGATCCACCACGCCGCCCAGCGGTTCATCTCGATCCTGGTGCTGGACGGCGTGCTGGAGCGGCATCCGGACCTGCGCGGCGGGGTCATCGAGCTGGGCGCGGGCTGGGTCCCCGACATGATCCGCCGGCTCGACCACGCGGCGTCCATCTGGGCGAAGTCGGAGCCGCACCTGGCGGAGATGATGCGCAAGCCATCGGACCAGATCCGCGCGCAGCTGCGCTTCACGCCCTATCCGTTCGAGGACGTGGGCGCCTTCATCCGCGAAAGCTGGCCAGAGCTCTACCTGTTCTCGTCGGACTACCCGCACGCCGAGGGCGGCCGCGACCCGATCGGCCGCTTCGAGCGCTCGCTGGGCGACGCCGACGCGGCGACGCGGCGGCGGTTCTACGCCGACAACTTCGCGGACCTGTACGGGGCTTAGCCCAGGTCGCGGCGCGCGCTGGCCTCGACGGCTTCGGTGGGGATCAGGCGGATGGTGGAGCTGGCCTTGGCGAGGACCTTGCCGGCGGGGTCCTTGAGCTGGCCCTCGGCGAAGCAGGTCACGCGGCCGCGGCGTTCGATCCAGGCCTCGGCGACGACCCGGCCCGGACGGGTCGGCGCGAAGTAGCTGACCTTCATCTCCAGCGACATGGGGGTCATCTCGGGCGCGATGGAGAGCGAGGCCCGCGCCATCGCCGCATCGATCCAGCCGCAGACAAAGCCGCCCTGGGCCACGCCGCCGGAGTGGCACATGTGCGGGCCGACCTCGAACTCGATCGCGGCGCGGCCGTCGGCGCAGGCGACGAGGCGCACCTCGCCCAGAGTGTCGTGGACGCTACGCGCGATGGCTTCGGTCATTGGGGCTCCGGCGAGGCTGGCCCGTCCCGATTAGGCGAGCGGCGCCCGTGCGGCAATCCGGGCCTGGGGACCGATGCGGCGGCCCATGGCGGCAGGCGCCGCCGTCCAAGACCTCGCCAACGCGGGGACGGTGGCGCACCCTGAAGAGAACGCGCAGCTTGCGACGACCAGTGAACGGGAGATCAGCATGTCAGACCTCGATCCGGACCGCCGCGCCCTGCTGGGCGCCGGCGCGCTGCTGGCGGCGGCCATGAGCGCCGCGCCCGCGGCCGCCGCGCCGCCGAAGCCGCTGCCGAAGCCCCTGTCCTTCGATCCGAAGACCGTGCCCGGCCTCTCCGAGAAGCTGCTGACCAGCCACCACGCGAACAACTACACGGGTGCGGTCAACCGCCTGGGCGCGATCGCGGCCGAGGTCGCTGCGCTGGATCCGGCGACGGCGCCCGGCTACCGCCTGAACGGGCTGAAGCGCGAAGAGCTGATCGCCTGGAACTCCATGCTGCTGCACGAGGTCTACTTCTCCGCCTTCGGCGCGCCGGAGGCGCCTGGCGCGGCCCTGGCGCAGGCAATGGAGCGAGACTTCGGCAGCCACGATCGCTGGGCCGCGGAGTTCGCGGCCATGGGCAAGGCGTTGGGTGGCGGCTCCGGTTGGGTGCTGCTGACCTGGAGCCCGCGCGATCGGCGACTGGTGAACACCTGGGCGGCCGACCACACCATGACGCTGGCCGGCGGTACGCCCCTGCTGGCGCTCGACATGTACGAGCATGCCTATCACATGGACTACGGCGCCCGGGCCGCGGCCTACGTGGACGCCTTCATGAAGGCCTTCAGCTGGAAGGGGCCCAACGCGGCATTCCGCACGGCGACCGCCTGACGGCTCGGCCTACGCCGCGACCTATTTCGCTGGGCCGAGCCGCGCGAGGGTGGGCTGGAGACGGCCCTCGTCGTGGCATTGCTTGCAGGCGAGGACGCCCTTGCCGGCGGCCTTGGGGTTCGTCTTCCAGGCGATGGCCGTGGGCTCGTACGGCGTGCCCTTCATCAGCACCAGCATGCGCTCCAGGCCGGCCTCGTACTCTGCGGTGCGGCCGGTGCGCTGGGCGGACTGGACGAGGCCGCCGATGGCTTCGCCGCGCATGTGCGGCGGGAGCTTGTCCAGGAAGCGGCCCTGCAGCTCGTTGATCGTCGTGTAGGCGGCGTAGGCGCGCTCCCAGGCATCCTTGCGGTCCTCCGGCGCGAGGCGGTCGCCGTAGAGCAGGATCACGCCACCGAGGGTGGCGGGCACGCCGAGGTCGCTGGACTTCAGCGCGACGGCCTCGTCCCAGTGGGCCTTGGCGCGGGCGTAGAGCCGCTTGTACTCGGCGGGCTTCTTCGCCTCCCGCGCCTTGACGGCGTGGTAGACCTCGCCGCCGGCGATCCAGACGAGGACCGTGGCGCGTTCGTTCGGCCGGCTGACCAGCAGCGTCTGCAGGTTGGCCTCGCCACGGGCCATCCGCGCCGCGTCGTCCTCCAGAAGCCCCGCGAAGATGTCCTCGCGGACCAGCGTGTGGACGGAAAGCCGCTTGTCGTCGAGCGGCTGGGCCGTGGCCGAACCGGCCAAGGCGGCGGCGAGGATGAGACCAGCCAGGATTCGCATGTCGTCCCCCAAGGTATCGGGCTTGGGGGACGATAACGCCGTTCCGGGGCCTGGCCAGTTACAAGCCGGTCATGCGGTCGCCGGCGGCCCGACGCGACGCCGGCGCGCCGCGGCGCCAACCGCCGCGAAGCCCAGCAGCATCACCGCCCAGGTTCCGGGCTCGGGCACGCTGGCCTGGAAGCCGCCGACGTCAGGGGCGAAGTCCGCAATCTCTGCGTTGGTCCCGTCGAACAGCGGGTTCACGCGCGCCCGCGACCAGAGCGTGAAGGTGTAGTCCTCCGGCGCGAAGCCGTTGGAGGGAAACAGCGAGGCGGCGAACGAACCGGAGATGGTGTTCCCATCGATGGTGACGAGCCCCGCAAGGTTGGTGATCGCCGGCGGTCCCATGGCCGGCAGGATGGCCACGCGGCCCAGGCCGTCCGGGAACATCACCGCCACGGCGTCGAACAGCACGCTGGGCGCCAGGCTCGGCGTTCCGAAGGAGAGGCGGGGCGTCCCGCCGCCGCGGTTGACGCCCCAGACGTAGAGGCTGTTTGCGGTCGTTCCCGGCGCGCCCGCGAGCGTCGCGGACAGGTGGAACGCGGTCCCGTCGTAGACCGCGGTGGCGCTCAGGATGTCCAGGTCGGAACCCTGCGGGCCGGTGTAGCTGGCGAGCAGGTCGCCGGCGGCGTCGGTGACCGCCAGCGCCGGCCCAGCCGCGGCGAGAACGGCCGCCGCGCAGGCTGCGGAAAGAAGCTGTCTGAACACGATCATACCCCCTTGGTGACGGCGGCCGCGCACTTGCGGACGCCGGATAAGGTCAGCTTGTGAGCGGGGCGCCGGATGGGCCATGATGGAGGCGTGAGGGAGTCCTGAGGGACCCCGACTCGGGGGCGTTTCGAGAGTGGCTTCGGTGACGGGGATGCTGACGCTGGCGGATCTGGCGCAGCGGCCGGACTTCGAGATCGGCGCCGTCCGGATCAGCCCATCGAGGCGCCTCCTGCGCGGCCCGGCGGGAGAGGCCACCCTTGAGCCGCGGGCCATGCAGGTGCTCGTCACCCTCGCCGATGCGGCGGGCGCCGTCGTGACGCGCGCAGAGCTCTTCGACCGGTGCTGGGGCGCGGCGGCGGTCGGCGACGAGAGCCTGAACCGCGCGATCGCCGACGTCCGGCGCGAGGTGCGCGCCGCCGCCGGCGAGCGCCTGACCATCGAGACGGTGCCCCGGACCGGCTACCGGCTGGTCGCGGCCGCGGAGTCGGAGCGCGCCGAAGCCCGGCCGTCTGCCGGCCGCCGCTGGCTGATCGTCGGAGGCGCCGCCGCCCTCCTCGCGACGGGCGCGGCCGCGTGGCGGTTCACGAGGCCCGACCCGGCGCGGGTCCGAGCGGCGACGCTGGTGGGCGACGCCGAACAGGCGCGCCAGACCGGCATCTCGGAAAACTACGTCCGGGCCGCCCAGGCGTTGGAGCAGGCGGTCCGGCTGGATCCGGCCAGCGCGGGCGCCTGGGGCAAGCTCGCGCTCGTCCGCACCGCGCTCGCCGAGGAGACGGCGCCCGACCGCACCGCCGCCGTGACGGAGCAGGTGCAGCAGGCCGCGCGTCGCGCGCTCGCCATCGATCCGCGCCAGCCCGACGCCCTGGCGGCGGGCGCGATCCTGCCCCCCTACTTCGGCGACTGGCTGGCCGCGAGACGGCGGATGGACGGCGTCCTTCGCGTCGCGCCGGACCACGTCGCCCTGCGGGACGCGCGCGCCTTCCTCGACGTGTCGGTCGGCCGGGTGCGCGAGAACCTCTCCGAACGGCTGGCGATCATGGCTCGCGAGCCGCTGAACGCGGTGCTGCTCTACCGGCTGATCTACGCACATTGGCTGAACGGCCAGGTCAGCGAGGCGGACCGGGCGGCGGAGCGGGCGCTCCAGCTGTGGCCACGCCACCCGGGGGCCTGGTTCGCGCGCCTGTGGGTGCTGGCGTTCACTGGGCGGGCCGAGCGCGCACTCAGCCACCTGGACGACGCGGCGGCGCGTCCCGACCTTCCGCCGTGGATGATGCAGACGCTCCGGGCCGGGACCACCGCCATCGCCAGCGGCCGTCGGCAAGACATCGCGCGGGCCGCGCGCCTGCAGCTCGACCAGGTCGCGCGCAGCCCTTCGGCCGCAGTCAATGCGCTCCTCATGCTGAACGGACTGGGCGAGATCGACCACGCATTCGCGGTGGCGGAAGCCTACCTGCTGGAAGAGGGGCCGCTGATGGCCAGCGTTCGCTGGCGGCCCGGGCAGGTGCTGGTCAACGACCAGCGGCGGCGAAAGACGCACATGCTGTTCACGCCGGTGGCCGAGGGAATGCGCCGCGACCCGCGCTTCGAGCGCCTGGTCGAGCGGGTGGGCCTGACCGACTACTGGCGCGCGGCGGGCGTGACGGCGCAGGTCTGATCCGCCCTTGCCTGCCCCAGCGGCGGGCGCCGAGGATCGCCGCGACACGAGGAGATCCGCTATGACCGATGCGCCGATCCTGCTGGCCGACGATCCCGCCCCGCACGTGCGGCGTCTCACGCTGAACCGGCCGGAGAAGCGCAACGCCCTCTCCAATGCCCTCCGCGGCGAGCTGTTCGCGGCGCTGGAGGCGGCGGACCGCGATCCCGAGGTGCGGGTGATCGTCCTGCGCGGCGCGGGCAAGTGCTTCTCGTCGGGCTACGACCTCGCCGGGACCGGCCCGCTGCCGTTCCACACCGCAGGCGCGCAGGGGGCGTGGGCGCGGCACGTGGTCGAAGGGTGTTTCCGAATGTGGGACCTGGCCAAGCCGATCATCGCCCAGGTGCACGGCTGGTGCCTGGCCGGCGGGTCGGAGCTCGCGGTGGCCTGCGACCTGGTCTACGTCGCCGAGGACGCCCAGATCGGCTACCCGGCGGTGCGCACCATGAGCCCGCCGGACAACCAGTACCACGCCTGGCTGATGGGCATGCGCGCGGCCATGGAGCTGATGCTGACGGGCGACGCGATCTCGGGCGTAGAGGCGGTGCGGCTGGGCTTCGCCAACCGCGCGTTCCCGGAGGCCGAGCTGGAGACCGCGGTGCTGGCCATGGCCGAGCGGATCGCCAAGCTGGACCCGGAGCTGGCGCAGCTGAACAAGCGCCTGGTGCACCGGCAGATGGAGGCCATGGGGATGCGCGCCGGCCTGCGCGCCGGCACCGAGCTGCATGCGCTCGGCTGGCACACGCCGGCCAGCCGCGCCTACATGGCCGAGCTGCGCCAGGGGGTGACCGCGGCGCTCAACACCCGCGACAGGGCCTTCGGCGACTACCGGACCAAGGAGGGCTGACGGCAAGCGGCGGCGGTCGCGGCGGCCGGTTGAACCGCGGGGGTCAGCGGACCTAGAGTGCGCGCCCAACCGGAGGAGCGGGCCTGATGCGCAGCTGGATCATGGCGACGTTCGTCGCGCTGGCGGCGATGCTGGCGGCCTCCGCGCACGCGCAGCCGAAGGGGCCGTCCTACGCCGGCAAGACCGTGGTGGTCACCGGCTCGACCGACGGCCTCGGGCGCGAGGTGGCCCGGGCGCTCGCGGCGGAGGGCGCGCACGTGGTCGTGCATGGGCGCAATGCCGAGCGCGGCAAGGCGCTGGTCGACGAGATCACCGCCAGCGGCAAGGGCTCGGCCACCTTCATCGCCGCCGACTTCGCCTCCCTGCAGGCGGTCAAGGACTTCGCCGATACGGTGGCCAGGCGCTATCCGAAGATCGCGCTCCTGGTGAACAACGCCGGCATCAGCGGCGGCGGCGACGGGCGGCGCACCAGCGCCGACGGGCACGAGCTGACCTTCGCCGTGAACTACCTGGCCGGATGGGTGCTGACCAATCGGCTGCGCCCGAACCTGGTCGCGGCGGCGCCGTCGCGGGTGGTGAACATCTCCTCCATTTCCGCCGCCCCGATCGATTTCGACGACGTGATGCTGGAGAAGCCCGGGGCGGTCGGCCGGGCGTACGGCCAGAGCAAGCTGGCGCAGGTCTCGATGACGGTGGAGCTGGCGCCGTCGTTCGCCCGCCAGGGCGTGACGATGATCTCGCTGCATCCGGCGACGATGATGGACACCACCATGGTGCGACGCGGCGGCCGCGCGCCGATGACCACCGTGGACGAGGGCCGCGACCACGTGATGTCGCTGATCCGTGCGCCCACCCTGGAGCCGGGCGCCTTCTACGTGCAGGGCCAGGCGGTCCGCGCACGCAATCCCCAGCCCTACGATGCCGCGGCGCGCGAGCGGCTGGTGAAGCTGAGCGCGCAGCTCACCGGTGTCGCGGCGCGGTAGCGCGTTCGAGCGGCGGCCTGCTGAGCGGGGTGATGGCGATGGTCTCGTCGAACCCGACCCAGGCGGCCGGCAGCGAGGGCGAAATGGCCTTGACCTCCATCGGGGCGTCGCAGTCTGACGCGGAGTTCCCCAAGGCCCGTTCGTGCGTTCAGATTGCCGCCATGGCGCGCGCCGACTCCAGATCCTTCTACACCGGCTGGCTGCTAGACGAACGCGACCGGACGGCGCTGCTCGCCCGGTTCCCGCCGCGCTATCCCGAGGTGGTCGCGCACCACGTGACGCTGAAGTTCGGCGACGCGGAGGCGCGCCCGCCCAGGGCCACGAAAGGCCATGTGGTCGGTCAGGCCGACGACGGCGACGGCGTCGAGGCCCTTATCGTCGCCATCGACGGGACGACGGACAGGCCGGACGGCTCGACCTTCCACATCACCTGGTCGCTGGGACCCGGGCGGGAGGCGAGGGAGAGCAATGCGGTGATCAGTCAGCATGGCTGGCGGCGGTTCGCCGATCCCGTGCCGGTGCGGCTCAAACCCAAGGCGGCGACTTAGCAGCAGGCTGGGCCGTTGAGTGCTAGTGTGCTGATTTTAAGGAACAATTCGCCGAATCGCGCATAGTCTCTTCGGTGACCACGGCGCGCGAGGTTGCGATGAAGGTGTCGAGCGAGTTCCGCCAACAGATGGCGGGGTACGGGTTGACCACGGCGGAGATCCTCTACCGGATGCCCGACCACCCGTCCCTGCTGCAGAGCTACCTCTGGCAGGACTACGACATCTTCCCGGAGTTCCCGACCCTGCGGAAGTTCCTCGACTTCTGGGCCCGCACCCTTGACGGCCCCCTCTTCAAGGTCACCGTGGGCCACTCGCGCCTGATCAAGCCGGCGGAGTGGCAGGCGATCGGCGCGGAGTTCAAGTTGAACTGATCCGTCGCTCCCGGTCGGGGAGGATGACGCCTCGACATCGCCGTCATCGCGCGGCACACCGCGGGCGGTGCGCACCGCTCTTGTCCTCATCGCCGCCGTCCTGGCGCTCGCCGGTTGCCAGGGCAAGGCGCAGCGGCAGGCGTGTCCGGCGGGCAAGGTGTGCATCCAGTACGGCAACGACGCCGAGCCGCTGACGCTGGATCCGGGCAAGGCCAACCTGATCGCCGAGGCCGCGGTGATCAGCGACCTGATCGTGGGCCTGACGACCGACGCGCCCGACGCCACGCCGATCCCGGCGATGGCAACGCACTGGGAGACGAGCCCCGACGGCCTCGTCTGGACCTTTCACCTTCGTGAGGCTGAATGGTCGGACGGCCGGCCGGTGACGGCCGACGACTTCGTCTACGGACTGCAGCGCACGCTCGATCCGAAGACGGCCTCGATCTACGCCTACCTGCTCTATGTGCTGAAGAACGGCCAGGCGGTGAACGAGGGCAAGGCGCCCCTCTCGGCGCTGGGGGTCACCGCGCCGGACCGGCGGACGGTGCGCATCGAACTCGAGCACCCCGCGCCCTACCTGCCGGAGCTGACCAAGCACCAGAGCTTCTTCCCCGTGCCGAAGCACGTGGTCGAGAAGCTGGGGGACGCCTGGGTGCGGCCGGGCAACTACGTGTCGAACGGACCCTTCGTGCTCAGCGCCTGGAAGCTGGGCGACCACATGACGCTGACCAAGAACCCGCGGTTCTGGGACGCGGCCAACGTCTGCGCCGACCGGGTGGACGTGTTCCCGACCCCGGACCTGATCAGCGCAGAGCGGCGGGTCGCGCGCGGCGAGCTGGACCTGGCCACCAAGTTCCAGTCGAACCGCTACGAGCGGCTGAAGCGGACCCTGCCCGGCGTGCCGCGCACCGCCGTGGCGCTGGCGACCGGCTACATCTCGCTGAACCGCGCTCGTCCGGCGTTCCAGGACATCCGTGTGCGCCGGGCGTTGTCGGAATCGATCGACCGCGACTTCATCACCGGCAAGCTGATGCGCGCCGGGCAGCAGCCGGCCTATGCGTTCGTGCCGCCGGTCACCGCCAACTATGTTGACGAGCGGCCGCGCATCGACTGGGCTGACCGACCCTATGCCGAACGCCAGGCCGAGGCGAAGCGGCTGCTGGCCGAGGCCGGCTATGGGCCGGAGCGGCCGCTGAAGTTCGAGATCCTGGCCTCGGCGTCCACCGACACCCTCCTGCTGGCCGAGGCGCTGCAGGCGGACTGGCGCGCCATCGGCGCCGACGTCTCGATCCGCCAGGCGGACCCGGCGGTGGCCTTCGCCGACTACCGCAACCGCAACTTCGACGCCGGGATCATGGCCTGGTACGGCGACTTCAACGACCCGCTGACGTTCCTGGGCCTCTTCAAGTCGGACACCGGCGCGCAGAACTACGGCGACTACAAGAACCCGGCATTCGACGCCCTGTTGGCGCGGGCCGACAACGAGCCGGACAAGGCCCGGCGCGCCCAGCTCCTGGCCGCCGCAGAGGCGCGCCTGCTGGCCGATGAAGGCGCGCTGCCGGTCTACTACGCCGTCAACCGCGCGCTGGTGAGCCCGAGGCTCACCGGCTGGCAGCCGAATGCGCCCGACTTCCACCGGATACGGTGGATGTGTCTGAAGCCGCCACTCCCCTGATGCAGGAAGGGCGCTACCGGTATTCGTAGTGGCAGCGCTTCTTCTTGGCGTTCTTCTTGGCGATGGCGTGGCCCGCCACCGCCCCGACGCCGGCGCCGATGATCGTGCCTTCGGTGCGGTCGCCGCGGCCGGCGACCGTGTTGCCCAGGAGGCCGCCGCCGAGAGCGCCGATCACCGTGCCGTTGTTGGCCTTCTTCTTCACGTTCTTGCAGACCAGCACCCGCTTGCCTTGGGCCGCTTCCGCCGCGACCGGCAGGGCCGCGAAGGACATCGAGGCGACGCCTAAGACCAGGGCGGCCAGGATCCGATTGCGCATCTGAGTTCCTCCGAGTTCGGCCCCTCAAACCCGCCAGCCCGCGTTCGGTTTCCCCTGCAAGCTTGGCCGAACCGTGGCATGACGGCGGCGGGCGGAGGGTGATCGGATGGACGCAGAACGGCGCGCGGGCGCGGGCCTGACAGTCCCGGTGTGCCTGGCGATCGCAGCCATCGAAGGCTTCGACATCCAGGCGTTCGGCATCGCCGCGCCGAAGCTTGCGCCGGAGTTGGGGCTCACCCCGGGCCAGATGGGTTGGGCGGCCAGCGCGGCGCTCATCGGGCTCTGCATCGGCGCCTGGGTCGGCGGCTGGCTGGCCGACCGGGTGGGCCGGAAGCCCGTGCTCACCGCGGCGGTGACCATCTTCGGCGTCTTCTCGCTGGCGACCGCCTTCATGCATGCCTACGAGCCGCTGCTCGCCGTGCGCTTCCTGACGGGGCTCGGCTTCGGTGCGGCGATGCCCAACCTGGTCGCCATCGCCGTGGAGACCAGTTCGCCGAAGCGGCAGGCGCTGACCGTGACCGCCATGTTCTCCGGCATGCCGGCGGGGGGCGCGATCGTCTCGGCGGCGGCCCGCATCCTGGGGCCGGACCTCGGCTGGCGGGACATCTTCATGGCCGGCGGCGTCATTCCGCTGCTGCTGGTTCCGGCGATCGTCTTCCTGCTGCCTGAGACGCGGCCGGTGCGAGAGGTCTCCGCCGAGCGCAACCTCATGCGCGCGCTGTTCGCGGAGAGTCGCGCGGTTCCGACCCTGCTGATCTGGACGGGTCTCTTCCTGACGCTGGCGATCATCTTCCTGATCCTCAACTGGCTGCCGACCCTGGTGGTCGCCAAAGGCCTCTCGTCGGCCGACGGTTTCGCGGCGGCGATGGCCTACAACACCTTCGGCGCTATAGGCGGCATCCTCGGGGGGATGGCGCTGGACCGTATGGGCTACCGCATCCCGATCCCCGCCGCCTTCATCGGGGTGGCGGCGTCGCTCCTGGCGCTGTCGCAGGCCGAGACGCCGTTCGCGGTGATCGCGCTGGCCGGCCTCACCGGCGTCCTGCTTCAGGCGGGGACGTTCAGCACCTATGCGGTGGCTCCCACTCTCTACCCGGAAGCCGCGCGGGCCGGCGGCGCCGGCGCGGCGCTGGCGATGGGCCGGATCGGCTCCGTGGTGGGCCCCCTCATCGCCGGCGGCCTGCGCGACCAGGGCGCCAGCGCCGCCGAGGTTCTGGCCTTCCTCGCCCCAGCCAGCGTTGTGGCGGCGGTGTGCATCCTGACGCTGAGCTTCGTCGCGCGGCCGGACCGCCCCGCATGACCGCCGCGCCACGACCTGACGCGCCCGACAGCCGCCTGACGCTGGCCGCCGCCGGGGTGCTCGGCGCGACGCTCGCGGTGCTGGCGCACACCGGGCTCGGCCACGCGGCCGCCTGCATGGCGCAGGGCGGCGAGGTCGCTCGGGTCGGCGTGGTGGACTTCGCCTGCGGCGAGACGTCATGGGTCACCCACGCGGCCGGACCGGCGGCGCAGTTCGTGGCAGGCTTCCTGGCGGTGTCGTTCCTGCGACTGCGGCCGCGGTGGACGCCGGCGGTTCGTTTCCCGCTTCTGATCCTGGCCGCGATCGCCCTGCTGTGGGTCTCCGCCCAGCTGGTCCACGACGGCCTGTGGGTGACCGGCGACTTCGCCTCCTCGGCCGGGACCTGGTGGCGCTGGCTCCTCGTGGTCGGCGGGCTGGCGCTCTACTGGATTTCGCTGAGCTGGCTGGGCCCCGCGCTCGACGACATGGGCCATGAGGCCGGGCCGCGCGCCTGGAGCCGCCTGATGCTCCCGCTCGTGACGGGTGCAGTGGCGATCGTCGCCCTGGCCGCCCTCAACCGCGCGGACCGCTGGGACTCGATCCGCGACGCCCTGCTGGCGGTGGTGTTGGCGCCGCTCGGCTACGTCCTACTGGCGGTGCGGGCGCGGCGACGGTTGCACGCCGCCGCACCGGCCTACCCCATCGCCCGCAGCTGGCCGCTGATCGCCGCCGCTGCGGCGGTGTTCGCCGGCGCGGCGGCCTGGTTCGTCAGCTAGACGCGTCCTCGAAGATCCCCTCGATCGGCAGGCCGAACACGCGGGCGATGCGGAAAGCCAACGGCAGGGACGGATCGTACTTGCCGGTCTCGATGGCGTTGACGCTCTGGCGCGAGACGTCCAGCCGCTGGGCGAGCTCGGCCTGGCTCCAGTCGCGCTCGGCCCGCAGCACCTTCAGGCGGTTCTTCACCGGCGGGCCCACCAGATCGCCCAGGCCAGCAGGAAGCCCAGAATCTGCGCCACGGCGAGGGTGACGCCGCCGAAAAGGAAGGTGACGCTGGGTTGGGCGACGGGCGGCGTCCATCCTGCCTGGACCGCGACCGCCATGGCGATGACGCCGGCGAGCGAGCCGAACGACCCGCCCCAGAACCAGGCGGCTTTCTGGGCCTCGCGCGCCACCTCGTCGAGCTTCGCCCAGTAGCGCCCGCCCAGCCACAGTGACGCCGCCAGCACGGGCAGCATGATCGCCATCCGAACTGCGGGAGAGGCTGGCGCCCCGGCCAGCTTGAGGCCGACGATGGCGCCGATCGCGACTGCCAGCAGCAGGCCGGCGGCCACCAGCGTGCGGCCGAA
>CAZBXO010000071.1:15658-17624 GCA_964495645.1 uncultured Phenylobacterium sp. | reverse complement strand
CCGCCGGCGCTGCTGCGGGAGACGCCGGCCTCGATCCGAGCGCTGCCGCAGCGGGTGGACGCGCCGCCGGCTTGGCCCCCCCGGCCACCGGCGCCTGCAACCGGAGCGACCGCGCCGCACGGCCCGCTCTCCGGCGTGAAGGTGCTGAACCTGGGGACGGTGATCGCAGGCGCCTACGCGGGCGGGCTGCTGGCCAACCTGGGCGCCGACGTCATCAAGATCGAGCCCCCGGAGGGCGACCCGTTCCGTTCCGACGGGCCGGGGTTCATCGCTTACAACCGCGGCGGCCGCGGCCTTGGCCTGAACCTGCGCGAGTCCGGTGCGCGCGAAATCTTCCTGGAGCTGGCGAAGACCGCCGACGTGGTGATCGACAACTACCGCCTCGGCGTGCGCGCCAAGTTGGGGATCGACTATCCGGTGCTGAAGGCGATCAACCCGCGGATCATCTCGGTGTCGCTGAACGCCTACGGCGAGACCGGGCCCCGCGCCAAGCTGCCGGGGTTCGACCCACTCCTGCAGTGCGAGGGCGGGATGATGGCCGCCCAGGGCGGCGAGGGCGATCCGATCCTCTACACGATCCCGGTGAACGACGTGGCGAGCGCGGCCTCGCTGACCGCGGCGGTCGTGGCGGCGCTGAACGCGCGGGAACGGACCGGACAGGGGCAGGAGATCGTCTCCAGCCTGATGGCCTCGTCGCTGCTCTTTCAGCTGGCCGAGATGGTCACCTATGAGGGGCGGCCGCCGAACGACCTGGGCGGGCGCGACTGCCTGGGCGTGCGGGCGCTGACGCGGTTCTACGCCTGCGCCGACGACTGGCTGGGCATCGCCTGCGAGACCGAGGCCGAGGCGGCGGGGCTGGGCAGGGCGCTGGGGCGGGCGATGCCCGCGGATGCGTTGACCGCGCCGCGCGACGGCGAGTTGGCGCAGGCGCTGGAGGCGGCGTTCGCGGGACGGTCGCGGGCCGAGACGCTGGAGGCGCTCCTGGCGGCCGGCGTGCCGTGTGCGCCCTGCCTGCGCGGCGCGGAGGCGCTGAGTGACCCGTGGCTGCGAGCCAACGGCATGGTCGGTGAGTCGGAGCACCCGCGGCTCGGGACCCTGATCAGCGTCCGCGGCTTCGCCGATTTCGACCGCACGCCGGGCGGCTTCCGGCGGCCCTGTCCGGAGCTTGGCCAGCACACCCGCGAGATCCTGACCGAGATGGGTCTCTCGACGGCGCGGATCGAGGCGCTGTTCGATGCAGGCGCTGTCTTCCAACCCGTGCCGGTGGCGATCCCGGCCTAGGGGCACTATACCCGCCGCATGATCGGACGACTGAACCACGTGGGCGTCGCCACGCCTTCCATCGACGACAGCGTCGCCATGTATCGGGACATGCTGGGCGCCACCCAGATCGGCGAGAAGTTCGCGCTGCCGGAGCAGGGAGTGTGGGTGTGCTTCGTCGACGTTCCGAACAGCCAGATCGAACTGATCGAGCCCTATGGCGACAACTCGCCCCTGACGTCCTTCCTGGAGAAGAACCCCAAGGGCGGACAGCATCACGTCTGCTTCGAGGTTCCCGACATCATCGCGGCGCGTGACGACATGGTGGCCAAGGGCGCGACCGTGCTGAATGGCGGCGTGCCGCGCATCGGGGCGCACAAGGTCCCGGTGATCTTCGTGCACCCGAAGAACATGGGCGGCGTGCTCGTCGAACTGATGGAAACCCCGAAAGGCGGGCACTGATGGGTCCGATCACCGCGATCGCCATCTACCTGACCATCTGGTGGACGGTGCTGTTCTGCGTACTGCCGCTGGGGACGGTGAGCCACGCCGAGGCCGGCATCGACAAGGGCGACGGCGGCGATCCGGGCGCGCCGGTCGACCCGAAGCTGAAGCGGAAGTTCTGGACGACCACGTGGGTCAGCGCCGTCGTGTTCGGCGTGATCTGGCTGATCATCAAGCTGGGCGTGATCAAGTTCTGGGGCGT
>CAZBXO010000071.1:3376-15558 GCA_964495645.1 uncultured Phenylobacterium sp. | reverse complement strand
TGTTCGGCGTGATCTGGCTGATCATCAAGCTGGGCGTGATCAAGTTCTGGGGCGTCGCTGCCACCCACTAACCGCCACATCGTTGCCAAGCTCCGCGCGCAACGGGTATCAGGGCGCCTCCCGCCACCCCCGACCGACCGGACTTCGCCATGCGGCTTTCGCGTTACTTCATGCCGACCTTGCGCGACGCGCCCTCGGACGCCCAGATCGTCTCGCACCAGCTGATGCTGCGCGCCGGCCTGATCCGGCAGGAAGCCGCGGGCATCTACGCCTGGCTGCCGCTCGGCCTGAAGGTGCTGAGGAAGATCGAGCAGATCGTGCGCGAGGAGATGAACCGCGCCGGCGCCGTCGAGATCCTGATGCCGACCCTGCAGCTGGCCGACCTGTGGCGCGAGAGCGGGCGCTACGACGACTACGGCGAGGAGATGCTGCGCATCCAGGACCGCCACGAGCGCGACCTGTTGTATGGACCCACGGCGGAGGAGGTCGTCACCGACATCTTCCGAGCATATGTGAAGTCCTACAAGGATTTGCCCAAGAATCTTTACAACATCCAGTGGAAGTTTCGCGACGAGCGGCGGCCCCGCTTCGGCGTGATGCGGGGGCGCGAGTTCCTGATGAAGGACGCCTATTCGTTCGACGTCGACGAGGCGGCGGCGCGCAAGTCCTACAACCGGATGTTCCTGGCCTACCTTAATGTCTATGCCCGGCTGGGGCTGAAGGCGATCCCGGTGCGGGCCGATCCTGGACCGATCGGCGGCGACCTTTCCCACGAGTTCATGATCCAGGCCGACACCGGCGAGAGCCAGGTGTTCGCCCACCGCGACCTGGTGGAGATGGGTGCGCCGGGGCCCGACGTGGACTGGTTCGGAGATCTCGAGCCCCTCGTGGCGAAGCGGACGAGCCTCTACGCGGCATCCGACGAGATGCACGACGCGGAACGATTTGCTCAGCTTCCCGCTGAGAAGCAGATGACGGCGCGGGGCATCGAGGTGGGCCACATCTTCTACTTCGGCGAGAAATATTCCGGTCCGATGAAGGCCAACGTCGCCGGGCCTGACGGCCAGGAGCGGCCCGTGTCGATGGGCTCGTACGGCGTCGGCGTCTCGCGCCTGGTCGGCGCGATCATCGAGGCCAGCCATGACGACGCCGGGATCATCTGGCCCGAAGCCGTAGCGCCCTTCGGGGCCGCGGTAATCAACCTGCGGCCGGGCGACAGCGCCTGCGACGAGGCGGCGGAAGCGGCCTACCGGGCGCTCGGCGAGCGGGGGCGCGATCCGATCCTGGACGACACCGACCAGCGGCCGGGCGCCAAGTTCGCCAGCATGGACCTGGTGGGCATCCCCTGGCAGGTGATCGTAGGGCCGAAGGGCGTCGCCGACGGGACGTTCGAGCTGAAGAACCGCGCCAGCGGAGAAAAGCAGAACCTGCCGCTCGAGGCGGCGCTGAAGGCCATAGCCGGTTGACCGACGCCAGAGGCACGACCGCGCCGCCGTTCGGGCTCTGGGAGCGCACGCTCGCCGGGCGTTACCTGCGCGCCAAGCGGCACCAGGGCGGGGTGGCGCTCATCAGCATCATCTCGTTCATCGGCATTCTGCTGGCGGTGGCGACGCTGATCATCGTGATGAGCGTGATGAACGGCTTCCGCCACGAGCTGTTGGGCCGGATCCTGGGCTTTCAGGGCCACGCCTACGTGACGGGCGCCGTGCTGGACGAGCCGGAACGCAGCCTGACGGTGGCGCGGCTGAAGCAGGTCGGCGGGGTCACCCAGGCGGTGCCGGTCGTGGAAGGCCAGGTGCTGGCCTTGGGGCCGAGTTCAGTCTCCGGCGCCATCGTGCGGGGGGTCGGGCCCAAGGACCTCGCCGAGACCAAGCTGATCGCGGGCAACATCGCCAAGGGTTCGCTGAAGACCTACGGCGTCGGCGACTACGGCGGCGACGTGATCGTCGTGGGCGCGCGGCTGGCCGAGCAGCTGGGTGTGGCGCCCGGGGATCAGCTGACTCTGGTCGCGCCCTCCGGCGGCACGACGGTGTTCGGCGGCACGCCGCTGCAGAAGACCTACACCGTGGGCGCGACGTTCGAGATCGGCATGAGCCAGTACGATCAGGCCTACATCTACATGCCGCTGGAACAGGCGCAGCTGTTCCTGGGGCGCGAGGGGGCGGTCGACCAGATCGAGGTCAAGCTCGACAACCCGGACAAGGCTGTACGCCTGAAGCCCGCGCTGGCGAAGGCGGCCGGGCCTGCGGCCATCGTCACCGACTGGACCCAGCGCGACACGTCTTTCTGGGGCGCGTTGAAGGTCGAGCGCAACGTCATGCGCCTGATCCTGATGCTGCTGGTCGCCATCGCCGCGATGAACATCATCTCGGGCCTCGTCATGCTGGTGAAGAACAAGGGCCGCGACATCGCCATCTTGCGGACGATGGGGGCCGGGCAGGGCGCGATCCTGCGGATCTTCTTCATGTCCGGTGCTGCGGTGGGGGTGCTCGGCACGATCGCGGGCCTGCTGATCGGCACGCTCTTCTGCATCTACATCGAGGAAATCCAGCGGCTGGTGGAGTGGGTCAGCGGCCAGGCGGTGTTCTCCTCGGATATCTATTTCCTCTCGCGGATTCCGGCGCGGGTGGACTGGGCGGAGGTGGCGCTGATCACCTTCTGGGCGCTGGCGATGAGCTTCATCGCCACTCTGCCGCCGGCTTGGCGGGCCTCGCGCCTCGATCCGGTGGAAGCCCTCCGATATGAGTGAGCCGGTCCTCTCGATCCGTGGTCTGGAGCGCACCTACGAGACCGCTGTCGGCGGGCTGACGGTGCTGAAGGGCGCCGACCTGGACGTTCAGGCCGGCGAAATCGTGGGCCTGATCGGGCCGTCCGGTTCGGGCAAGTCGTCGCTGCTGCACGCCGCGGGCCTGCTGGAGCATCCGAACGCGGGGCGGATCACCGTGCTGGGCCGGGACTGCTCGAACCTGGCGGAGCGGGAGCGCACGCGCGTGCGGCTGGCGACGATCGGCTTCGTCTACCAGTTCCACCACCTGCTGCCGGAATTCTCGGCGCTCGACAATGTGGCCCTGCCGCAGATGATCGCCGGCAAGAGCCGCAAGGCCGCGCGGGACCGGGCGCGGATGTTGCTGACGGATCTGGGTCTGGGCGCGCGCGTCGAGCACCAGCCGGCGCAGCTTTCCGGCGGCGAGCAGCAGCGTGTGGCGATCGCCCGCGCACTGGCCAACGCGCCCCGCCTGTTGCTGGCCGACGAGCCCACCGGCAACCTAGACCCGAACACCTCGGCGGCGGTATTCGACAGCCTTTACGCCCTGGCCCGCAGCCAGGGGGTCGCGGCGCTGGTCGCCACTCACAACCTGGAGCTCGCCCGCCACATGGATCGGGTCCTGGCCTTGAAGGACGGCAAGCTCGAGGAGCAGCCGCGGGACTAGTCTGCGGGCCGAGACGTGATGGGCTGCGGCCGAGCGGTCGGCGGCGGCGCAGCGGCGCTCGCCGGGGACCTTGGATCGGCGTGACGGTGGGCGTGACCTTCATCCGTTCGTTCGGGCGACACTGAGCCGGAACTGCGCACCCCGCTCTGCGGTTGGTCAGCGCGGCGGGGCCACCGGACAGGGAGCACGGACATGGACGCGAACGCGCTGGGACGCGAGCTATTGCAGCTCGAGAAAGCGTATTGGCAGGCGCTGAAGGATAAGGACGCCGAGACCACGACTCGGCTCACCGACTTCCCATGCCTGCTCGCCGGCTCGCAGGGCGTCACGCGGATGGACGAGGCGACCTATCGGACGATGCTGGAGTCGGCGACCTGGGCGATGGAGGACTTCGAGCTCGGCGACGACGTCGAGGTGCGGCCGGTCTCCGACGATGTCGCCGTGGTCGCCTACACGGTGAAAGAGCGCCTGACCGTCGAGGGTGAGCCGGTGACCCTCGAGGCGGCGGACACGTCCGTGTGGGTCCGGCGCAACGGATCCTGGCGCTGCGCCTCGCATACGGAGGCGATTACGGGCGACCCGTGGGGCCGCGATCGCAAGCCGGTGAACTGACCCCTGGTCGCGGGATTTGGGGGGCCCCGGCGCTCGACGGGAGGCAAGCGCCGGGGCGATGACGGCGGCGGGTGTCGGGGAACAGGGCCGCCACCGCTTACGCGTCCGAAGCCTTGGAGATGCGTGCGGACGTTGAAGTTACGCAACGCTTGGCGGGGTGGATGCACGGACCTCGGATCGAACGTCCGCTTGCGGCGTTTGGCTTGGCCATGGAGCGGAATGAAAACCTGAGCCAGCTGGTCGAGGCCCTGCGCAAAGCGGTGATCGCCAGAGAGAAGGCGCGTGGCCGGGAGCTGCGCAGGACTGGACCGGACTGGGAGCTACGACCGAGGGCGCAGTAGCGTGTCGGCGGCCAGCGCCGCGCAGGCGATCAGCAACGGCAGGATGAAAAAGGCCAGCCGGTAGCCCAGGAAGGCGGCGGCCAGCGGCGCGGCCGGAACCTGGGTCAGCAGCGTCGACAGAGAGCTCTCGAACACGCCGACGCCGCCCGGTACGTGGCTGATGAGACCGAGCACGACCGACGGCGCATAGGATCCCACGAAACTGAGGTAGCCGACCGGACTTTGCGGGAGCAGGCTCCATAGGATGCCCGCGGCCACGGCGTTGTCGACGGCGCCGAACACGATCTGGACCATCGCAAGGCGCGCGCCAGGCAGGGGCACACTGTGGCCGAAGATCGCCAGCCGGCGCTTCAGGAGCCAGCACAGCACGACGTAGACCGCCACGCCCGCCAGCAGCACCATCCCCACGACGTCGGCCACCGGGTTGGCGATGCGAGTGGCGGCGATCTCCTGTCGCCCCGCCAGCACCAGGCCCAGGCCCGCCAGCGTCGAGAGGCCGACCGCAAAAGCGAAGCCGTTGAACAAGGTCGCTGCGGCCACCTGGGTCAGGGAGACGCCGTGGCGCGCGTAGACCCGCGCGCGGACGGCGCCGGCCACCAACAGGTTCGCGCCGAGAGTGTGGGCGATGCCGCTGGCCATGAACGAACCGGCGATCGCCGACCGCAGCGGCAGGTGGGCGCCGGCCCAGCGCAGGCCGAACCATTCGACGATGCCCATGAGGATGAAGCTGGACGCCGAGAGGCCGAGAGCCGTGGCGAGGGTCAGCGCGTCCCAGCCCCGCATGGTCGCCAGGATGTCTTCCAGCCGCGCGCTGCGAAACTCGCGCCAGAGGATGTAGCCGGCCGCCGCCAGCAGGATGAAGGGAATGACGTGCAGCGCCCATCGGCGGATCCAGGGGAAGAAGCGGGCGCCCTGTGTCTCCGGCAGGGCGGCGGCCAGCTCTTCCTCCAGGAGCTCCGGAGGATGCGGCCGTGCGTCAGGCGGAGGGGTCTGCAGCACGGGCTCCACTTGTCCCCGAGTCGGTCTGGAACCGAACCTCAAGGTCGAGGTTCTGTCGACACTGAGACGAAATGACGACGGAGGCGGATCATGGCCCGTGAAGACTGGCGCGACCGGGAGCAACTTCGGCGGAGCCATCGCCGCGACGACTTCGGCCAGGCCGACTACTCGCATGACTACGCCTACGATCCGCGCAACCGGACCGGCTATCGCGCGGACGCGGATCGCACGCTGCGCGAGGATTACGGGCAGGCCGACTACACGACCGACTGGGCCTACGACCCCGAGCGCGGGCGGCCGTACCGGCGGTACTCAGAAGCGGACCGTCACGACGAGCCGCACCGCCAGCCCCGTTCATGGATGGACCGCGCCGGCGAGTGGTTCGGAGGCCGGACGCACGACCACTATGAGGACGATCGGCGACTGGCCGAGCGCGACGCGGCTGAGCGCCGCCGACGCGGACCTTCCGACCGAGTGCTCTGGGCGGTGATCATGGAGCGACTCGATGAAGCGCGCATCGATCTGCGCGAGGTCGACGTGCAGGTCGTGAACGGCGAGGTCATCCTCGACGGGGCGGTGCGTCGGCGCGGCGACAAGCGGCGGATCGAGGATCTGGTCGACGTCGACGGCGTGCGTAATGTGCAGAACAACCTGAAGCCGCGCGACATGGATCACCGCTGGCGCATCATCTAGCGCCGGCCAGGCGCCTCCGGAACCGCGCGACCCAGATCGGTGCGATGGCGGCGGCGAGGCCGCCGACGTCCGAGGCCCAGTTGTCGAAAAGCGGCCGCCATGGCGCGCCCGCGAAGAAATGCGCGATCTCCAACAGGCTCGCGAATACGAAGAACCTCAGCGCCACCACGGTAACGCGGGTGCGCGCCATCGCCGCCAAACCGAGCAGGGTTGCGACATAGAAGGCCGCGAAGTGCTGCAGGTGCGTGGAATGGACGAAGTCCGGCACAAGATGGGGGGGAAGGAAGACGGCGATCACGATCGCCGAGCAGGCGCCGAGGAACGCCACGCGCGCGAGGATCGCCAAGGGGCCATTCGCGGGGTAGGGGCCTTCGCCGAGGAGCGTGCGATCCTCATCCATCGCCCGCGAGGCTAGGCTGGAGCGAGCGGGGTTGGAACCCCCCGTGGGACGCCCCACTTTGTGAGGCCATGAGCCAGCCCGTCGTCGTCACCATTCCGCATCAGCTGGGCCGCGCCGAGGCGCGCCGCCGCATCGAAGCGGGGATCGGCAACCTGACCCAGCAGTTCGCCGCCATGGGCGACGTGAAACACGGCTGGGACGCCGACGTCCTGCGTTTCACGGTGACGACCATGGGGCAGGTGGCCACCGGACTTATCGACGTCGGCGAGACGGCGGTGAGGCTGGAGGTGGTGCTGCCGGGGTTCCTGGGCATGATCGCCAACAAGGTGAAGGGCAAGCTGCAGAAGGAAGGCCAGATCCTGCTGGAGGACCGCTCCCGGAGGTGAGGTCGCCGCCTCTACGGTCAAGGCAACCTGCCGCCCGTTCAGCCGTTGTTCGCCGGCAGAATCAGGAGCGGACATGCCCCACAAGCAAACCGAAGACGAGGCCAAGCGGGCCTTCACCCACGGATCCAGCGGCGCGACTGCGGACATGGCGTCCGATCCCGCCCATGCCATCGAGGAGCATCGTGCGATCGAGACCACGCCGCACGCCCGCCAGGTCGAGCCGCTGGCCGACGGCGAAAAGCCGGATCACATGGCCCAGCGAGAGGCGGAAGCCGAGGACCGCCAGGAAGCGCTGCTGGACGAGGCGATCGAGGAGACCTTCCCGGGATCCGACCCGATCAGCCCCAAGCACATCACCTGACGAGCGCAAGCCGGCGGCGGCGCAGAGCCTCCCCGGCGCCGCCGAAGCCCAGGATCATCAGCGCCCAGGTCGTGGGCTCCGGCACGCCGTTCGACACCCGGGCGGCGTAGTCGTATCCGGCGGTCCCGAGCACGACGGCCCCGGCCGTATCGGGGCTGAAGTGCAGGCCGAGCCAGTCCACCGTGTGGCTGAAGTCGGCAATGCCCAGGGCCGTCTGGCCTGAGCCCTCGACGCGTGTGAACGAACTGGTGTTGAGCCCCAGCACCAGTTCCAGGCTATCGCCGTTGCGGGCAAACACGCTGAGGGGAACGATCACGTCGACCGGTACGAAGGTCCCGCTGCAGGTGTCGGTACCGAACGTGACTATCTGTGCACAGTCCGTGAGCACGCGCGACGTCCCGCTCACGATCCCGAAGTTCGCGAGAGAGGCCGCGAACCGGTAGCTGGTTGCGGCGCGCAGATCCCCCGGACCGCCGAATTCCGCGAATACCTGGAGATTGCCGGTCAGCCGGACGTCGAAGGTGAGCAGGGCGCCCTCGGGCGCGAGGCCCGAGACGGACAGGATATCGTTCACCTGCGAAACTGTCTGCGCGATGGTGTTGAATCCCTCGTTGGTGTGGACCGCGTTGCTGGTCGAATAGCTCTTGAGCTGATTGGGGCGGGTGATCGACCGGGCCTCGGCCCCCGCGACCGCCGCGGACGTGTCGCACGGCTGGTCCGTCATCGAGTTGGTGACGGAGCCGAGCGTGGCGCTGGCTGCAAGCGTGCTGCAGAAGAGCGTGACAGCGCCGGCCGAGGCGGGGATAGCGCAGGCCAGGAGGACGCTGCCTGCCAGGACTGCAAGGCGATCAAATGGACGAACGCGCATCGCGTGCTTCTCCGATGTTGCCGAGTCACACAACCCCGCTTTGGGTAAATTCGCATCGGCCATGCGGCTAGGCTGGATGGCCTAGCTGCCGGCAATGTGCGGCCGGTCTCCGCCTCGCCGTTGCCGCGCGCCCGACCTGGACAGGGCGGCCATGCCGTGACCGCGGTGCTGCTGACCCGACCTGCCGAACTCGCGCCGGGGCCCGTGAAGGCGCTCGTCAAGCATTACGGTCTGACCCCCTCGGAGACACGGGGGCTGCTGGCGATGCTGAAGGGCCAGACGCCGCGCGGCGTCGCCGAGGCCAACGACGTGCCATCCCCACGGTGCGGACCCACCTGAGCCGGCTCAACGAGAAGTCCGGGGTCCGCGGCCACGCCGAGCTGGTGGGGTTGGTGACGCGGGTGTCGGCCTAGAGCAGCGCCTCGTAGGCCTCCTGGGCGGCCAGCCACTCGCTCTCGGCGGCCGAGACCGCGGCGGCGGCCGCCTCCCGCTGCCGCGCCAGATCCGCGGCCACGGCGGTGGGGCCACTGAAGGTCGCCGGATCGGCGAGCCGGCGGTCGATCGCGGCGAGCGCCTCGGTCGCGCGCGTCAAGGCCGCTTCCGCCGCCTCCGCCCGGCGGCGGGCCGTGCCGGTGGGGACCTTGGTCCTTGGCGCTTGCGGCGGTTCGGCGACGGGCTCCGCCTTCGGCGCGTCGGCCTGGCGCGCCGCGCTGCGGGCGCGCTCAAGAACGAAAGCGGCGTAGTCCTCCAGGTCGCCCTCGAAGGGCTGGATCGTGCCGTCGGCGGCGAGCCACAGGCGGTCAGCGACCAGCTCCATCAAGGAGCGGTCGTGGGTGATCAGGATGACCGCGCCCTCGTAGTCGTTGAGCGCGTCCAGGAGCGCGCGTCGAGAGTCGATGTCCAGGTGGTTGGTCGGCTCGTCCAGGATCATCAGGTGCGGCGCATCCATGGCCACGAGGTTCAGCAGCAGCCGCGCCCGTTCGCCGCCCGAGAGGCTGGCGACCTTCGTCTCCACCTTGTCGTAGCTGAAGCCGAACTGGGCGATCCTCGAGCGGCGCCGGGCCTCGGTGTCTTCGGGCAGCCGCCGCCGGATGATCGAGAGTGGCGTATCCTCGGGATCCATCGCCTCGATCTGATGCTGGTGGAACCAGCCCACGCGCAGGCGCTGGCTGCGGTGCAGGCGACCGGCCTCAGGCGTCAGCGCGCCGGCCACCAGCTTGGCGAAGGTGGACTTGCCCGCGCCGTTGATGCCGAGCAGGCCGATGCGGTCGTCGATGTCGAGCCGCAGGTTCAGCTTCTTCAGCACCGGCGGGCCACCGTAGCCGACGGCGGCGTTCTCGACGCGCAACAGGGGCGGCGGCAGCGGCCGGTCGGGCGAGGGGATCAGGAACGGCGCAACGCGTTCCTCGATCACCGCCGCCACCGCCGGCAGCTTGGCGATCATCTTCAGGCGAGACTGCGCCTGGCGCGCCTTGGATTCCTTGTAGCGGAAGCGGTCGACGAACGACTGCATGTGCGCCCGCCGCGCCTCGATCTTGGCCCGTGTGGCCTCCTGCAGGCGCAGCTTCTCGGTGAGCTGCTGTTCGAAGCTGTCGTAGCCGCCGGTGTAGAGGTCGAGCTTGCCGTCTTTCAGGAAGAGGATGTGGTCGACGGAGTTGTTGAGCAGCTCGCGGTCGTGGCTGATGACGATGGCGGTGTGCGGGTACTTGCGCAGCCGCGCCTCCAGCCACAGGGCGCCTTCCAGGTCGAGGTAGTTGGTGGGCTCGTCGAGCAGGAGAAGGTCCGGCTCGGCGAACAGGCTTGCGGCCAGGGCCACACGCATGCGCCAGCCGCCGGAGAACTCCGCCATCGGCCGGGCCAGATCGGCCTGGCTGAAGCCGAGGCCTGCGAGGATTTCGGAGGCACGTGAAGGCGCGCGGTCGGCGTCGATGGCGTTGAGGCGTGCGTAGATCTCGCCCAGTTCCTCGGGTGGAGCGGTGTCGAGGCGACGCAGCAGCGTGGCGCGCTCGACGTCGGCCTCGAGCACGGTGTCGAGCAGGGTCACCGGCGTCGCAGGGTGCTCCTGGTCGACCGAACCCAGGCGGGCCTGGCGGGGCAGGGTGATGTCGCCGGAGCCGTGGACCAGTTCGCCCTTGATCAGCTTGAAGAGGGTCGTCTTGCCCACGCCGTTGCGACCCACAAGGCCGACCTTGGCGTCCTTGGGCAGGGTGACGCTCGCGCCGTCGAAGAAGCGACGGCCCCAGGCGTCGAAGACGAGGTTCTGAATCTGGAGCATGCTGGGTCCGCGGCCGGGCTCCGTATCAGACGCCGCCGTCCTCGGCGACCCTGTTGCGTTGCAGCGAGCCTTGCGGCATAGACCCCGCCACCCCGGAGCCCTCGCGCGCCGGAGTCTCCTGACAACACGCCTTGAAGAGCCCATGACCGAACGCACCTTCTCGATCATCAAGCCCGACGCCACCGAGCGGAACCTGACGGGCAAGATCAATGCGGTGATCGAGGACGCAGGCCTGAGGATCGTGGCCCAGCGGCGGATCCGGATGACCAAGGCGCAGGCCGAGAAGTTCTACGAGGTGCACGCCGCGCGCCCTTTCTACGGCGAGCTGGTCGACTTCATGACCTCCGGCCCGGTCGTGGTCCAGGTGCTCGAAGGCCCCAACGCCATCGCCAGGTACCGTGAGGTGATGGGCGCCACGAACCCGGAGCAAGCCGCCGACGGCACCATCCGCAAGCTGTTCGCCAAGAGCGTGGGTGAGAATTCCGTCCACGGCTCGGACAGCGCCGAGAACGCCAAGCTCGAGATCGCACAATTCTTCAACGACGCCGACATTCCCGGTTAACCGAAGGCAACGAGTTTCCGCCCGTGGGTGTTTTCTCCCGCGACCAACGATCAGACTGAAAAGGCAGCATGAGAGAGTCCAAGCTTCCGGACTTCTCCGAGCGCTTGGCCGCCCAGGCCGAGGCCCGGAAAGCCCTCCTCGAGAAGTTCAAGCCGAAGCCGCACGTGCAGGCCGTCCAGGCCGAAGGCGCCTTCGAGACCCGCGAGCAGCGCAAGGCGCGTGAGCTGGCTGAGGTGCGCGCAAGGCGCGCCGCCGAGAAGGAGGCCGCCCGCCTCGCCAAGGAGAAGGCCGAGGAAGAGGCCCGCCTCGCTCGCGAGAACGACGAAGAGCTGCAGCTGCAGCTGAAGCGCGAAGAGCGCAAGGCGCGAAAGGCCGCGGCCAAGGCCGACGCCCGCGCCAAGCGCGAGCTGAGGTCGCAGATGCGGCGGACGGGCTAGTTAGTCCGCGGTGTCGCCGAGATCACCGCCGGTGAGCTTGCGCGACATCTCGCCGTAGTAGCCCTGGATCAACAGCTCGACGGTCTCCCCGCGCTCTTCGGCCTCGAAGGCCAGGTCCTTGGCCATCTGGATCGCCGCTGAGCGTGACAGATCGTGTTCGATCGGCTCCCCGTCCCGGAATACCGTCCAGTCGCCGCCCTTCTGGGCGACTGCGTATTGCACCATCTTCAAACCACCTCCGAAGCTTCAGCGTACGGAGGGCGCGATGGTTCCCGGAAGTTCCACAGCTTTGCCATGCGGCGTTTCACGGTAGGCCCGTACCCAGGCGGCCTTGCGTGCGCGGAGCGCGGCGGGCTCGGTCATCCCGTGGCGCACCGCCAGGGCCTCGAGCGCCGCCACCCAGTGGTCGTAGTAGCGGCTTCCGTCGTCGCTCGGATCCGTGGCGAGCTCGGCGCCGAGCGTCTCGGCCCACTCACTCCAGGTGAACCGTCCGGCCTCGTGCAGCTTCAGCGTCAGCGCGAAGGCCTGAGCCTGCCAGGGCTCGGCGAACACCGGACCGTCGGCGTCGCGCGGGAGGCGTGGCAGAGAGAGCGGATCAAGCGCGCTCAAGATAGGGCTCCCAGAGATCGAGACTGACGCTGTCGACGGCGTTCGCGTCTGGGCCCCAGAGTTCCCGGGCCGTGAAGCGGACGGTGTAGAGCGGGTGCGGATCCTCGCCCTTGCCGTGCGCGTGGCTGTCGGGGAAGACGTGGACCCCGCGGCGCGCCTCGATCACGCCCGCCTTCCCCCGGGCGTAGCGGGGCAAGCGGGTGTGGCC
>CAZBXO010000071.1:0-3276 GCA_964495645.1 uncultured Phenylobacterium sp. | reverse complement strand
CTGGCCGGCGGGCCTTCGCGGAGGTAGGAGCCTTGGCGGCTCAGGGCCGGCGTGACAGCGCCCGCGGGCAGGCGAGGTGTGGCCTTGGCCCGGCCGGGAGCCGCTTTCCCCGATTCGATCTCGTCCTTCGTCACCAGGCCGCTCCTCAGCAGCATGGCGCAGAGGCCTGCGAACCACTTCTCGTAGTAGGTCATGCGGAGGTAGTCGGGACCCGGGATCTGCTCGCGCTGATGGCGGCCGGCGTCGATGTTGCCGCGGGTGGGCGAGGCGATCACCATGGCGTGAACGCGGCCTTCCCAGTCGGCGTGGAAGGGCGGGCCCTCCGGCTCGGGCCTGACCGCGCCGAGCCCGTGCATGCCGCCCAGGTCGTGGACGCCGTTCACAGCCTCGCGGCCCCGATCATGCCGTCGCGTGTGACGAGGGCGGCCAGGTCATCTTCGGAAAGCCCGTCGGTCCCGGCCGGACGCTCGGGGATCACGAGGTAGCGGACCTCTGCCGTGGAATCCCAGACGCGGACCTCGACGTCGGCGGGCACCTGGGTCCCGAACTCGGCCAGTACGCCGCGGGGATCGATCACGACGCGCGAGCGATACGGAGCGGACTTGTACCAGACGGGCGGCAGGCCCAGGACCGGCCATGGGTAGCAGGAGCACAAGGTGCAGACGACGACGTTGTGGCGCTGCGGCGTGTTCTCGACCGCCACCATGTGTTCGCCCTGGGAGCCGGTGAAGCCGAGCTCGGCTATGGCGGCCGTGGCGTCGGCCAGCAGGCGCTCGCGGTAAGCGGGATCGGTCCAGGCCCGGGCCACGACTCGAGCGCCGTTGCGCGGCCCGACCTTGTGCTCGAAGTGGTCCACGATGGCATCGAGGGCGGCAGGGTCGACCAGCCCCTTCTCGACCAGCAGGGACTCCAGCGCCTTGACCCGCAGCGCCATGTCGGACGGCGGCTCCTGGCCATGGTCGTGGTCGTGATCGTGATGGTCGTGCGCCATGCGAGGGAACTTGGGCGAAGACGGGCCGGAATTGAAGTGCGATGCTTGGCGGCGCGCGAGGAGGCCAGCCATGGACACGCCGCATCTGATCCTGTTCGCCGACCCGATGTGCTCGTGGTGCTACGGCTTCTACCCCGTGGTCGACGACGTGAAGCGGGCGTTCGGCCGTGCGCTGCCGATCCGGGTGGTGATGGGCGGGCTTCGTCCCGGAACCGAGGGGCCGATGACCGACAAGGCCAAGGCCGAGGTCACCGGGCACTGGAACCACGTGTACGAGGCCACCGGCCTGCCGTTCGACAAGGCGGTGCTGGACCGCGAGGGCTTCGTCTACGACACCGATCCGGCGGCGCGGGCGGTGGTGGTGGTGCGGCGGGAAGGCGACGAGTTGGCCGTGGACTACCTGGCCCGGGCGCAACGGGCCTTCTACGCCGAGAACCGCGACGTCACCTCCGGCGAGGTGCTCGCCGATCTCGCAGAAGAGGTTGGCCTCGATCGGGCGGCCTTTCTGCAGGCCTGGGCGTCGGAGGAGGCCAAGGCCGAGACGTGGCGCGACTACGCGACGTCGCACCGCGCCGGCGTGACCGGTTTCCCGACCCTGGTTGGGGGGCCCAACGAGCACGGGGTCTACGGCGTCGTCACCCGCGGCTACGCGCCGAGCGAACAGGTTATCGGCGTGCTGAAGGACTGGATCAGTCGGATCGCCGCCTAAGGCGTGCCCATCGGCGGCGGCGGATTGCGCCCCAGGTCCATGATCAGCTTGGTCAGCAGGTAGAGCCGGGGGGTCACCGTCGTCAGGTCCAGGTACTCCCGCTCCGAGTGGAAGCCGCCGCCGACCGGGCCCAACCCGTCGAGGGCCGGAACGCCCGCTTCCGCGGCCAGCGCCGATTCCGAAGCGCCGCCGTTGCCGCCGCGGCCGATGCTGCGCCCGAGGCCGGCATAGATCGCCTCGGCGCGGTCGGCGAGCGCCTCCGTCGAGGGGTTGTTCGGCAGCGGCGGGAACGAGGGCTCGTAGCGGACGGTGACCTTGGTGTCCGGGACGGAAGCGCGATCGGCGCTTGCCTTCAGCGCGGCCTCGACGCGGTCGAAATCGGTCTTCTGGCGGACGCGGACGTTGACGGCCGCGGAGGCGTCCTCGGGGATTATGTTGTTGCGGGTCCCGGCGTTCATCAGCGTCAGGTTGGCTGTGAGACCGTCGCCCGACTTGGGGAACTGATCCAGCGTCTTCAGCTGGTTGATCAGCTCGAGGGCGGCGTTGCGGCCGTCCTGCGGGGCGACGCCGGCGTGGGCGGCGCGGCCTTTCACGTCGATGTGGAAGGTGCGGCTGCCCTTGCGCCAGACGGTGAGCGTGTCCGGGGCGTCGCCGGGCTCGAGGTTCAACTCCACGTCGGCGTCCCGGACAAGGCGGTCGATCAGTGCGCGCGTGCCCGGCGACCCACGCTCCTCCGAGCTCTCGATCAGGAAGACGATCTGTTTGAAGTCCTTGAAGCCGAGGTCCTTGAGCAGCCGGATCGCATATACGCCCTGGACCACGCCCCCCTTCTCGTCGGCCACGCCAGGTCCGGTGGCGCGGTCTCCCTCGATCCGGAACGGCCAGCGCGCGACCGTGCCGGTCTCGAAGACGGTGTCGAGGTGGCCGATCATCAGGATCCGGCCCTTGCCGGTTCCGGTCAGGGTGGCGACGAGATTGTCCGGCAGGTTCGGCGCCTCCGCCTTGACCCGCTCGACGGTCATGCCCAGTCCGCGCAGCCGCTCGGCCAGGATGTCGCGGATCCGGTCGCCCCCGGCGACCTCTGCGGTGCCGGAATCGATCCCGACGATATCGCCGAGGAGCTTCAACTGGTCGGCGCGGACCCGCTCGGCCGCGGCCCACACGGTGGCGTCCCGGGGAACCGGCTTCGGGGCGGCGAAGGCGGGCGAGGCGAGGGCGGTCGCCAGCAGCAGGACCGCGGAAATCGGATGTCGCATCGGCCCATACGACCAGACCGCCACGGGCCTGTCACCGCCCGTTGCCAAACCGGCGGCGCAAGGTGTCCTTCGGAGGCGCGCAACGCCGGCGCTGGCCTGGCTGTGACCGCCGTCCGCCTTGCACATAGCTCCGGGGCGCGACATATCGAGGGTCAAGCGCGGTGCGTCGACGTCCCGGCCGCCGCCGATGAAGGATTCCCCCATGCGTGACCCCGTCACCACCGCGCTCGGCCTCGTGCCGATGGTCGTCGAGCAGACGAGCCGCGGCGAGCGCGCCTACGACATCTTCTCCCGCCTACTGAAAGACCGGATCGTCTTCC
>CAZBXO010000070.1:11523-17674 GCA_964495645.1 uncultured Phenylobacterium sp. | reverse complement strand
AGCCCCGAGCGGGAGCCGAGGACGTAGCCCCAGTACTGGTCCAGGCCCTCGTAGGCCCAGAGCAGGCTGCCGCGCATGGGGACGTTGAAATTGGGCGTCCAGAGGTCCGCGGGCCGGCGGAACTTGCCGAACCAGGAGTGGCTGTACTCGTGCGGCAAGAGATTGCGCGCGGGGGCGTTCTTGTTCCAGGCGGTGAAGTAGCTGGTGCGGCTGGCGTTCTCGGAACTGCGGTGGTGCTCCAGGCCGATGCCGCCCATGCGGTCGGTGAGCGCGAGCAGCATGTCGTAGTGGTCGAAGTGACGTGCGCCATAGGCCTTGTCCGCCTGGCGGATCAGCTCGCGGTGCTTCTCGATCTGGTCGGGCTTGGCGTCCAGCAACTCCGGTTCGTCGGCGACGATGTGCAGGCGCACAGGCTTGGTCCCGGTGTCTAGGTCGACCTTTCGGTAGTGCTTGCCGGCGAAGAGGGGACTGTCGACGAAGGTCTCGAAGTCGACGGGCCTGAAGCGGACGAGACCACCGGCCTGAGAGGCCGTTTCCAGCGCCGTACCGTAGTTCCAGCCCGGCGGCAGGCGGATAGCGGCCTCGATCCTGATCTGGCGCGAATAGTGGCCGGCCGGATAGAGCGCCAGGTTGTTCCACTGGGCGTTCAGCATCTCCGGCGTCATCACCACCCGGCCCTGGTCGGAGGCGGTGGGCGAGAGGAACTGGAATTCGACGTCGAGCTGGGTCGCGCCGGCCGGGACCGTGACCTGGAAGGCGTAGACCTCCACCGGATGACGGGTCCAGGGAAGCACCTCGCCGTTCGCGCGGATCACCAGGCCGCCGATCTTGTCGATGGCGCCGCGCGGCGCGTGGTTGCCGGGCAGCCACTGCGGGAGGAGCAGGGTGAACGAGCCGGCGGCGGCCACCGGCACGGTCTCGCGGACGCGGAAGATGCGCCGCTCGATATCGGTGGCGTCGACCTCGACCTTCAGCGTCCCCGGATAGGCGACGTCGCGCGGGGCCGGCACGGGCGCGGGGTACGGGTAGGGCTGGGGGAGGTCCTGGGCGGCGGCCGGAGCGGCTAGGACGAGGGCGAGGGCGGAGGCGAGCGCGAGCTTCAACGGTATGCGACCTGGATGACGGGGCTTGCGCCCGTTCTAGAGCCGGTCGGCCGAAAAGCTCAATCGCCTCCGCTGTTTCAGGGCGCGCCGGGCGTCAATGGCGCGGAGGCCGCGACCTTCCTGGCGATCTCCTCACGGGTCGCGGCGATGGTCAGGTAGCGCTGCGTGGTCGGCGGGTGACTGCTCTTGGTCAGGATCGCGCGGGGCTCTTCGGCGGCCATCTTGCGCCAGAAGGTCTCGGCGCTGTCGGTCGTGAAGCCGGCGCGAGCCATGAAGTACATGCCCACGTAGTCGGCTTCGGACTCGAACTCGGGGGAGTACATGCCGGCGCCGATGTTGGCGCCCAGTTTCATGAACTCCCCTTGCGTGTTGCCGCCGGCCGCGGCCGCGGCGAGGTCCAGGGCAAGGCCGCCGAGCATTCCGACGCGCGCATTGCGCGTCTTGGCGGCGATGTGGCGCCGGGCGTTGTGGGCGAGCTCATGGGCGAGGACCAGGGCCAGCTCGTTGTCGCTGGCCGCGAGCCGCAGCATCGGTCGGGTAACGATCAGCCGCTTGCCGTCGGCGTAGGCGTTCAGGTCGCTCGACTCGTCGTCCAGGACGACGTTGTAGGCGCAGCCCTTGACCCCCTGGAGGGTGAGCTCCCGCGTCTCTCCGTTGCGCCAGACGCCCAGGCGCAGCGTGGGCATGTTCTTCTCGTAGAGGGCCTGGCTGGCCTTCAGCCACTTCTCATGGCCCGACTTGCCGCCGGCGACCGGCTGGCCCTCCAACGCGACGACCTGATCGCCGGCCTGGAGGCCGGCCGCCGCGGCGGCCGAGCCCGGCGTCACGGCGCTGACCACCACCGCGTCGGTTTCGCCCCACCGGCGCACGAGGGCTTCCCGATAGGGCCCCTTGAAGGCGGAGAGGGTCGCGGTGCGGAACCCGAAGCGCGCAGCCGACTCCGGACAAAGGTCTGCATTCGCCACGAGCAGGCGCTCCGCCACGGTGTCGAGACGGCGCAGATCGGCCAACCGGGACTCCAGGGTGTAGTCGAACTGCCGTTGCGCCTCGATCTTGGCGTCGCTCTTGGACACCTGCGGGCCGACCAGGGTGGGCTTGGCGAACGGGCCGGCGAACAGGGCGACCAGGGCGAGTGCGGTGCTGAGCATGATGTTCCCCCTTTGTGCCGGAACATCTAACCGGGAATGCTCGGAAGATCAACGTCTGCGAGCGTGGAAGCTTTGCGCAACTTTGGTGCAGGGCGAGGCTAAGGCTCTTCAGGGTCACCCGGCGTGGGGCTCTCGCGCTCTTCGCGCTTGTGGACCTCGAGGTCGTGGCGGCGCGGTGGGTCGAAGATGGCGCCGAAGTGGAGGAGGGCGAGGCCGATGCCGCCCTTCACCTTCTTGCCCCGTGATCTGCCGAGCCACGCCATCAGCGGGGCCAGCACCAGGAGCGCAAGGGCGACGTAGAGCCAGACCATAAGGTGAAGGTGGTGGCGGCCGGCCAAACGAAAAGGGCCGGGATCGCTCCCGGCCCTTCGCATCGCCTCAGCTTTCGGCGGCTAGCACTTGTAGTACATGTCGAATTCCACCGGGTGAGGATGCAGCTGGAGGCGCATGACCTCCTCCATCTTCAGCTCGATGTAGGCGTCGATGAAGTCGTCGTCCATGACGCCGCCCTTCTTGAGGAAGCCCCGGTCCTTGTCGAGGTTCTCGAGCGCTTCGCGCAGCGAGCCGCAGACTTCCGGCACCTTCTTCTGCTCGCGCGGCGGCAGGTCGTAGAGGTTCTTGTCCATCGCCTGGCCGGGATCGATCTTGTTCTCGATGCCGTCCAGGCCGGCCATCAGCATGGCGGTGAAGGTCAGGTACGGGTTGCCCATGGAGTCTGGGAAGCGGACCTCGATGCGCTTGGCCTTCGGGCTCTCGACGTGCGGGATGCGCACCGAGGCCGAGCGGTTGCGGGCCGAATAGGCCAGCTTCACCGGCGCCTCGTAGCCGGGGACCAGACGCTTATAGGAGTTGGTCGTCGAGTTGGAGAAGGCGTTGATCGCCTTGGCGTGCTTGATGATGCCGCCGACATACCAGAGGCAGAGCTCGGAGAGGCCGGCGTACTTGTCGCCCGCGAACATCGGCTTGCCGCCCTTCCAGATCGACTGGTGGACGTGCATGCCCGAGCCGTTGTCGCCGTACATGGGCTTGGCCATGAAGGTGGCGGTCTTGCCGTAGGCGTGGGCCACGTTGTGGATTACGTACTTATAGAGCTGCAGGCGGTCGCCCATGGTGATGAGCTCGGCGAACTTCAGGCCGAGCTCGTGCTGGGCCGGCGCCACCTCGTGGTGGTGCTTCTCGGGCTCGAGGCCGATCTCGCCCATCACCGCCAGCATCTCGCCGCGCAGGTCCTGGCCGCTGTCGACCGGATTGACCGGGAAATATCCGCCCTTCGGCCCCGGGCGGTGGCCCATGTTGCCCTCGGGATACGCCTTGCCCGACGACACCGGCAGCTCGGTGGAGTCGTAGGAGTAGCGGGTGTCGTGCGCGGCGGTGTTCCACTGGACGTCGTCGAACACGAAAAACTCGGCCTCGGGGCCGAAGAACACGGTGTCGCCCACCCCGGAGGCCTGCACGTGCGCCAGCGCCGCCTTGGCGATGGAGCGCGGGTCGCGGTTGTAGGGCGTGTTGGTGTCGGGGTTCAGCACGTCGCAGAAGAGGGCCAGCGTGGTCTGCTGGTAGAACGGGTCGATGATGGCCGTGTTCAGGTCCGGCCGCAGCTTCATGTCGCTTTCGTTGATCGCCTTCCAGCCCGCGATGGACGAGCCGTCGAACATCGTGCCGTCGGTCAGGAAGTCCTCGTCCACGAGCGACAGGTCGAAGGTGACGTGCTGCAGCTTGCCCCGCATGTCGGAGAAGCGGACGTCGACGTATTTGACGTCCTTCTCCTTGATCAGGTCCAGGATGTCCTTGGCTGAGGCCATTGGTAGTTCCCCTCTTCTTGTCTCGATCTAGATGGCGGCGGGCCCGGCTTCGCCCGTTCGGATGCGGACGACTTCCAGGATGTCGGAGATGAAGATCTTGCCGTCGCCGATGCGCCCCGTGCGGGCGGCGGCGGATATGGCCTCGACGGCGCGGTCGACCTGGCCGTCGTCGACGACGACCTCGATCTTGATCTTGGGCAGGAAGTCCACGACGTACTCGGCGCCGCGGTAGAGCTCGGTCTGGCCCTTCTGGCGGCCGTAGCCCTTGGCCTCGATGACGGTCATGCCCTGGACGCCCAGCTCCTGCAGGGCCTCCTTCACTTCGTCGAGCTTGAACGGCTTGATGACGGCTTCGATCTTCTTCATGGCTCGATTGGTTAAGCGGTGACGCGGTCCCGGGCGGTCGGCGCGACGGAGCACAGCGGCGGGAGCCGCCACAAGCCGGGTTCGCGCGAACCGGGAATGGGCGGCATCGGAAAGGAACGGGCGCCTATTGTCTAGGCGCCCAATGATCAAGACGCGTGCAGGCGCGGAATCGCGGCGGAAGCGGCGGGTTCGGGCCTGAAAACGCAGGCAACAGGCGTCGGAGGCGCCAGCGCATGGACGAACGGACCCCGGTTCTGATCGGAGTGGGCCAATTCACGTACCGGGGCGATCCGGCGGTTTCGCCGTCGCCGACCAACCTGCTGAAGATTGCGGCGGAACGGGCCGCCAAGGACGCCGGAATAGGCGCCGCCGGCCTGGCGGCGATCGATACGCTGGCGGTGGTGGGCTTCACCATCGACGCCCAGGGATCGCGGCGCGGGGCGATCCCGCACTCGGTCAATCCGCCCGCGTCCCTCGCAAAACGTATCGGCGCAAGCCCGCGCTGGAGCGTCTATTCCAACATGGGCGGCAACACGCCTCAGTACCTGATCAACGCGTTGGCCGAGCGGATCGCTCGCGGCGAGACCGAGCTGGCGCTGACCGTGGGCGCGGAGTTCCTGGGCTCGGCGATGAAGCGGCTGACCAAGCAGCTCAGCTTCGACGACTGGACGGCCGAGGAGGATGAGGACCTGGAGGCGCCGGAGCGGATCGGCGATCCGCGGCGGGGCGTCACCGACTATGAGCAACGGCACGGACTGGACCGGCCGATCAACATCTATCCGCTGTTCGAGAACGCCCTGCGGGCGCGCGATGGGCGCTCGATCACCGACCACCAGGCGAGGATAGGGCGGCTGTTCACGCGCTTCACGGAGGTGGCGGCTGGGAACCCCGAGGCGTGGTTCCCCGTGAAGCGGTCGGCAGAAGAACTGGTGGCGGTGTCCGACAAGAACCGGATGATCGGGTTTCCGTATCCGAAGCTGGTCAACGCGATCATGGAGGTGGATCAGTCGGCGGGCGTGATCATGTGCTCGGTGAGGAAGGCGCGCGAACTGGGCGTGCCGGAGGGCAAGTGGGTCTACCTGCATGGCTGCGCAGACGCGGCGGACCTGTGGCACCCGCTGGACCGGCAGAACTTCCACTCGAGCCCGGCGATGCGGCGCACCGGGCAGAAAGCGCTGGCCATGGCCGGCGTCGATCTGGACCGGATCGACTTCATCGACCTCTACTCCTGCTTCCCCGTGGCGGTGGAGATCGGCGCGGAGGAACTGGGGCTGTCGCTGGACGATCCGCGGGGCCTCACCGTGACCGGTGGGCTGCCGTACGCGGGCGGGCCGGGCAACAACTATGTCATGCACTCGGTGGCGGTCATGGCCGACAAGCTGCGCGGCAAGCCCGGCGGATGGGGGCTGGTCACCGGCAACGGCTGGTACCTGACCAAGCAGTCGACGGGGATCTACTCGACGACGGCGCCGGAACAGCCCTTCGAGCGCGAGGACCCGGCGGTGCTGCAGGCCGAGATCGACGCCCTGCCGCATCCGGAGATCGTCGAGCAGCCGAGCGGGTCCGCGACGGTCGAGACCTATACGGTGGCGCACAAGCGCGAAGGACCGTTCGTGGGCGTGGTGGTTGGCCGCGACGCCAACGGGCGGAGGTTCGCGGCCAACACGCCGTCGGACCCGGGCTTCCTGGCCGACTTCGAGAGCCGCGAGCAGGTGGGTCGGCCGGGGACGGT
>CAZBXO010000070.1:0-11423 GCA_964495645.1 uncultured Phenylobacterium sp. | reverse complement strand
TCGGGCCTGGCGCCGGACGAACGTGGGCCGTGGCTGCGCAAGTCGTTCGAGGGAACGTGGGCGCAGATCGAGGGCGACATCGACTACGACGCCTGGCGCAGCGACATCCTGGCGGCTCTGGCCGCGCGCGGCGGCACGGCGGTGTTCTCACACTTCGTGGCGATCAACGCGGCGGTGTCCAGGCTCGCCGGCGACGACCGCGTCGTGGGCTTCCGGCCGGACCACACGTCGATCACCGTGCTGGAAACCGACGGACGAGTGGTGACGCTGGTGAGCCGCGGGGCCGAGGCCCAGACGGGAGTGCTGTAGCCATGCCGGCGCGGCCAATCCTCACGGTGGCCGAGATGAGCGCCGCCGACGCCGCGGCGATCGCGGCCGGGACGCCGGGCGTCGAGTTGATGGAGCGTGCAGGTACGGCGGTCGCCGACGAGATCTGCGCCCGGTTCGATCCGCAGCCGACGTGGGTGCTCTGCGGTCCGGGGAACAACGGCGGCGACGGCTATGTGGTCGCGCGCGTGCTGAAAAACCGCGGCTGGCCGGTCGCGGTGCGGACGCTGGGCAAGGCCGGGAGCGACGATGCGAAGGCGGCCGCCGGCCGCTGGGACGGGGAGACCGAGCCGCTGACCGGGGGGGTCGAACCGGGACTGGTGGTGGACGCCATGTTCGGCGCCGGGCTGGCGCGGCCGTTGGATGGGGCTGCGGCGGCGGCGGCGCAGGGGCTGACCGGGCGCGCCGACCAGGTGGTGGCGATCGACATGCCGAGCGGCGTGGCGGGCGACACCGGCCAGCCGCTGGGGCCGGCGGTCTGCGCCGGACTCACGGTGACCTTCCATGCGAAGAAGCCGGCGCACGTGCTGGAGCCGGGCCGCGGGCTTTGCGGCGAGGTGGTGGTCGCCGACATCGGGCTCGGCGAGACTCCGTCACGGACAGTGGAGAACGGGCCCGAACTGTGGCTGCCGCGCTTTCCGTGGCCGACGGCGGCCTCCCACAAGCACGAACGCGGGCGACTGATCGTGGTCAGCGGCGAGGCCTGGAACACCGGGGCGGCGCGGCTGGCTGCACGGGCGGGTCTGCGCATCGGCGCCGGGCTGGTGACCGTACTCTCGCCGACCGAGGCGCTCGCGTCCAACGCGGCCCATCTCGAGGCCGTGATGCTGAAGCCGTTCGAGACGGACCTCGAGCTCGAGCAGGCGGCGGCGGCGGTGGACGCTGCGGTGATCGGGCCGGCGGCGGGGGTCACCGAGACGACGCTGCTGAACGTGCTGGCGCTGGCGCGGACCGGTGCGGCCCTGGTGCTGGACGCCGACGCCATCACGGTCTTCCGAGACGATCCGGAGGAGTTGTTCTCGGTGCTGGACCGTGACGACGTGCTGACGCCGCACCCCGGCGAATTCGAGCGGCTGTTCCCGGGAATGTTGAAGGACGCGCCGGAACGGATCACCGCGGCGCGCCGCGCGGCCGAGAAGGCGGACGCGGTGGTGCTGCTCAAGGGCTTCGACACGGTAGTCGCCGCGCCGGACGGCCGTGCGGCGGTCAACGTCAATGGCACGCCGTGGTTGGCGACCGCCGGCTCGGGCGACGTGCTGGCCGGCTTCATCGGCGGACTGATCGCCCAGGGCATGGAGAGCTTCGAGGCGGCCTGCGCCGCCGCCTGGATCCATGCCGCGGCCGGCGAACGTCACGGCCCCGGTCTGATCGCCGAGGACCTGCCCGGCCTCGCGCCGGCGGTGCTGCGGCGGCTCTACGAGGAGCGCTGAGTTCAGACCCCGCTAACCCTGCCGGTTAAGCTTAAAGTGAGCGGGGCGGGGGTAAGGGTTCATCCGAGTGGGGGCGGATCCGATACGCATGAGCCTGCAGGGGACTTTCGCGCGACGGCCGTCGAACGCCGTGCTGGGCGCGGCGATCGCGGGTGCGGTTCTGGCGGCGTGCCTGATGGGGCTGGCGCCGGACTTCATGAGCCGCACGTTGCTGTTCTACGTCGGCGTCTCGACGGCCTATGTACTGCTGCCCTACGTGCGGCGCGGCGACGTCCCGCTGGCGGCCATGTGGGTGGTCCTGGCGGCCGAGCTCGCGCCACTGGCGTCGGGGCAGATGATGTCGCCGACGACGGTCGCCGCCGACGTCTTGGGCGTGGCGCTGGCCGCGGCGCCGATCTTCATCGCCCGCCTGCGCCAGGTGGCCCAGGGCGACACCCGCTCGCGCGGCCGCCGCGAAAAGGACCGCGGATTCTAGCCGCCATTGTCGCATTTGAAGTCGGTCTCGAGCTTGTATTCGGCCGCGGCGCGCCAGCATTCGGCCTTGTCGCGCTCGCGCCGCCAGGCGACGGCCAGGGTGGCGCACATCAACGCCAGCGCCACGGCGACCAGCGCCAGCACCCGCACCGCAGTGACCGCCTTCATCCGACCTCGAATCTCCCCAGGCCGCAGGCATGGCGGAAGCCAGGGCAAGCGGCAAGGCGGATGGGGAGAGGCGCCCGAGAATGGCGCGAGTGACGGGACTCGAACCCGCGACCTCCGGCGTGACAGGCCGGCGCTCTAACCAACTGAGCTACACCCGCAAACGGCCTTCGGGCCGGCGAAGGCGGTCGAGATAGAGGCCACCCGGAATCAAGTCAACGGAAGAGTAGCCGCACCCGTTCGACGGTGGGGTTACGGTGTTCTTTTCGCAGCGCACAAGCCCCGTTTGAAACCCCTGAGGGATCGGTCTAGAAGGGCGCCCGACTCTCCGGCCGAGGCCCAATGGACGCCTTCCTTCTCGAGTACCTGCCGATCGTGATCTTCCTGGGGATCGCGGCGGCGCTGGGCGTGATCTTCATCGTCTTCGCAGGCGTGCTTGCGCCCAAGGCGCCCGATCCGGAGAAGCTGTCCTCCTACGAGTGCGGCTTCAACGCCTTCGACGACGCGCGGATGAAGTTCGACGTCCGCTTCTACCTGGTCTCGATCCTGTTCATCATCTTCGACCTGGAGGTCGCCTTCCTCTTCCCGTGGGCCGTGGCGCTGATGAAGCTGCCGCACGACGTGGCTCAGGTGGCCTTCTGGTCGATGATGCTGTTCCTCGGCGTGCTGACCGTCGGCTTCGTCTACGAGTGGAAGAAGGGCGCGCTGGAATGGGAGTGATCGTTCCCGCCGGCGAGGCCGGCCGTTCGACCGTGGAAGGCTACGATCCGAAGCTGCATGACCCGTTCTTCGACGGGGTCTCTCAGCGGCTGGCCGACAAGGGCTTCGTGACCGCCGGGGTCGACGACCTGATCACCTGGGCGCGCACCGGGTCCCTCATGTGGATGACCTTCGGCCTGGCCTGCTGCGCGGTCGAGATGATGCAGGCTTCGATGCCACGCTACGATCTGGAGCGCTACGGCTTCGCCCCGCGCGCCAGCCCGCGCCAGTCGGACGTGATGATCGTCGCCGGCACGCTGGTGAACAAGATGGCTCCCGCCCTGCGCAAGGTCTACGACCAGATGCCGGAGCCGCGGTACGTGATCTCCATGGGCTCGTGCGCCAACGGCGGCGGCTACTACTACTTCAGCTATTCGACGGTGCGAGGCTGCGACCGGATCGTGCCGGTGGATGTCTACGTGCCCGGCTGCCCGCCGACGGCCGAGGCGCTGGTCTACGGCGTGCTGCAGCTGCAGAAGAAGATCCGCCGCACCGGGACCATCGTGCGATGACCTGGCCGGCGAAGGACGCGGAGCTTTCCAAGCTCGGCAAGGCGATCTGCAAGGACGCCAAGGGGATCATCACCGGCTTCGAGGTGGCGTTCGGCGAGCTGACGCTCGTCGGTCCGGCCGACACCGCCGTCGAGGCGCTGATCCACCTGCGCGACGTGCAGGGATTCCACCAGCTGATCGACCTTTGCGGAGCGGACTATCCCGAGCGGGCCAAGCGCTTCGACGTGGTCTACCACCTCCTGTCGATGACCAGGAACCGGCGGGCCCGGTTCAAGGTGCAGACCGACGAGGACACAGCCGTTCCGAGCGTCACCAGCGTCTATCCCTGCGCCGACTGGTTCGAGCGCGAGGCGTTCGACATGTACGGCATCTTCTTCGACGGACACCCGGACCTGCGGCGGATCCTGACGGACTACGGCTTCCATGGCCATCCGCTGCGCAAGGACTTCCCGATGACCGGCTACGTCGAGGTCCGCTACGATCCGGAGGTGCGCCGGGTGGTCTACGAGCCGGTGAAGTCGGTCGAGTGGCGCAACTGGGACTTCCTCTCGCCTTGGGAGGGCGCCGAGCGTGGCTTTGCGCCGATCCTGCCGGGCGACGAGAAGGGAGGGGCCAAGTGACCGGCTCCAACGCGCCCGCCACGGCCACGGACTTCCCCTCCACCATCCAGGAGGGCGAGACCAAGGTCCGCAAGTTCAACATCAACTTCGGCCCGCAGCACCCGGCGGCGCACGGCGTGCTGCGCCTGGTGCTCGAGCTGGACGGCGAGGTCGTGGAGCGGGTCGACCCGCACATCGGCCTGTTGCACCGCGGCACCGAGAAGCTGGTGGAGGCGCGGCCCTACCAACAGACGATCCCGTACATGGACCGCCTCGACTACGTGGCGCCGATGAACCAGGAGCACGCATACTGCCTGGCCATCGAGAAGCTGCTCGGCGCCGAGGTCCCGCTCCGCGGCCTGCTGATCCGCGTGCTCTATGACGAGATCGGCCGCATCCTGAACCACCTGCTGAACGTCACGACGCAAGCGATGGACGTCGGCGCGCTCACGCCCCCGCTGTGGGGCTTCGAGGAGCGCGAGAAGCTGATGGTGTTCTATGAGCGGGCCTCGGGCGCGCGCATGCACGCCAACTACTATCGCGTCGGCGGCGTGCGGCAGGACCTGCCGGAAGCACTGGTGCGCGACATCAGCGACTGGTGCGACCACTTCCCGAAGGTCTGTGACGACCTCGAGGGGCTGATCACCGACAACCGCATCTTCAAGCAGCGCAACGTCGACATCGGCAAGGTGACCCGCGAGGAGGCCATCGCCTGGGGCTTCACCGGCGTGATGGTGCGCGGTTCCGGCATCCCGTGGGATCTGCGCCGGTCGCAGCCCTATTCGCTCTACGACGAGTTCGAGTTCGACGTGCCGCTGGGCGTCAACGGCGACTGCTACGACCGCTACCTCTGCCGGATGGAGGAGATGCGGCAGTCGACGCGGATCATGAAGCAGGCGGCCGAGCGGCTCCTGAAGACGCCGGGTCCGGTGCGCACGGACGACAACAAGATGACCGCGCCGTCGCGGGGCGAGATGAAGCGCTCGATGGAGGCGCTGATCCACCACTTCAAGCTGTTCACAGAGGGCTACCGGACCCCGCCGGGCGAGGTCTACGCCTGCGTCGAGGCGCCGAAGGGCGAGTTCGGCGTCTACCTGGTGAGCGACGGGACCAACAAGCCGTACCGCCTGAAGATCCGCGCGCCGGGCTACCCGCACCTGCAGGCCATGGATTGGATGAACCGCGGCCACATGTTGGCTGACGTCTCGGCGATCCTCGGCTCGCTCGACATCGTGTTCGGGGAGATCGACCGTTGAGCGTGCGAAGGTTGTCCCCGAACCAGCCGGACTCGTTCGCCTTTTCGGCGGCCACGATGAAAGCGGCCAAGGCCTGGATGGAGAACTTTCCGCCTGGCCGGCAGCAGTCGGCGGTCGTGCCGATCCTGTGGCTGGTGCAGAAGCAGGAGGGGTGGGTCTCGGAGCCCGCGATCCGCGCCGTGGCCGAGCTGCTGGGCATGCCGGTGATCCGGGTGCTGGAGTGCGCGACCTTCTACACGATGTTCAACCTGGCGCCGGTCGGAACGACGCTCATCCAGGTCTGCGGGACGACTCCCTGCCAGGTGCGCGGCGCCGAGGCCCTGATGGTCGTCTGCAAACGCAAGATCGGGCCGAAGGACCACACGTCCGCCGACGGCAAGTTCACCTGGCAGGAAGTCGAGTGCATGGGCGCCTGCGCCAACGCGCCGATGGCCGCCATCAACGACCAGTACTACGAGGACCTGACGCCGGCGGGGCTGGAGAAACTGATCGACGCCTTCGCGGCCGGCAAGACGCCGAAGCCGGGCTCGGAGATCGGCCGGCAAGGTTCGGCGCCCGAGGGCGGGCCGACGACGCTGACCGATCCGAAGCTCTACGACGGTTCGCTGGGCAAGAAGATCACCATTCCCAACCTGCCCGCGAAGGCGCCGGCATGACCCTCGATCCTGCCGAAATGAAGCGGCGCCGCAACGTGATGATCGCCGTGAACTCCGTGGCGGCGCTGGGCGCCATCGCGTTCATGGCGCTCTACCTGCTGAAGGGGCTGAACTGGGGCCTACCGCTGTTCGTGGCCGCGCTCGCCGTGGGCTTCGGGACGCAGGTTTGGTTCATCGCGGGCCTACGCCGCGGCAAGGGAGACGCCTGACGTGGCCGGCCTGCTCGCCGACAAGGACCGCATCTTCCTCAACCTCTACGGCCTGCATGACTGGGGCCTGGAGGGGGCGAAGGCGCGCGGCGCGTGGAACGGCACGAAGGACATCGTGCGCCAGACGCCGGAGTGGATCTGCGACCAGATCAAGGCCTCCGGCCTGCGCGGCCGCGGCGGGGCGGGTTTCGCCACCGGCCTGAAGTGGACCTTCATGCCCAAGCAGGAGAGCGAGCGGCCGCACTACCTCTTGGTCAACGCCGACGAGTCCGAGCCGGGCGCGTGCAAGGACCGTGACATCCTGCGGCATGACCCGCACCTGCTGATCGAGGGCTGCCTGATCGCCTGCAAAGCGATGCGGGCGCACACGGCCTACATCTACATCCGCGGCGAGTACGTGTTCGAGCGCGGACGCTTGCAGGCTGCGATCGACCAGGCGTATGCGGCCAAGCTGATCGGCAAGGGGAACGTCCACGGCTGGGACTGCGACGTGCGCCTCCAGCACGGCGGCGGGGCCTACATCTGCGGCGACGAGACCGCCCTGATGGAGAGCTTCGAGGGCAAGAAGGGCCAGCCTAGGCTGAAACCGCCGTTCCCGGCCGGCGCCGGCATCTACGGCTGCCCGACGACGGTGAACAACGTCGAGACCATCGCGGTCGTGGGCACCATCCTGCGCCGCGGCGCCGACTGGTTCGCCCAGTTCGGCACCGAGAAGTCGACGGGGACGAAGCTGTTCGCCGGCTCCGGCGACCTCAACAAGCCGTGCGTCGTCGAGGATGCGGTGGGCATTCCGATCAAGCAGCTCATCGAAGAGCACATGGCCGGCGTGCGCGGCGGCTGGGGCAACCTGAAGGCCGTGATCCCCGGCGGCATCTCGGTGCGGATGATCCCGGCCGAGGAGGCCGAGGTCGCGGTGATGACCTACGAGGACCTCGCCGCGCGCGGCTCGGGCCTCGGCACCGGCACCATGATCGTGTTCGACAAGGACGCCGACCTTGTGAAGGCGATCGCGCGGGCGGCCTACTTCTACAAGCACGAGAGCTGCGGCCAGTGCACGCCGTGCCGCGAGGGCACCGGCTGGATGTGGCGGGTCATGGAGCGCATGGCCACCGGCGAAGCCGAGATGAGCGAGATCGACCTCCTGCTCGACGTCGCCAGCCAGGTGGAGGGTCACACCATCTGCGGCCTGGGCGATGCGGCGGCCTGGCCGATCCAGGGCCTGTTCCGGCATTTCCGCCACGAGGTGGAGGCGCGGATCACCAACTACCGAGCGGGCAAGGGCGTCTACGCCGGCGCCGCCGTGGCGGCGGAGTAGTGCGCGATGCCGGTCTGTAAGGTCGACGGGGTCGAGGTCGAGTTCGAGCCGGGGATGAACGTCCTGCAGGTGGCGGAGCTGGCCGGCAAGGAGATCCCGCGGTTCTGCTACCACGAGCGGCTGTCGATCGCCGGCAACTGCCGCATGTGCCTGGTGGAGGTGAAGCCCGGCCCGCCGAAGCCGCAGGCCAGCTGCGCCCTGCCGGCCGCCGAGAACATGGAGATCTTCACCGACACGCCGATGGTGAAGAAGGCGCGCCACGGGGTGATGGAGTTCCTGCTCATCAACCATCCGCTGGACTGCCCGATCTGCGATCAGGGCGGGGAGTGCGACCTGCAGGACCAGGCCATGGGCTATGGCCGCGACGACAGCCGCTATGCGGAAAACAAGCGGGCCGTCGAAGAAAAGTTCATGGGTCCGCTGATCAAGACGGTGATGACCCGCTGCATCCAATGCACCCGTTGCGTGCGCTTCATCACGGAAGTGGCGGGCGTGCCGGAGATCGGGATGATCGGCCGCGGCGAGGACGCCGAGATCACCACCTATCTGGACCGCGCCGTGGTCTCGGAGCTGTCGGCCAACGTCATCGACCTCTGCCCCGTGGGCGCGCTGACCCACAAGCCGTGGGCGTTCAACTACCGCCCCTGGGAGCTGAAGAAGACCGAGAGCGTCGACGTGATGGACGCGTTGGGCTCGTCGATCCGGGTCGACAGCCGCGGGCCGGCGGTGCTGCGCGTGCTGCCGCGGATGAACGACGAGATCAACGAGGAGTGGATCTCGGACAAGACCCGCTACGCGATCGACGGCCTCGCACGCCAGCGGCTGGACCGGCCGTACATCCGCGAGGGCGGCAAGCTGCGTCCGGCCAGCTGGAGCGAAGCGCTGGACCTGGTGGCCGGCAAGCTGCTGGCGGCGTCGCCGGAACGCATTGGGGTGATCGCGGGCGACCTGCAGGACGCCGAGTCGATGAAGGCGGCGCTCGACCTGTTCGGCGGTATGGGCGTGGCGAGCCTCGACTGTCGGCAGGACGGCATGGTTCTGGGCGGCGGCGCGCGGGAGAGCTGGCTCTTCAATTCGACGCTGCAAGGGATTGAAGACGCTGACCATATCCTGATCGTCGGCAGCAACCCGCGGCTCGAGGCGCCGGTGCTGAACGCGCGGCTTCGCAAGCGCTGGGTGGCGGGCGCGCTGACCGTCGGCGTGATCGGCGAGGCGGGCGACCTGACTTATCCGTACGAGTCGCTGGGGACGGGCGCGGCGGCGCTGACGGGCTTCTCCAAGTCGAAGTCGGCGTTCGTGAAGTCGCTGAACGACTCCGCGTCGAAGGCGATCATCGTGGGGACCGGGGCGCTCAGCCGGGCGGACGGCGCGGCGGTTCTGGCGGCGGCGGCGGGCGTGGCCAAGGCCTACGGGATGCGCTGGAACGTGCTACACACGGCCGCGAGCCGCGTGGGCGGCCTCGACATGGGCTTCGTCCCGACCGCGGGCGGCAAGTCCGCCCGCGAGATGGCGGCCAGCGGCGGCGCTGACGTGCTCTTCCTGCTGGGCGCCGACGAGATCGACCTCTCGCAGTCGGGCGCCTTCACGATCTACCTGGGCACCCACGGCGACGCCGGGGCGCACCGGGCCGACGTGATCCTGCCGGGCGCGGCCTATACCGAGAAGAACGGCATCTACGTCAACACCGAGGGCCGCGTGCAGCTGGGCTTGCGGGCCGTCTTCCCGAAGGGCGATGCGCGGGAGGACTGGTCGATCCTGCGGGCGCTGTCGGAGCGGATGGGCCGGACGTTGCCGTACGACTCGCTGGACCAACTGCGGGCCAAGCTGTTCGCTGACCACCCCACCTTCGGGCGGATCGACTACCTGCCGGAGACGCCGCTGGCGCTGGAGCTCGGGACGCTGGGCGCCAAGGGCGCGATGTCCGACGCGCCGTTCGCGAGCGCGGTGCGGGCCTTCCACCTGACCAACCCGATCGCGCGCGCCAGCGTCACCATGGCCGAATGCGCCGCCCTGGTGGCGGGTCCAGCCAAGATGGCGGCGGAGTAGGGCCATGTTCGACTACGGCACGCCGCTCGGCTGGTTCCTCTGGACGATCGGCCAGATCCTGCTGATCACGGTCTGCCTGCTGCTGACCGTGGCCTTCATCATCTACGGCGACCGCAAGATCTTCGCGGGCGTCCAGGCCCGCAAAGGCCCCAACGTGGTGGGCCCGTTCGGGCTGCTGCAGTCGTTCGCCGACCTGGGGAAGTTCCTGATCAAGGAGCTGGTGATCCCGGCCGGGGCCGACAAGGCGGTGTTCCTGCTGGCGCCGCTGATCAGCGTGACGCTGGCGCTGGGCGCCTGGGCGGTGATGCCGGTCGCCCCGGGATGGGCTGTCTCCGACATCAACGTGGGCATCCTCTACCTGTTCGCGATCAGCTCGCTCGGGGTCTACGGGATCATCATGGGCGGCTGGGCTTCGAACTCGAAGTACCCGTTCCTGGGCTCGCTGAGGTCGGCCGCGCAGATGGTCAGTTACGAGGTCTCGATCGGCTTCGTGATCATCACGGTGATCCTGCTGGCGGGCTCGATGAACCTGAACGTCATCAGCGAGAAGCAGTCGGGCTGGTTCTGGAACTGGTACGTCCTGGGGGGTGGCCTGAAGAACCTGCCGATCGCCCTCGTGATGATTCCGATGGCGATGATCTTCTTCATTTCGTCGCTGGCGGAGACCAACCGTCCGCCGTTCGACCTCCCGGAGGCGGAGTCCGAGCTCGTGGCCGGCTACGCCGTCGAATACGGCTCGACGCCCTACATGCTGTTCTACCTCTCGGAGATGTCGGCCATCCTGCTGATGAGCGGGTTCATGGCCGTGCTCTTCCTGGGCGGCTGGAACGCGCCCTGGCCGGCGGACTGGTACCTGGACAAGGCGCCGTGGCCCTGGGTGGCCAGCCTTCATGGCTTCTTCTGGTACGCGGCCAAGACGCTTTTCGTGTTCTTCGGCAACGCCATGGTCCGCTCGGTCGTGCCGCGCTACCGATACGACCAGCTCATGCGCCTGGGTTGGAAGGTGTTCCTGCCGACGTCGCTGGCGGCGGTGTTCCTGGTGGCCGGCTGGCTCGTGCTGGGGCCGAACTCATGACGCGATTGTTGATCCCTCTCATTGCGCTGGGCCTGGCGGCCTGCGTCAGCGAGCTCAGCCAGCGGGACGGCGGGGTCGCGACCTACGACGCCATCCGCGCCGCCGCCAAGGCCTGCGAGGCCAAGGGCAAGGTCTTCAAGCTGAAGCGCAACGGCGACGCCCAGTACCTGGAAGACTACAGCTGCCAGGACGAGAAGAAGTAGATGCTGAACCGTGTCGCCCAGGCGCTGAAAGGCGCCGCCTTGCTCGACTTCGCCGGCGCCCTCGGCCTCGGCATGAAGTACATGTTCGCGCCCAAGAAGACCGTGCAGTACCCCCACGAGCGGAACCCGCAGAGTCCTCGCTTCCGCGGCGAGCATGCGCTGCGCCGCTATCCGAACGGCGAGGAGCGTTGCATCGCCTGCAAGCTGTGCGAGGCGATCTGTCCGGCGCAGGCGATCACGATCGAGGCCGAGCCGCGTGAGGACGGCAGCCGGCGGACGACGCGCTACGACATCGACATGGTGAAGTGCATCTACTGCGGCCTCTGCCAGGAGGCCTGCCCAGTGGACGCCATCGTCGAGGGGCCGAACCTGGAATTCGCGGTCGAGACCCGCGAGG
>CAZBXO010000069.1:13303-17721 GCA_964495645.1 uncultured Phenylobacterium sp. | reverse complement strand
CGAAGCCGGAGAGGGAGAGGGGCTCTAGTCATCCACCCACTGGAACACCGCCTCCAGTGGCTGTCCGAACACGCGGGCGATGCGGAAGGCGGCTTCCAGGGAGGGGCCGTACTTGCGGCTCTCGATGGCGGCGACGGTCTGGCGCGTCATGCCGATGCGGCGCGCCAGTTCCTCCTGGGTCATCTCGCCGGCGTCGAAGCGCAGGCGGCGGATGTTGTTGGCGATGGGCAGGCCGGCCATGCTCTAGGCGTCCCGCCGGAAGTAAACGATCTGGGCGGCCGATTTGATCACGTCGCCGAGGATGACGCCGCCGGTGACCCACAGCGCCATCTCCGGCGCCGCGACGTGACGGCCATAGAGCGGCGTGTGAATGAGGATGAAGATGGTCGCGAGGATGGCGGTGATCGTCACGTAGAAGGCGATGCGGATGGCCTTCAGTTCGATCAGCCGCTCGCGCTCGTCCTTGGGCGACCGCGCGTCTTCGCGGGCGAGGCCGGCGAGGACGAGGTTGGCCACCACCTGCAGGACGATCACCGCGAGCACGCTGAGGATCAGGAAGTGCAGGATGGCGACGCCTTCCATCCGCCCGGCCGCCACCGAGCCGTAGAACCAGCCGAACACGGCCAGCATGGTGACCAGGGAGATCCAGGCGGTCTTCTCGCGAAAGGGCATGCGCTTCGCCATTGATGTCAAAGATTCTGTACACGTAGCGCGAGTCCGGCGGCTGCGCCATGGCGCGAAGCTGGGTAAGGTCGGCGCATGCAACGCGTCCTCGCCCTCCTCGCCGCCCTCGCCCTGCCGCTGCCAGCGGCCGCCCAGCACGCCCAGCCGGCCACAGGCCCGACCCGCGCGGTGAAACCGTTGCGCGACGCCGGCTTCAAGGACTGTGCGCCGCAGCTCGACGCCATGGTCCGCATCGTCCACGAGGATGACGCCGCCTACGCCCACCTGGGCGCCTGGTCGAAGGAGCGGCCGAACGACGAGGCCGTCAATGTGGTCACCGCCGAGCAACTCCCCGGGGCCACCAGCGTCACCTCCTTCACCGGCGTGAAGTCCGCCTCCGGCAAGTGCGACATGGCCTTCACCCAGGTGATGGCGGCGCCCGACGTCTCCTGCGAGCGGCTGGCCAAGGACCTGTTCAAGGACTGGAAGTTCTATGGGGAGCTCGCGGGTTCGCCCGTGTTCGAGGACCCGACGACCCCCAGCGTCAGCGTCATCCTCATCGCGATGACGGCGACGAGCTGCATCATCTTCAAGCAGGCGACGCTGCCGCCGACGTAGCAACAGGCTGACACAACGCGTGTTTTGGGCCCGCGCGCGGCCCGTGGCATGGGGCGCCCATGATCCCGTTCATCGACCTGGCCGCCCAACGGGCGCGCCTCGGCGCTCCCCTGGAAGAGGCGATCCTGAAAGTCGTCCGCTCCGGCGCCTACATCATGGGCCCGGAGATCGGCGAGTTTGAGCGCCAGCTGGCCGCGTTCGGCGAGGCCCCGCACGCACTCTCCTGCGCCTCCGGCACAGACGCCCTGATCCTGCCGCTGATGGCCTGGGGCATCGGGCCGGGCGACGCGGTCTTCTGCCCCTCCTTCACCTTCGCGGCGACGGCCGAGGTCGTGCCGCTGGTCGGCGCCTCGCCGGTGTTCGTGGACGTGCGGCCCGACACCTACGGCCTCGACGCGGGCAGGCTCGAAGCCGCCATTGCGGCGGTGAAAGCCGAGGGCGAGCTCACACCGCGCGCCGTTATTGCGGTCGACCTGTTCGGCCAGCCGGCGGACTATCCGGCGATCGCCGAGGTCACCCGCCGCCACGGCCTGAAGCTCATCGCGGACTCTGCGCAAGGCTTCGGCTGCACGCTGCATGGCAAGCACCCGTTGGACTGGGCGGACGTGGCCACGACGTCGTTCTTCCCGGCCAAGCCGCTGGGCTGCTACGGCGACGGCGGAGCGGTGCTCTCCAAGGACCCGGCGTTCCACGAAAGGCTGGTGAGCCTGCGGGTCCACGGCCAGGCGGTGGCCTCGGACGTCGCGGGCCGGACCTTCGACCACGATCCGAAGTACCTGAATATGCGCGTCGGCCTGAACGCGCGGATGGACACCATCCAGGCCGCGGTGCTGATCCAGAAGCTCGGCATCTTCGCCGACGAGATCGAGGCGCGGAACCGCATCGCGGCCCGCTACACGTCCGAGCTGGGCGACGTGGTGCGCACGCCCACCGTCATCGAAGGCGGCGTTTCGGTCTGGGCGCAGTACACGATCGAGCTTGCGGGCCGCGACGGCCTGATCCCGCACCTGAAGGCGGAGGGCATTCCGACGGCGGTCTACTACCCCGTGCCGATCCACAAGCAGGCGCCCTACGCCCACTATCCGCAGCCGAACGGCCTGCCGGTGACGGAGGCGGCGGCGGACCGGGTGATCAGCCTGCCGATGCATCCCTACCTGGACGAAGCGACCCAGGACCGCATCGTCACCGGCGTGCGCAACTACGTGAAGGCGAACGCCTAGCCCCAGACGGCGGCGAGCTCGGCCGCCTCGCTCGAGCCCTGGGCCAGGCCGGCGCGGGCGGCGTCGGCGCGCTTCCCGAAGTCCATCAGGTTCACGCCCATCGCAGCCTGGCTGGCCTCGTCCGGCGCGACCACAACGACGGTGGAGCCGGCGTTCTTCAGCGTTTCGACCTCTTCGTCGAGCCGCGCGGCTATGCGCGCGGCGGCGCCCCCGGCCGGCGCGCCCAGGCGCACCGCCACGATCACCACCAGGTCGTGGCCGGCGGCCATGTCCGCATTGGTCCCCGAGCGCATGCCGCCGTCGATCCAGCGGCGCCCGTCGATGGTGATCGGCGGATAGATCCCCGGCACGCTGCAGCTGGAGGCGACCGCGCGGGTCACCCCGACGCCGGCGTCCTTGGTCCACAGCTGGAAGGCGCCGGTCTCGGCGTCCACGGCTGTGCAGGCGTAGCCGCGCTCTGGCCAGGCGTCGTCCGGCAGGCTGGCGAACGAGCGGCCGAAGCTGTCGATGAACGCCTGCTCGCTCATGGTCTCGGCGGCCAGCGCATAGGCGCCGATGTTGCGCCGCGCCTCGGCCGGGTTGCCGAGCCCGCCCTGCGCCTCGCCCATCAGGCGCATGAGTTCGGTGAGGTCCGCCGGCGGCCGTCCGCCGCCGTTGGTCGGCCGCGCGGGCCGCGTCGCGTCGGCGAGGATCGGCTCGGCGAGGTCCGCCGCCTTCGCCCCCAGCGCCAGCCGCGCGCCGACGAAGGAGCCTGCCGAGGTGCCCATGATGAAGTCGGCCCGGCCCAGATCGACGCCGGCCTTGGCGAACCCGGCCAGCAGGCCGCTCTCCCAGGCAATCCCGACGGGGCCGCCGCCGCCCAGCACCAACGCCCTCGACATCGCACGCTCCTTCACTTGCGCGGTCAGGTTGGCCGTGGAATGGGGGAAGTCAAACGGATGTTCGGGAGGGCGCCATGAAGGCCGCGGTCTACTATGAGAACGGCCCGCCCGAGGTTCTGAAATACGAGGACGTGCCCGATCCCGAGTGCCACCCGAAGGGCGTGGTCATCCGCGTCGAGGCGGTCGCGATCGAAGGCGGCGACACCCTCAACCGCTTCCGCGGGGCCCTCGTCACCAACCCGCACGTGGTCGGCTACCAGGCCGCCGGCACGGTCGTCGAAGTGGGCGCGGAGGTCCAGGAGCTCAAGGTCGGCGATCGGGTCTGCACCACCGGCGCCTATGGCAGCCATGCGGAGCTGCGCGCGGTCTCGGCGCGGACCGCGTGGAAGATCCCCGACAGCCTGTCGACCAAGGAGGCCGCGGTCATCCCGGTGACCTTCGGCACGGCGCACGACTGCCTCTTCGAGTTCGGCCGCATGCAGGCGGGCGACGTGGTGCTGGTGCAGGCCGGCGCGAGCGGCGTCGGCGTGGCGGCGATCCAGCTGGCGGCGCGGGCCGGCGCCTCGATGGTGCTGGCCACCGCCTCCTCCGACGAGCGGCTGGAGAAGCTCAAGACCTACGGCCTGACCCACGGCATCAACTACAAGACCCACGATGTGGTCTCCGAGGTGATGCGCCTGACCGACAAGAAGGGCGCCAATGTCATCGTCGACTCGGTCGGCGGGCCGACCTTGCAGGGTTCGATCCTCAGCCTGGCCTACCGCGGCCGGGTCTCGATGGTCGGCCAGGCTGGGCGCGAACCGATGAAGGTGGATGTCGGCTCGATGATGGGCGGCAACCGCACGCTCAGTGGCGTCTTCCTCGGCGCCGAGATCGGCACGCCGCGGGTCCAGAAGATCATCCGCGACCTGATCGCCGACGTCGCCAGGGGCGAGCTGAAGGTGGTCATCGACCGCGAGTTCCCGCTGTCCGAGGCCGCTGCGGCGCACGCCTACATCGAGAGCCGCGCGGCGGTGGGAAGAGTGCTGTTGATCCC
>CAZBXO010000069.1:9281-13203 GCA_964495645.1 uncultured Phenylobacterium sp. | reverse complement strand
GGGCTGGGGTCGCAGATGACCCGCTGGCCGGCCGACTTCTGCGACAAGCTGGCGGCGAAGGGCTACCGCGTCCTGCGCTACGACAACCGCGACACCGGGCTCTCCACCTGGCCGAGCGAGCCCTACAGCGTCCACGACATGGCCGCAGACGGCGTGGCGGTGCTGGACGCGGTCGGCGCGCCGCGGGCCCACATCGCCGGCGTCTCCATGGGCGGTATGATCGTCCAGAGGATCGCCATCGACTTCCCTGAGCGGGTGCTCAGCATGACCTCGATCATGTCGGCGCCGGGCGCCCAGGGCACGCTGATGTCGACGCCGGAGGCGATGGCGGTGCTCAACAACCCGCCACCGAACCCCGACGCGGACTTCGAAGCCTTCGTCGCGCACCAGGTGAAGAACGGCCGGACCATCGGCAGCATCGGCGACTACGCCTTCACCGACGCGGAGCTGCGCGAGAGGGCGATCGCCGAGTACAAGCGCGCCTTCAACCCGCCGGGCGTCGTCCGCCAGCGGGCGGCCATCATGGCCGACGGCGACCGCACGCCGGAGCTGCGGAAGCTGACCGTTCCTGTCGTCGTGCTGCACGGCGCCGACGACCCGCTCGTCCAGCCGATCGGCGGCGAGTCCACCGCGGCGGCCATTCCCGGCGCCGAGCTGCGGGTCATTCCCGGCATGGGCCACGACCTGACGCCGCGCCTGCACGACATCTTCCTCGACGCCATCACCTCGGCCGCCGCGCGCGCCAAGACCACCGCCTGAAGGAACACGACATGGGACGCCTCTCCGGCCGCGTGGCCGTCATCACCGGCGCGGCCAGCGGCATCGGCCGCGCCGCCGCCAAGCTGTTCGCAGCCGAGGGCGCGGACATGGTCATCGCCGACAAATCCGAGGCGGTCAGCGAGACGGCCGACGCGATCCACGCGGCCGGCGGGCGGGCCGTGGCCAGCGTCGGCGACGCCGGCGACGAGGGATTCGTCAAGGGCCTGGTGGACGCCGCGCTGAAGGAGTTCGGCGGCCTCGACGCCTTCTGGGCCAACGCCGGCATCTCCGGCGGCTGGGTGGAGCTGGCCGACCAGACCACCGACTACTGGAACGAGATCCTGCGGGTGAACCTGGTGGGCCCGTTCCTGGCCGTGAAGCACGCCTCGGCGGCGATGGTCCCCAACGGCCGGGGTTCGATCATCCTGACCGCGTCCGTGGCCGGCATCCGCTCCGGCGCCGGCGGCCTGCCCTACTCCGCCTCCAAGGCGGGCGTCGTCAGCCTGGCGCAGACCTCGGCCAACGAGCTCTACGGCACGGGCGTGCGGGTCAACGCCATCGCGCCCGGCCTGATCGAGACCGGCATGACCAAGCCGATCTTCGACGGGGCCCGGGCCCGCGGCAACGAGGGCAAGATCGGCCAGCTCAATCCGCTGACCCGCTACGGCCACCCCGAGGAGATCGCGGCCACCGGGCTCTTCCTCGCCTCCGACGACGCCTCCTACGTCAACGGCCAGGTGATCGCGGTCTGCGGCGGCCTGTCGTCCTCGCACCCGGTGGTGCGCCGCCGCGCATGATCCTGCTGCTGCGGCACGGCGAGACCGCCTGGAACGTGGAGCGGCGGCTGCAGGGACGCGCCGACTCGCCCCTCACCGAGCGCGGCCGCCGGCAGGCCGAGGCGATGGGGCGGCTCGTCGTCGAGCTGATGCAGCGGCACCCGGGCGACTGGCGGCTGGTGACGAGCCCGCTGGGTCGCGCGCGTGACACCGCCGCCGCGGTCGCCGCGGCCACCGGCCTTGAGCTCGGCGAGGACGACCGGCTCGCGGAGGTCGATTGCGGCGCCTGGGAGGGCGTCCCCTTCTCCGACGTCCTGCGCGAGCGCGAAGGCCCGCCATCGCGCCGGTGGATCTTCGAGGCCCCGGACGGCGAGAGCGCCGAGGCCCTGCGCGCCCGCATCGACGCCTGGCTCGCGACCCTGCCGCCGGAGCCGCAGCGGCGGGTGATCGCGGTGAGCCATGGCGTCGCCAGCCGCATCCTGCACGGCGCCTACCTCGGCCTGCCGCTCGATGCGGTCGTCGACCTCGACGTACCGCACGGCGCCGTCTTCCGCCTTCAAAACGGCCAGATCGACCGCTTCGACTGCGAGCCCGTGGACTGAGGCAGGACCGATCGATCAGCTTGCGCAAGAGAGCCGGCCCCTTCTCCTCACCCGTAGGGGGAGGGGGACCGCCGAAGGCGGTGGAGGGGGCTTCGCGCCGGCCACCGCGCTGGACCATTCCCCCTCCACCACGCTGCGCGTGGTTCCCCTCCCCCTACGGGTGAGGAGAGAGGAAGCGCCTGGTTCTATGGTTGCGCTGGCGGCGCTTCTCCTGATCGGCGCGGCCAAGCCGCCTCCGAGCGTCGACTACAGCCTGGGCTTCCTGCCACAGCCGACCGGCGCGCCTGTGGCGCAGGTGGACATCGCCTTCCGCGGCGATCCGGACGGCCAGACGCGGCTCGACCTGCCCGGCGAGTTCGCGGGGACGAAGGACAGCTGGCGCTACCTCTACGGCCTGACGGTGAAGGGCGCGAAGGTGGCCGAGGCGGGCCCCGGCGCACGCCTTCTGACCCACAAGCCGAACGCGAAGATCAGCGTCCGCTACTACGTCCGCACCGCCTACGAGGCCGACCCCGCCGGCGCCGAGGGCAACCCCTACCGCGGCCCGATCCTGCGGCCGCAGTGGGCGGCCTTGTTCGGCGAGTTCGTATTCGCGACGCTGGAAGGTCGGGCAAGCGACCTGGCGACCTTCCGCTGGGGCGCGCTGCCGGCCGGCTGGCGCGCGGTCTCCGACCTCGAGCACGGGGCGCTGACCGGAAGCGAGATCGCGGAGTCCTTCACGCTGGCCGGCGACAACCTGACCGTGGTCGAGCGGCCCATCTCCGGCGGGACCCTGCGCCTCGCCGCGCCTGCGGCCGGCCAGGCGCAGATCGCCAGGCTGGCGGACGACGCCGCCAGGACGATCACGGCCCAACGCGCCTTCTGGAGCGACATGGCCGAGCCCTACCTCGTCGCCTACGTGCCGCTGACGGCCAAGCCCAGCGGCTACTCGGTCGGCGGCACCGGCCGCGGCGACGGCTTCGTGCTCTACGCCACGCCGGGCGCCGAGGCCCGGCTGGGACCCTTCATCGCCCACGAGCACACCCACACGTGGATTCCGGCCCGCCTGGCGAGGCAGGCGCCCCCGGACCGCGAGGCGGCTGACTACTGGTTCGCCGAGGGCTTCGCCGACTTCTACACCTGGCGGACCCTCTTGCGCGGCGGGCTCCTGCCGCTGCCGCAGGCCGTCGAGCGGATGCAGGAGGCGCTTTCGGCCTACGAGGCCTCGCCCGTGCGCACCGCCCCCAACAGCCGCATCCAGGAGGCCTTCTGGACCGACGCCAACGTCCGCCAGCTGCCCTACCAGCGCGGCGCCCTCCTGGCGCTCAAGTGGGACGAGGACCTGCGCCAGAAGTCAGGCGGCAAGCTCGACCTCGACGACGTGGTCCTGCGCATGCGCGACCACTACCGCCAGTTCCCACCCGGCCAGGGCCCCGACGCCAAGGCCGGCCTGCTGTCCGCCGCATGGGTCGGCGCGCAGCTGGATCTCGGCCCGGACTACGACCGCTACGTGACACGGGGCGAGTTCCTCCTGCTCCCGGACACCCTGTTCGACGGCTGCCTGTTCGTGCGCACCAACCGCCGGCCCACCTTCGATCTCGGCTTCGACGCGGCGGCCTCCCAGGCGGCCAGGCAGATCCGCGGCGTGCGCCGCGACGGACCGGCCTGGATGAGCGGCCTGCGCAACGGCCAGCGGTTCGAGAACCTCGTCTTCACCGCCGGCGACACCCAGAGCCAGGTCACGCTGACGACCCGCGACAACCGGGGCCGCCCGAGGAAGATCGCCTTCTGGCCCTACGGCGACGG
>CAZBXO010000069.1:0-9181 GCA_964495645.1 uncultured Phenylobacterium sp. | reverse complement strand
CCCGCGACAACCGGGGCCGCCCGAGGAAGATCGCCTTCTGGCCCTACGGCGACGGGGTCGTCGAGACCCACGAATTCGTGCTGAAGCCCCGCATGACGCCGGACGAGACCGCGACGTGCACGAAGAAGATCGGCGGTGTTTGAGAGAGCGCGATTCGGTTGGCTCTCCTCACCCGGAGGGGGAGGGGGACCATGCGCAGCATGGTGGAGGGGGAATGACACGGGCCCGGCGGTGGTGGCTTGCCCCCTCCACCGCCTTCGGCGGTCCCCCTCCCCCTACGGGTGAGGAGAACGTACCAGTCATCCCGCCTCAGCCTAGTGGATGGACCCCCGGCCCCAGCGCCACGGCGGGAGGGCTTCGCGGCGGGGTTCCAGGTAACGCCAGAGCAGGAACCCGGCCGCCGCCGTGGCCAGGCCCAACGCGAAGCCGGCGACGGCCACGGCCGGGACCCCGGCGGACCCGAAGCGCATGGGGCCGCGGTCCATCCAGTGGACCACCTCGCCGCCCAGTTCGATGGGAAGGATGTCGTCAGCCATCACGGTCATCGCGGACCTCCAGCTCAACCGCATCGCCAAACCCGCACGCCCGGCGGGGGTTCCGCCATAGGCCGCCGCCGGGTTAGAAGCGCGCCCGACAACCTCCTCGCATCTCGAAGTCCCGATGGCCGGCCACTCAAAGTTCAAGAACATCATGCACCGCAAGGGCCGCGCCGACGCGGCCCGTTCGAAGCTGTTCTCCAAGCTCTCCCGCGAGATCACCGTCGCCGCCAAGACCGGCATGGCCGACCCCGCCTTCAACCCGCGCCTGCGCCTGGCCGTGGCCAACGCCAAGGCCGAGTCCATGCCCAAGGACAACATCGACCGGGCGATCAAGAAGGGCCAGGGCGGCGATGCGGAGAGCTACGAGGAAATCCGTTACGAGGGCTTCGGCCCCGGCGGCGTCGGGGTGATCGTCGAGGCGCTGACCGACAACCGCAACCGCGCCGCCGCCAACGTCCGCGCCGTCTTCACCAAGCACGGCGGCAACCTGGGCGAGACAGGTTCGGTCAGCTTCATGTGGGACCGGGTCGGCCAGATCGTCTATGCGGCCGAGGCAGGCTCCGAGGACCAGGTCATGGAGGCCGCCATCGAGGCCGGAGCCGACGACGTGGAGTCGGACGAGGATGGCCACACAATCTACACCGCCTTCGAGCAGCTCTCGGAGGTCGCCGCGGCGCTGGAAGCCGCGCTCGGGGCGGCCAAGTCCACCCAGATCGCCTGGCGGCCCAAGGCGCTGACCCCGGTGACGGGCGATGCGGCCGCCTCCCTGATGAAGCTGATCGAGGGGCTCGAGGACGAGGACGACGTGCAGAACGTCTGGTTCAACGCCGACATCCCGGCCGAGGAACTGGAGAAGCTGGCCAGCTGATGGCGCCGCGCAGACCGCCCGAAGACCCGCGAGTCACCGACCTTCAGCGCTACCGCAAGGCGCGCGCGGAAGAGGCGCGCCGTCCGCCGCCGAAGCCCAGGCCGCCCCGCCAGAGCTTCCTGGGCTCCAATCCCCGGGCCGGGATGATCCTGGCGATCCTCGCGACCGTGGCGGCGCTGCTATGGGGATGGCCTTATCTGATGAAGCTGTTGTGACGTCGCCGATGGATGTGAGCCTCGGACCCCTTTCCGCCTACGGCCTCCCGCTCCTCAGCGCCGCGCTCGCGGGCGGGGTGATCGGGCTGGAACGCGAGTTCCGCGGACACCCCGCCGGACTGCGGACCCATACGCTCGTGTCCCTGAGCGCATCGATGCTAATGATCGCCGCGGTCCGCCAACTCGACTGGCTGCCGGCTGCGATCCCGCACGAGGTCATCCGCTTCGATCCTGCGCGGATGGCGCACGGCATCCTGACCGGCATCGGCTTTCTCTGCGGCGGCGTGATCTTCCGTCAGGGTCTCTCGGTGCACGGCCTGACGACCGCGGCCTCGCTGTGGGTCGTCTCGGCGCTGGGCACCCTTTTCGGGGTCGGGGCCTTCGCCCTGGCCTGGATCGGAACCGTCGCGACACTCCTCGTGCTGGTGGGCCTGCGTTTCGTCGACGAGATGCTGCCCCAGTCGAACATCATCGACGTATCGGTCCGCTACCGCCGCGAGGGCGAGTTCCCGGAGGAGAGCCTCCGGATCCTGCTGGGCGAGCTGAACCTCAAGCCGCGAACGGTGAGCCACCGGCTGATCTCGTCCGGAGAGGCGATCGAGCTCGGCGCGGCCTTGCGCGGGCCTTCCAGCGTTCAGACCAACCGCCTGGCCCAGCGACTCTGCGACGATCCGCGGGTCACCCGCTTCGAGATCGAGCCACGCAACGATTGAGACATAACTTCCGCTACGGCGCCGCGCTAAGCTGGCGGAAATCAACTCGGGGAGAACCGCCAGTGACGTCCACCCTCCGCCTCGCGGCCTGCGCGATCGCCGCCGCCGGCTTCGCCACCGCGGCGCATGCCGCCGACTACGTCGCCATCGTCCAGGAAGCGCCGGTGAACATGCCCGCCGACAAGGCCTGGGCCAAGCTGAAGGGCTTCTGCGACATCGGCCCGTGGCTGAAGACCACGTGCGAGATCACCTCCGGCCAGGACGGCCAGCTCGGCGCGGTCCGCAAGATCGCCGGGCGGGTCAACGAGGTGCTCGTGGCCCAGACCGCCAGCTCCTACACCTACGCCGACGTGAACCCGGCGCTCCTCTATCACGGCACCGTCGAGATCGTGCCGACGGGCAAGAACACCTCGAAGCTGGTCTATTCGCTGTTCTACGACCAGTCCTCGATCCCCGAGGCGCAGCGGGCCGGCAACCGCGACAGTCGCCAGAAGATGTTCGCCGGCGTCATCCAGACCATGAAGGGCGTGGCGGAAGCGAAGTAGCCCATCCAAAAGGTGGTCATCCCACGGGCCGCGTAGCGATCCGGGGGATGACGCCTCAGGGGGTTGCTGCGCGACTCTTCCGCAGCTTTGCGAGGAAGGCGCGGGCGCCCGGCTTGTTCTCGTGCTCGGCCCAGCCGAGCGCCGTGCCGCGCCACAGGGTGTCCGGGATGTCGTCGCGGGCGCCGAACTGCACCAGCAGCTCGAGCATCGGCACGTCGTCATGGTTGGCGGCCTGGTGCAGCGCAGTCGAGTGCTTGTGCACCGGCAGGAACCCGTCGACGTCGGCTCCGGCCTCGAGGCACAGCCGCGCCGCACCGTGGCGGCGGTTGATCACCGCCAGGCCGAAAGCCAGTTGGCGCTCCTCCGCCGTTGCGCCGGGCAGCAACCGGGCCAACTCGCCGTCGCGCCCGAGGCCTGCAGCGATGGCGGCGGTCATCGGGTATCCAGCTGCCAGCAGCGCCTCGATCGGCGGGTACTGCCAGTGGCCGAGCGTCGAGGCGATGGCGTCCTCGCGGGCCTGCGCGCCGGCGCGGATCAGCACGTCCATCAGCCGGACCGTGAGGCCGGCCTCCGCCGCCGGTCCCGAGGTCATGGCGAGCCCCAGCGTGTAGTCGAGGTCTTCCTGCGCCACGCCGCGGCGGACGATCTCACGGGCGCAGTCCACCAGCCCTGGCGGCATGGGGACGACCAGGTTCGGGTTGTCGGCGACGAACCAGACCAGCATCGGGTCGCGGAAATACTGGCTCCGCTGGGCCTGGCGGTAGCACTCGGGCTCGCGGATGCGCTCGGTCAGCAGTCGCGGGTGGACGTCGAGCAGGCGCGCGAGTGTCGTCGCGTCGCCGGCGTGGATCGCCGCCACCGCATCCCGGAACACCGGATCGTCGATCACCGGCCGCCTCAGCAGGTGCGCGATCGCCTCGGCGTCGGGTCCGCCGGCCATCTGCCAGGGCTCGCGGCCCTTGCGGTCGGTCTGCCACTCGATCGCGCCGCGGGCGATCAGGAACTCGACGAACGCCAGGGGACCGGTCCGCGCCGCGGCGTGCAGCGGGACCTCGCCGGCCCGGTCAGAGTGCAGGAAGGCGCCGGCGTCGAGGAGGGCCGCTGCCGCGGCGATCTTGGCCTCCGCCGCTGCGCCGGCTCCGCTGACGGCCCAGAGCGGCGTGCCGGGATCGGATGGCGATCCCTCCGGATCGGCGCCATCGCGCAACAAGCGGCGGACCGTCTCTGCGTCGGCCATGGCGGCGGCGGCGTAGAGTGGCGAGCGCCGCGCGGCGGCCCGGGCGGCGCCCATCAGGTCGGCCCAGGTACGAAAGCCGTATTCGGCGGCAAGCCGGCGCTGGGCGTGCGCCAGCTGCAGGCCCTCGGCGCGGGCGCGCCGCTTGGCGTCCTTCCTGAGGTGTTCGACCGAGGGGTGTTCGGGCAGGCGTCGGGGCGCTTGCGGCATGGCTACGTCCTTTCCATCGCGCCCGGCGTCCGCTGACGGGCAGGAAAGGTCGTGATGACCGCTATCCAGCTCTGGAAGGCGGGCTGAGCCCTCTCCGCGGACGGGTGGCCGCCTTCATCGGCCGTGCGGTCAGGCTAGCGTGGACGGTGTAAATTACGAATGTCAATTTTTTGCTTGTCCTTCCCTTAGGGAAAGCGCAGCGTCGGTGTCAGGGCGCGGTCGTGCGCCGCGGCCCGGGAGGCTGGCGATGACCGCATTCAACGTGACCCACAACAGCGACATGAACGTCACGCCGTTCGTCGACGTGATGCTGGTGCTGCTGATCATCTTCATGGTCGCGCTGCCCGCAGCGACCCTCAACATGAAGCTCGACATCCCGCCGCCGGCGCGGACCACGGCGCTGCAGGAGCCCACGATCGTCTGGATTTCCTCAGACGGCTCCCTGCGGGTCGGCGACCGCCGCGCGACCCTGATGAACCTGCCGGCGGTGGTCTCGCAGGCGGTCGGTCCGCCACGCAAGACCAACGGCCCGCGGGTCTACCTGCGCGGCGAGCGCGGCCTGCGCTATGGCGGCTTCTTCGCGGTCATGGATCGGCTGCACGACAGCGGCTACCACGAAGTGGCGATCGTCAGCGAAGCTCTCTGAAACGTGGTCTTTCACGATTAAGCGGCGCGTAACCCCGATCGTTCATCATGAAGATCAACGGGGTCAGAACGACTCCGATCAAGCGCGGAGCGCGACGGTGATGTGGGAATTGATCTCGGTGTCGGTGGGCCAGTCCACCTACCGCGGACGCTATCGGGTCGAGGGCCGCAAGGTGCTCCTCGAGTGGCGCGGCGGACGACTTTCCGAATGGTGCGGCATGCTGAAGCCGGAGGTCGTGGCGGCCAACACGCTGCGCAACCTGGCGGCCCGCGAGCTCCGCGTCGCCGCTTAAGCGATACAGCTCTCGAAGCCGGCCTTCAGGCCTGCCTCGTCCAGGTTGCGGCCGATGAAGACGAGGCGCGAGTAGCGCTTGTCGCTGTCGCGCCACGGGCCCTGGTAGTCGCCCTCCAGGATCATGTGCACGGCCTGGAACACCAGGCGGCGGTCCTCGCCCTTGATGTCGAGGATGCCCTTGGCGCGCAGGATGTCGATGCCTTGCGTCTGCAGCACGTTGTTCAGCCAGGCGGTGACGCGGTTGCCGTCGATCGGCCGGTCCGACGTCAGCGAGATCGAGCCGATGCCGCTCTCGGCCACGTGGTCGTGAATGTGGCCATGGTCGTGGTCGTGGTCGTGGTCGTGGTGGTGGTCATGATCGTGATGGTCGTGGTCGCAGTCCTCGTCGTGCACATGCCCCGGCTCGCCATGCGCCGGGTTGAGGAACTCCGGCTGCAGCTCCTGCGCCCGCGCCAGATCGAAGGCGTGACGGCCGAGGATCGTGTCCAGCGGTACGTTCGAGCGCTGGGCGCGGCGGATCGGCGCCATCGGGTTCAGCGTGCGGATCGCCTTCTCCACCTCGGCGAGCTCGGCCTCCGAGACCAGGTCGGTCTTGTTCAGGATGATCTGGTCGGCGAAGGCGATCTGCTCGGCCGCCTCGCGGCTGTCCTTCAGCCGCAGCGGCAGGTGCTTGGCGTCGACCACCGTGGTGACACTGTCGAGCTCGGTCTTGGCGCGGACGTCGTCGTCCACGAAGAAGGTCTGGGCCACGGGGGCCGGGTCGGCCAGGCCCGTCGTCTCGACGATGATCGCGTCGAACTTGCCCTTGCGCTTCATCAGGCCCGAGAGCACCCGGATCAGGTCGCCGCGCACCGTGCAGCAGACGCAGCCGTTGTTCATCTCGAAGACCTCTTCGTCGGCCCCGACGATCAGGTCGTTGTCGATGCCGACTTCCCCGAACTCGTTGACGATCACGGCGTACTTCTTGCCGTGGTCCTCGGAGAGGATGCGGTTGAGCAGCGTGGTCTTCCCGGCGCCCAGGTAGCCGGTGAGCACGGTGACGGGGGTCTTGTCGGTGGTGGCGGTCGTCATGGCGGTCATCTAGTGCTCTCCTGACGCGAATGGAACAGGCCCGGGCGCCCTTGACCACCGATTTATGTTATAGAATAACATTCGCCCCGACCGCCGGCCGATGAGCGAGCCCGTGACCTCCGCCGCCGAGACGCCGCCCAGCCTCGACGCCTTCCGCGGCGATCGCGTCTACCTGGGCGCCGATCATCGCAGGAACGAGCGTCGCACCTGGCTGGTCGCCGGCATTTGTGCGGTGACGCTCGTGGCCCTGCTGGGTGGCGGCCTGATCACCCGCTCCATGGCGTTGACCGCCAACGCCCTGCACATGGGCGCCCACGTGGCGGCGCTGCTCGTGGCTTCCGGGGCCTACGCCCTGGCGCGACGCCACGCAGACAATCCCGCCTTCGCCTTCGGCACCGGCAAGCTGGGGTACCTCGCCGGCTTCGCCAACGCCGTGGTCCTGGCGGTGACCGCAATCCTGATCGGCGTCGAGAGCCTCGGACGCATGTTCGCGCCCGGCGATGTGGACTTCGCCGCGGCCCTGCCGCTGGCGGTCGGCGGCCTGGCGGTGAACCTGGTCTGCATCTGGCTCCTGCGCCCGACCCGGGCCCACGTCCACCGCCACGACCCGCAGGGCGACCTGAACCTATCGGCCGTGCACCTGCATCTGACCGCCGACGCCGCCGTGTCGGCGCTGGCCGTCGCCGCGGTCCTGGCGGGCCGGCAGCTGGGCTGGGCCTTCGCCGACCCGCTGGCGGGCCTGCTGGCCGCCGGCCTCGTCGCCCAGTTCGCCGTGCGCCTCATCCGCCGGGCGGGCGCGGCGCTCCTCGACACCAACCCCTCGGCCGAGCTGACGGCCGAGGTCCGTCGCCGCCTGGCGGCCGAGGGCGAGACGGTGGTCGACCTGCATCTGTGGCGTCTCGGACCAGGGCACCACGCGGTCATCGCAGTCGTCGCCGCCGACCATCCCCAGAGCGCCGAGGCCTATCACGATCGGCTGCGCGGCCTTGCCGGACTCAGCCATGTGACCGTGGAGGTGCGCGGCCGCCACGATCATGGGCACGGCCACAGCCACGGTTAGCCGGTTCGCGCGTTAGCTTGGCATGCGGCTGTGGTTCGGGCAGGTCAGGAAAGTCATGCGCGGCCAGCCGGTCCAGATCGCAGCCCTGATCGCCGTCGGCGCCCTCGCCGTCGCCGGCGGGTGGTTCGGCGCCGGCCGCATCGGCCACGCCTCCTTCGCCCAGCTGACGTCGGCGCGCCTGGCCCTGCCGCTGCCGCAGAAGAAGCCGCCGCCGGCGCCGGCCGCGCTGCAGGCGCGCCTCGACGAGCTGTCCGCCGCGTATGGCGAGCCGGTCGGCATCGCAGTCACCGACGTGACGGAGGGCTGGACCGCCGGCGTCGACGCCGAGACCCCCCATCCCCAGCAGAGCGTCTCCAAGCTGTGGGTCGCCATCGCGGTGCTGAAGGCGGTGGACGAGGGCCTGATCGACGTCGACGGCTCGGTCACGCTCACGGACGAGGACCGCTCGGTCTTCTTCCAGCCGGTGGCCTACAACATCGGGCGGAACGGCTACACGACGGAGATCTCGGCGCTGCTGCGGCGGGCCATCGTGCAGAGCGACAACGCCGCCAACGACCGGCTGATGCGCGAGGCGGGCGGTCCGGACGGGGTCGGCGCGACCCTGCAAAGGATGGGCCTGGAGGGCATCGTCGTCGGGGCCTACGAGCGCGACCTGCAGGCGCGCATCGCCGGACTCGCTTGGCAGGCGGACTACGGCGTCGGCTGGAATTTCCAGGCGGCGCGCGAACGGCTGCCGCGCGACGTGCGCGAAGCGGCGCTGGAGGCCTACCTCGCCGAGCCGTTCGACGGGTCTTCGCCCGCCGCCATCACCCGCGCGCTGGCCGCTCTCTACCGCGGTGAGCTCCTGAGCGCGGACTCGACGGAGCGTCTGCTCGACCTGATGCGCCGCGCCCGCACGGGCCCGATGCGGCTGAAGGGCGGTCTGCCGCCAGGCTGGCGCATCGCCCATAAGACCGGAACCGGCCAGGACTACCGGGGCGCCTCGATCGGCATCAACGACGTGGGCATCCTGACCGCGCCGGACGGCCACGCCTATTCCGTTGCGGTGATGATGGCGCGCACGCGCCACGCGGTGCCCGAGCGGCTTAAGCTGATGCAGTCGGTCTCCCGCGCCGTCGCCGACGAGTGGGCCCGCGCACAGCCGGCCGGGGTCACCATCGCGGTCACGCCATAGTCCGGCGCCGCCTGGGCGTTCAGGCCGATGAACATTGCGTAGGCGGCGGGCAGCACACGGGTGGACGCCTGAACGGCGGCGCGGAAGTCGAACGGCAAGGCGTGGTCTCTCCGAAACGTGGCCGTTCTCAACGCTGGACTCCCAACCCGGTTCACGGGAACAGGAGCCCGGAGACCGGGAGAGCGCAGATGGACGATGACGCCATTCCGCCCGACGCCGAGCGCGCCGGCATGCTGGCCGCCCTGCACGCGGTTATCGTCGGCGCGCTCTCGACGCTGAAGCGCAAGGGCGTGCTCAGCGGCGAGGAGATCGACCAGATCTTCGAGGCCGGCTTCGTCACCTTCGAGCGGGGCGAGCCGGATGCGACTCGTGAGGCCGCCCGGCTGACCCTGGAAATTCTCCACCGCAGCCTCCGCGATCCCCCGGAACCGCCCGGCTGACGGGGCCGTTGCCGGAGATGGGCCTTTTCGACGACAAGCCGGAGACGATGGAGGCCGCGACCTTCTTCATGCAGCGCGCCCAGGAGGCGATCGCGGCCGCCGACACCGCCCGCTCCACCGACGCGGTGGAGGCGCTCTACAAGGAAGCGGAGACCTGGATCTACATGGCTAG
>CAZBXO010000068.1:0-17885 GCA_964495645.1 uncultured Phenylobacterium sp. | reverse complement strand
TCCTGGGCGCTGAGCGCCGGGGCGTAGCCGAAGCCCTGGCCGTAGTCGCAGCCGAGGTCCTGCAGCGCCTGGGCCATGACGGCGTTCTCGACACCCTCGGCGACCACCTCCATGGAGAGGTCCTGGCCCAGCTTGACGATCGACTGGACGATCTTCGCCGAGCCCTCGTTGGAGGCCATGGTGCGCACGAAGTAGCGGTCGATCTTCAGCGTGTCGAACGGCAGTCGGGTCAGGTAGCTCAGCGACGAGAAGCCGGTGCCGAAGTCGTCCAGCGCCAGCGCCGCGCCGGCCGCGCGCAGGCTGCGCAGGATCACCGCGGCGCGGTCCGGGTCGCGCATGACGTCGCCCTCGGTCACCTCCAGCTTCAGCGCGCCTGGCGGCAGCCCGGTCTCCTTGCGGATAGCGGTGACGTCGGAGACCAGACCCGGGCGGTCGATCTCGCCGGTGGAGAGGTTGACGGCGACGGTGAGCTCGCCGGCGGCGCGGTGCTTCTGGCGCCAGACGCCGAGTTGGCGGCCCGCCTCGCGCATCATCATCGCGCCGATCTCGCTCATCAGCCCCATCTCGTCGAGCAGGGGCAGGAACTGCTCCGGCGTGAGCAGGCCGCGGCGCGGGTGGCGCCAACGGACCAGCGCCTCGAAGCCGGAGAGGGCGCCGGTCGAGAGCCGCACGATCGGCTGATAGAACGGCACCAGTTCGCCGCGGCCGAGCGCGCCCTTGAGGTCGCCCTCGAGGGCCAGGCGCGAGAGGCCGTCGGTTTCCAGCGCCCGGCCGTAGGCGGCGGCCTGGCCGCGGCCCTGGGTGCGGGCGCTCTCGATGGCGAGCTCGGCGCGGCGCAGCAACTCGGCGGCCTCGGGGGCGTCCTCGCCGCCTTGGGCCTCGACGGCGCCGATGGAGAGCGTCGGGTGGATGTCGAAGCCGGCTACGCGGAGCGGCTGCTCCAGGGCGCGGCGCAGGCTCTCGGGGCCGGGCGAAGCGCCGACCGGCGAGAGCGCCGCGAACTCGTCTTCCCCGATGCGGGCGAGCAGCGCGCCGGGCGGGAAGGCGGCGGCCAGGCGCGAGCCGAGGGCCGCGAGCACCAGGTCGGCGCGTTCGTGGCCCAGCGCCTCGTTGAGGCGCCGCAGGCGGTCGAGGTCGGCGACGATCAGCTCGTGCGCGCCGGGCGAGGCGAGCCGCTCGCGGGCGCGGGCGATGAAACTCCGGCGGTCGAGCAGGCCGGTGAGCGGATCCTGGTCCGAGGCGGCGAAGTGGACTTCCGGCGCAACGACGCCAGCCGCACGCAGGCCTTCCTCCAGCCAGACACCGCGCCAGATGCAGACCCCGGAGCGCATGCGCAGGCGCACGGCGATCTCGCCGCCCGGCTCCTGGACGCGCAGGATGTCCTCCGCGAGCGCGCGGTCCTGGGGGAGGGCGAGCGCGCGCAGCGCGGCGGAGGAGCAGTCGGGGGCGAGCGCGCCGAGACCCAGGGCGCGCGTGGCGCCGGTCAGGCGCAGGCGGTCCTTCTCGGGCTCCCAGACCCAGAGGGCGACGTCGGCGGCGCCCAGGGCCTCCAGGGTGGCCGTGGCGTCCCACATCCAGCGGTCGTTCGCCATGCTGTCCTGACAACGGGCCCAAGAACGCGGGCGGCGGTCAGACCGACACCCCTTCGTCCGGACCGTCATGACCACCCAGTGGGCTCACCAGTCCGAACAGGACATGATCTCGCCAGACGCCGTTAATTTTAAGATAAGCCCGGGCGAATCCTTCCTCGGTGAAGCCCGCCTTTTCGAGCAGGTCCCGCGACGGCTGGTTCTCCGGGATGCAGGCGGCCTCGAGCCGGTGCAGCGCGAGGGTGCGGAAGGAAAATTCGCAGAGGGCCCGGACCGCCGCCAGCGTCAGCCCCTGGCGGGTGAACCCGCGGCCGCACCAGTAGCCGACCGAGCCCATCTGGGCGACGCCGCGGCGCACGTTGGAAAGCGTGATGCCGCCGGTCAGCGCGTCGTCGGAGGCGCGGAAGACGAAGAAGGGGTAGGCGACGCCGGCTTCGCGGTCGCGGGCGTAGGCCAGGAGACGGCGGCGGAAGGCCGCACGGCTGAGGTCGTCGGCCGGCCAAGTCGGCTCCCACGGCTGCAGGAAGGCGCGGCTTGCGGCGCGCACCTCGCGCCACTCGGCGTAGTCGGACGCGCGCGGCGGTCGCAGGCGCACGCCCCGGCCTTCGACACGGAGGCCGCTTTCCGGCGCGATCCAGTCCAGCAGGGCCATGGGACGAGGGTCCAGGGTTTCGCCGGAGCGTCAACCTTTGGGCGCGGGACACTTCGACTGGAGGGTGAAGTTCGGATCAGCCGGCTGCCAGGCGGCGCCGTCCCAGCTGTACTGGATCTCGCCGCGCCAGCTGCCGCGGTAGCTTACGGTGAAGGCCTTGTCCCGGTCCACGGGCCGGAGCGACCCCAGGATGCGGCAGCGGCCGTCTTCGACGTTCAGCCGCACGCCCGTCGCCACCACCTCCGGCCGCTGGCCCAGCTGGATAAGGTCGACGCTGGTCTCCTGGTCGCCGCTCTCGACGGCGAGCGTGTAGAAGCTGCCGATATTGGGCGCGACGGTGATCTTGGGCGGCGCGCCATCGAGCGTCGCGGCCCGCACGAGCGGCGTCGTGACCGCCCGCATGCGCGGCTCGTTCTCCAGATAGACGACGCTGTAATAGCCGGCGGAGGCGTTCTCGCTGCGGCTCACCAGGGCGAAGAGGTGGGGGCCCAGTTCATAGAGCGCGGCCGGCGCGAAGCGCACGCGCTGGGTCTTGCCCTGCCAGGTGACCGTGTCCTCGGCGTTCGGGTACGCAGCCGCGAAGGCGGCGTTGATCGACGGCGGCGGATTGGCCGCCAGGGCGGGGCTGGCGAGGCCTGCGAGCGCAGCGGCGGCAAGAACGGAAACGCGCATGGGAACCTCCAGGACGGCTGATCCTAAGGCTGAGACGCAGCGACATGCCAGCCCGTCTGCGCGATAAGGTGCGCAAGCAGACTAGTTTACATCTTAGACTAGTTCATCTAGTGCTCTCCCCCACGACGGAGGATACCGATGTCTCCTACCAACGATCGCCTTCACGGCCTCGACGCCGTTCGCGGGTACGCGCTGCTGCTCGGCGTGGTGTTCCATGCCACGATGTCGTTCCTCCCCGGCCCCCAGGTCTGGGTCGTGGCCGACACGGAGCGGTCGCTGACGCTGTCGGGGCTGTTCTTCGTCAGCCACGTGTTCCGGATGACCACCTTCTTCGTCATCGCCGGGTTCTTCGCCCACATGATGGTCGGCAAGAAGGGCGTCGGCGGCTTCGTCCGCGACCGGCTGAAGCGCATCGCCCTGCCGCTGGTCGTCTTCTGGCCCATCGTCATCACCGGCATCGGTCTGGGCGCGGCCTACGGCGCCTACCTCGCCACCGGCACGGTCCCGACTGCGCCGCCGCCGTCCGGCCCGGCGCAGGCCGGCATCCCGTTCCCGCTGACCCACCTGTGGTTCCTCTACGTACTGTTGCTGTTGTACGCCGCCACGCTGGCGGTGCGGGCCCTGGTGAGAGCCGTCGATCGCAAGGGCGCGCTGGCGGCGGCGGCCGATGTCGCGATCGCCGGCTTGCTGCGAACGCCGGCCGCGCCGTTCGTGCTGGCGCTGCCCGCCGCCGTTGCATTCGCCACGACGCCGCAGTGGCTGGGCTGGTTCGGCGTGCCGACACCGGACATGAACCTGATCCCCAACCTGCCGGCCACAGTGGAGTTCGCCATCGCCTTCGGATTCGGCTGGCTCCTGAACCGGCAGACCGGACTACTGGACCACATCCGGCGATGGTGGCTGGTGAACCTGGTGCTGGCGGTCATCCTCATCGCCGCGTGCCTCAGCATCCTGGGCGTTGCGCCGTATGTGACGCCGCTGGAGCCGGGCGCGCAGCAGACCGGTTTTGCGCTGGCCTACGCCTGCGCCATCTGGACCGGGACCTTCGCGGCCATCGGAGCAGCGCTCAGGTTCCTTTCCGACCACAGCCCGGCGCGTCGCTACATCGCCGACTCGTCGTACTGGATCTACATCATCCACCTGCCGGTGGTGATCGGTCTGCAGGCGGCGGTCTCGCAACTCGCCTGGCCCTGGGGCCTGAAGTTCGCACTCGTCCTCGCCGTCGGTTTCGCTCTCATGTTCGCCAGCTACCAGCTCTTCGTCCGCTACAGCTTCATCGGCGCCATCCTCAACGGCCGCCGGGCCCCAAGAAAAGGCCAGCCCGCGGTCGTCCAGGCGGAGGCCGCCCAATGAACACGACGTCCGACGGCGCCCGCGAAGATCTCGCCTTTCTAAGGGGCCTGGTGTCCGGCGAGCACGACGGATTTCAGCGCAACTTCGGCGCCGCGTACTTCGCCGCCGGGGTCTGCTACGGCGCCCAGATGCTGCTGCACGCCGCACAGGGCGTGGGGTGGATTGGCGGCGAGACGGCCGGCCTCATCATCGGCTTCGCGCCAACCCTCGTCTACGTGGCGATCCTCATCTGGATCATCCGCAGCCGCGGCGGCGCGCCGCCGACGGCTGCCAACCGGGCAATGGCGGCGGTCTTCCAATCGGTAGGGGTGGCGAGCCTCGCCATGGCGGCCGTCGTCGCCGCAGCGGCTTGGCGCGAGCGGAGCCTGGATGTCTGGCTGATCTTTCCGTGCCTGGTGATGGTGCTGCAGGGCATCGCCTGGATGGTCGCATGGCAGGTGCGCCGGCGCGCCTGGTTCGGGGCCGTGGCCGGCGGCTGGATCGCCGTCGGCGTCGCCATGGGGCTGACGATCTCGGTGTTGCCGGCCTACGTCGCCATCTGCGGGTTCGGGCTTCTCGCATTCATGCTGGTCCCCGGTTGGGTGCTCATGCGGCGCAAGCCTGACTGAGATGGCCGCCCGCCTCGACATCGGCGGCATCGACGAGGTCATTCACGGCCGCTTGCGGCTGGGGGTGATGGCCTATCTCGCCAACGCCGAAGTCGCCGACTTCAACGAGTTGAAGGCGGTCCTCGAGGTCACCCAGGGAAACCTGTCGGTCCAGTTGCGCAAGCTCGAGGAAGCGCAATACGTGACCATCGAGAAGAGCTTCCTGGGTCGCAAGCCGCGGACCCAGGTGCGGATCACGGATACAGGCCGCGCGGCCTTCGCGGCCTACCTGGAAGCGCTGAGCAAGGTGATCGGCCGGGACTCCGCCACCTAGGCCGAGAGCGCGGCCTGGAAGCGTTCGGCGGCGGGCAGCGCCGACTTGGGGCCCAGCACCGCGGCGACCGACCTTCCGGCCGCCAGAATCTTCGCCATCAACACCGCCAGCTGCTCGGCCGTGACGGCGTCGACGTCGGCGGCGACCTCCTCCGGCGAGAGGGGGCGGCCGAAGAGCAGGATCTGGCCGGCCGCCTGCTCGGCGCGGGCGAGCGCTCCCTCGCGCGCCATGAACATGGCGGCCTTGAGCTGAGCCTTGGCGCGCGCCAGCTCCGCCCACCCGACCGGCTCCAGGAGCCCTCGAACCTCGCCGGCCACGACCTCGGCCAGTTCGCCGGCGTCGCTGGCCGCGCATCCGGCGAAGACGCCGAGCGAGCCCACGTCGGCGTAGGTATCGGACCAGGCGTCGATCGCGTAGGCCAGTCCCCGAACCTCGCGGGCCTCCTGGAAGAGCCGCGAGGCCATGCCGCCGCCGAGAATCTCCGACAGCAGGCGCAGGGCGAAGTAGTCGTCGCTCATCACGCCCACCGCCGGCAGCAGGAAGACGAGGTTCACCTGTTCCAGCCGCTTGCCGACCGCGCGGACGCCGCCGGTGAAGGCGGCCCGCTCCGGCTCGGGCGCGCCGGTCCCGGACATGCCTCCAAAGTCGCGCTCGGCAAGCGCCAGCAGGACGTCCTCGTCGACCGCCCCGGCTGCTGAGACCACCAGACGGTCCGGCGCGTAGAGCGCCGCGCGCCACGCCTCGAGGGTCTCCGGCGTCGCCTTGGCGATGGATTTGACCGTGCCCAGGATCGGGCGGCCGAGCGGCTGACCCGCAAAGGCGGCGGCCTGCGCCAGTTCGAAAACCAGGTCGTCGGGGGTATCGGCGGCCTCGGCGATCTCCTGGCCCACCACCTGTTTCTCGCGCGCCAGGTCCCCGGCGTCGAGCGCCGGGCGGTGCACCAGATCGGCCAGGACAGCGGACCCCAGGTCCAGGCCATGGGCCAACGCGCGGACCTGGAAGCTGGTGCGCTCGTAGCCGGTCGCGGCGTTGATGGACCCGCCCTCAGCCTCGATGGCCTCGACGATGCCCTTGGCCGTGCGGCCGCCCGCGCCCTTGAAGACCATGTGCTCGAGCAGGTGCGACCAGCCGGAACGGGCCACGTCCTCGCTGCGCGCGCCGCGGCCGGCGACGACCGACAGTGCGATCGTCTGCAGCCCTGGGATCGGGTCGCAAACCACCCGCACGCCATTGCCGAGCGTGTGGACCCGCGGGCCGGCTTCAGGCTTCGGCAAAGGCGCGGACATAGGCCTTGATCGTTTCCGCCTCGGCCGGCAGGCGGTCGAACCGTTCCTCACGCTCGGCCAGGCTCGCGACGCCGCGCGGCAGGGCCGGGCTGGCGCCTGTGGCCCGCGCGACGTCCTGCGGAAATTTGGCCGGGTGGGCGGTCGACAGGACGACGACCGGCCCCTCCAGCTCCACGTGTCGTAGCGCCGCGACCGCCACGGCGGTGTGCGGGTCGATCAGCTCGCCGGTCTCGTTCAGGGTCGAGACCAGGGTGCGCACGGTCTCCGCCTCGGAGATCGAGACGCCTCGGAAGGTCTCGCGCATGCGCGCCAGCGCCGCCGGAGGGATCTGGATGACGCCGGCCTCGGCGAAGGCCTGGAAGGCGCGGGCGGTCTCTGAGGGCTCGCGGCTCACCGCCTCGAAGTAGAGCCGCTCGAAGTTGGACGCGGCCTGGATGTCCATGGCCGGCGAGAGCGTCGGCTGCACCGTGCCGCGGGCGTAACGCCCGGTCTCGAAGGCGCGCGCCAGGATGTCGTTGGAGTTGGTGGCGACGACGATGCGTGCGACCGGCAAGCCCATCAGCTTGGCGACATAGCCCGCGAAGGCGTCGCCGAAGTTGCCGGACGGCACTACGAAGCTGACCGGCCGGGCCGGGGCGCCGAGCGCGACCGCGCTCGTCATGTAGTAGACGGCCTGCGCCGCGATCCGCGCCCAGTTGATCGAGTTGACGCCGGAGATGTCCACGGCCTGGCGCAGCACCGGGTCCTGGAAGGCGTTCTTCACGATCGCCTGGCAGTCGTCGAACGTCCCCTGCACCGCCACGCAGGCGACATTGACGTCGTCCGTGGTGGTCATGAACCGGCGCTGGACCTCGCTGATCCGCCCCTCCGGAAACAGGGCCACGACCTTGACGTTCCGGCGGCCGCGCAGGGCCTCGACAGCCGCCCCGCCGGTGTCGCCGGAGGTGGCGCAGAGGATGGTCTGCTTGCGGTTCTGGACGCCCAGCAGGTGGTCGTAGAGCCGGGCCAGGAGCTGCATGGCCACGTCCTTGAAGGCGAGGCTCGGCCCATGGAACAGCTCGGCGACGAACGTATCGGGCCCGATCTGGACGAGGGGCACGACGGCCTTGTGGTTGAAGGTGGCGTAGGCCTCGTCGCACATGGTCCTCAGGTCGGCCGGGGCGATCTCGTCGCCCACGAAGGCCCCGATGATCCGCGCCGCGACTTCGGCGTAGGGGCGGCCCGCGAAGCCCGCGATCTCCGCCGCGGACAGCTGCGGCCAGGTTTCCGGCACATAGAGGCCGCCATCGGGAGCGAGGCCCGTCAGCACCGCGTCGGTGAAGCCGACCGCCGGCGATCCACCGCGCGTCGAGACGTACCTCATGAACCCTTCCGCCATTTCAGGAGCATGGCCGCATAGACGCCCGCCAGGGCCGCGGCAAGGCCGTACCAGGTGATGGCGTACTCGAGGTGCCGGTTGGGGATGTCGGCGGGGACCGGCGCGGGGGTCAGCGCGCCGAAATCCGGGTTGGTGCGGCTCTCGGCGAACAGGAAGACGGGCGCGGCCGGATCGGGCGCCTTCAGCGCCGCCGCCATGGCCGGGATGTCGCGCGTGAACCAGCGCTCGGGGCGGTTGGCCGGCGAGAAGAGGTTGCGGCGGTCGGGCGTGCGCAGCACGCCCGTGACCTCGGTGGGCGCGGTGTCGCTCGGGTCGACCCGCGGACGGGCGTCGACGCTGTCCGGCGTGAACCCTCTGTCCACCAGCAGCGTGCGGTAGGCCAGCGACGGCGCGCGGCAGGCCGAGATCAGCCGAGAGCCCGCCTGGCCGTCCTTGATCGCATAGAGCTCGAGAAAGGGCGCCGCGGCGAGGCCGGGGCAGGTCGCGACCACGCGGGTGAAGTTCACGTCCTCGCCGTGCGCCAGGCGCGAGAGCACGGGTTCGACCGGACGGGCCGCCGCGGACTGGAGCGCCGCGATCCGGCGCAGCAGGTCCTCTTTCCACGCGAGGCGCCTCACCTGCCACGTCCCGAGCGCGATCAGGATGGCGAGGCCGATGACGGTGGCGATGGTCAGCCCGACGGGGAAGCCGCGACGCTCAGCCATGCCGCGCTTCGGAGGCCTTGTTCATGAACTGGGCCGCCAGCATCACGCCCTTGAACGGCCGCAGGAGCGCAAGGCAGAGAACCAGCGTCAGGGGCAGCCAGACGACCAGATGCACCCAGACCGGCGGATGCAGCTTGATCTCGGCGATCAGGGCCGAGAAGGCGACGATGAAGCCCGCGACCATGATCACGAAGACCGCCGGCCCGTCGCCGGAGTCGGCCTTGGAGAGATCGTAGCCGCAGACGTCGCAGCGCTCGGCGACCTTCAGGAAGCCCGCGAACAGGTGACCCTTGCCACAGTTCGGACAGCGGCCCGCGAGCCCCGCCAGGAGGGGGCCCGCGGACGCCATGTCAGTGCCCTCCGTGGGCGCCGAAGATCACGTAGACGAAGGCGAAGAGGAACAGCCACACCACGTCGACGAAGTGCCAGTACCAGGCCGCCGCCTCGAAGCCGAAGTGCTGCTTGGGCGTGAAGCCCCCGGCCATCAGGCGGATCAGGCAGACGGTCAGGAAGATCGTCCCGATCAGCACGTGGAAGCCGTGGAAGCCGGTGGCCATGATGAACGACGATCCGTAGAGGCCGGAGTTCTCCGCCCCTTCGCCGCCGAAGAAGTAGTGATGCTCGAAGATGTGGGAGTACTCGTAGGCCTGGATCGAGGTGAACAGGATCCCGAGCAGGATCGTCAGGACCAGCCCGATCTTGGCGCTCTTGCGGTCGCCCTGCTGCAGCGCGTGGTGGGCCCAGGTCACCGTCGTGCCCGAGAGCAGCAGGGTGAGCGTGTTGATCAGCGGCAGCTCCCACGGCGCCACCGTCTCGATCCCGTGTGGCGGCCAGGTCGCCCAGGCAGCGCGCACTTCCTCGATGGACGAACCCAGACCGGCCCGGTGCTCGTTGAAGAGCGCCATCTCGAAGAAGATCCAGAACCAGGCGACGAAGAACATCACCTCCGAGGCGATGAACAGCACCATGCCGTAGCGCAGGCCGATCCCGACCACCGGGGTGTGGTCGCCCTGGTTGGCTTCCTTCACCACGTCGCTCCACCAGGCGATCATGGTCAGCAGGATCCCCGACATGCCGGCGGCGAACAGCCACCAGGTGCCGGCCGGCAGGCCGAACAGGCCCTTCCACCAGGTCACCAGGCCCAGCGCCGCCATGGTCGCGGCGATCGAACCGATCAGCGGCCATGGGCTCGGATTGACCAGGTGATAGTCGTGACGAACGCCGGCTGCCATGGAACCCCTCGTGAATCCTCGCACGCTGCCCACCAAAGCGCGCGGAGTCGGGGCTGCTATAGCCCCGCCGCGCCCGGGGGCTCAAGGGGTTAGTCCCCCTTGCCCTCCGCAAGCGGGAAGAAGGTGTAGGAAAGCGTGACCACCTTTTCGCCGCGGGTCTCGAAATCGGCGGCGTACTTCGGATCGACGAAGTAGAGGACCGGCATCTCCACGGTCTGGTGCGGGCCGATGGTCTGGTCCTCGAAACAGAAGCACTGGAGCTTGCGGAAGTGTGCGCCTGCGGCCTCGGGCAGGACGTTGTAGACGGCGCGGCCGGTCACCGGCTTGTCCGAGGTGTTGGTCACCTTGAAGAAGGCGAGCTTGGTCTCGCCGATCTTCGCCTCCTGACTGGTCTGCAGCGCCTGGAACGTCCACGGCAGGCCCCCGCGGACGTTGGCGTCGAAGCGGATGGTGAGGGTCTTGCCCAGCACCGCGTCCGGGGCCGCCTCGGCGCGGCGGACGGTGCCGTCGAAGCCGGTCAGCTGGCAAAAAGCGCGGTAGAGCGGCACGGCGGCGTAGGCTGCGCCCACCATGCCGAAGAACCCGGCCGCGCAGATCAGCGCGACCCTGGCGTTGCGGCGGTTGGCCGAGCCCCTGGGGCCGCGCTCAGAGGGGTCGGTCGAGGACATTGCCGCCGAGCCGGACGATCGTGATGACGAAGACGAGGATCACGAACGCGACGAGGCCGATCGCGAGCGCGATGTTGCGGCCGCGCCGCGCGCGCACGAACGCCTCGGCCTCCCGGTTGGGATCGCTCATGGAACCAGGTCCAGGGCCCGCAGGCCCGCCAGATGCTCGATGAGCAGTGTGCCGAACAGCAGCGCCAGATAGAGGATCGAGAAGGCGAAGAGGTTGCGCGCGTCGCGGGCGCCGGCGCGCACGTCGTACAACCCCCCGGGGGAGTCCGCCTCGTTGCGCGGGTCGGCCGCCTCGCCGGCCTGGCTGCGGAACAGCCGCCACGCCAGCAGCAGGAACACGAGTCCGCCCAGCCCCGAGACCGCCAGGTAGGCCAGGCCGCCGAGGCCCGTGAACGCCGGGGCCACGCAGAACGGCAGCAGCAGGACGGTGTAGCCGAGGATCTGCCGGCGGGTGGAGGCCGCGCCTTTGACCACCGGCATCATCGGCACGCCGGCCTTGGCGTAGTCCTCGGTGGTGTAGAGGCTGAGGGCCCAGAAGTGCGGCGGCGTCCACATGAAGATGATCGCGCACAGCAGCCAGGCGTTCAGCGGCGCGGTCCCGGTCGCCGCCGCCCAGCCGATCACCGGCGGCAGCGCGCCGGCCAGCCCGCCGATGACGATGTTCTGCGCTGTCCAGCGCTTCAGCCAGATGGTGTAGACGACGGCGTAGAAGACGATGGTGAAGGCGAGCAGGCCGGCCGCCAGCCAGTTCAACGCCATCGCCATCAGCATCACCGAGAACAACGACAGGACGACGCCCAGCGTCAGCGCGTCGGAGCTCTGGACGCGCCCCGCCGGCACCGGACGGCCGCGCGTGCGTCGCATCTTCGCGTCGATGTCGGCGTCGTACCACATGTTGAGCGCGCCGGAGGCTCCGGCGCCGACGGCGATGCAGAGGATCGCCACCGCCGCGAGCACCGGGTGGACCGGCTGTCCGGCGCAGACCAGGCCGGTCAGCCCGGTGAACACCACGAGCGACATCACCCGCGGCTTCATGAGCTGCACGTAGTCCTGCCAGCGGGCAGGAACGCGGACGGCGGTGGTGGGGGCCGTAGCCATGGCCATGCGATTATAGACCTGAACGGGAGGCGCCGCTCTCTAGACCGGATCGGGCGCCCGACGGAAGGCGTCGATCAGCACCGCGACGAAAAAGAGCTGCGCCAGCAACACGATCAGGTAGCCCAGGCTGGCGATCCGGTTGAGCTGCCGGAAACTCTCCACGCCCTCGTCGGCGAGACCCGGCTGTATCGCCAGCATCATGACGGGCGCCAGAACGAGCAGGCCGCCCCCCGCCGTGAACGCGAAATGCAGGCCGCCCAAGCGCTGGCGCCGTCGTCCGCGGTCGCCTGTCTCCAGGGCCAGATAGACGAGCGCGAAGACCAGGGAAGCCGCCCACAGCGGCAGCACCAGACCGGTGTGGGAGATGACGAAGTAGCCGGCGAAGAAGGTGGCGTTGGCGCTGACGTCGTCGGCGGCCAGCACCGCGAAGCCCTCCACGGCCGCGAGAACGACAAAGCCGGCCGCCCACAGGAAGGAGGTCCTGCCCAGGAGCGACCGGCTCGAGCCGTTCATCGATGGTGCGCGATCAGTGGACGTCGGGCTTCACCACCGGCAGGTCGTTGAACTGGTGGAACGGCGGCGGCGAGGGCAGCGTCCACTCCAGCGTCGTGGCGCCTTCGCCCCACGGATTGGCCTCCGCCTTGCGGCGGAACAGCATCGCGTCGGCCAGAACCAGCAGGAAGACGCCCATGCCGACCAGGGTGACCGCGTAGCCGAACGAGGAGACCTGGTTCCAGCCGGTGAAGTCCACCTCGTAGTCGACGTAGCGGCGCGGCATGCCCTGCAGGCCGAGGAAGTGCTGCGGGAAGAAGATCAGGTTCACGCCGATGAAGGTGATCCAGAAGTGCAGCGCGCCCAGCCACTCGCGGTACTTCACGCCCCACATCTTCTCGAACCAGTAGTAGAAGCCGGCGAAAATCGCGAACACGGCGCCCAGGCTCAGCACGTAATGGAAGTGGGCGACCACGTAGTAGGTGTCGTGCAGGCTGTAGTCGATGCCGGCGTTGGCCAGCACAACGCCCGTCACCCCGCCCACCGTGAACAGGAAGATGAAGCCGATCGCCCACAGCATGGGCGTCTTGAAGTCGATTGAGCCGCCCCACATCGTGGCGATCCAGGAGAACACCTTCACGCCCGTCGGCACGGCGATGACCATGGTCGCGGCCACGAAGTAGGCGCGCAGGTCGATGGGCATGCCCACCGTGTACATGTGGTGCGCCCACACGATGAAGCCGATGAAGCCGATGGCCACCATGGCGTAGGCCATGGCGAGGTAGCCGAACACCGGCTTGCGCGAGAACGTCGAGACGATGTGGCTGATCATCCCGAAGCCCGGCAGGATCAGGATGTAGACCTCCGGGTGCCCGAAGAACCAGAACAGGTGCTGGAACATGATCGGGTCGCCGCCGCCGGCCGCGTCGAAGAAGTGGGTCGAGAAGTTGCGGTCGGTGAGCAACATGGTGATCGCGCCGGCGAGCACCGGCAGCGACAGCAGCAGCAGGAACACGGTCACCAGGATCGACCACACGAACAGCGGCATCCGGTGCAGGGTCATGCCCGGCGCGCGCATGTTGAAGATCGTGGTGATGAAGTTGATCGCCCCGAGGATCGAACTCGCGCCCGCCAGGTGGACCGACAGGATCGCGCAGTCCATCGCAGGACCGGCGTGCCCGGAGGTCGATAGCGGCGGATAGAGCGTCCAGCCGCCGCCGAATCCCTTGCCGGGGCCGCCATCGACGAACATCGAGGTGAGCAGCATCACCCAGGCCGCCACCAGCAGCCAGAAGGAGATGTTGTTCATCCGCGGGAAGGCCATGTCGGGCGCGCCGATCATCAGCGGCACGAACCAGTTGCCGAACCCGCCGATCATGGCGGGCATGACCATGAAGAAGATCATGATCAGGGCGTGGCCTGTGACGACCACGTTGTAGCCGTGCTTGGAGGCCTCCACGAGGCCCAGCTGGGCCAGCAGGGACCCTTGCGTGAACACCTGGATGCCCGGCTCGGCGAGCTCCCAGCGGATCAGGCCGGACAGCGCGCCGCCCACCAGGCCCGCCATGATGGCGAACAGGATGTACAGCGTGCCGATGTCCTTGTGGTTGGTCGAGAACAGCCAGCGCACCAGGAACGGCGGCTTGTGATCGTGGCTGTGATCGTCGTGAGCAGCTGCGGCTTGGGCCATGGAACTCAGATCCTATTTCGCGGCCGGCGCCGTGGGCGCGGGCGTGGCGGGCGCCGCCGCAGCGGGCGTCGCGGTCGTAGCAGCGGGAGCCGCCGGAGCGGTGGCCGCGGCATTGGCCGCAGCCGCTGGCGCGGCCGGCGCGGCGGCGGCCGCGCCGCCGCCCTTCTTGGCCACCCAGGCGTCGAACGCGGCCTGGCTGACCACATGCACCTCGATGGGCATGAAGGCGTGGTCGACGCCGCACAGTTCGCGGCAGTTGCCGAAGTAGATGCCCTCGCGGTCGGCCTTGAACCAGGTTTCGTTCAGGCGGCCGGGGACGGCGTCGGTGATGATGCCGAAGGCCGGCACGGCGAAGGCGTGGATCACGTCGGCGCCGGTGACCTGCACCCGGACCACCTTGTTCACCGGCACCACCAGCGGCTCGGTCACCGCCAGCTTGTAGGGGCGTTCTTCGGTCGTCTGGTTCTCGGGCAGAATGTTGGAGACGAACTCCGGCACCTTCTGGTCGGGGTACTCATAGCCCCAGTACCACTGGTAGCCGGTCGCCTTGATGGTCAGGTCCGGCTTGGGCATGTCGTGGTAGGCGTACAGCAGCCGGAACGAGAAGACCGCGATCACGGTGAGGATCAGAACCGGCAGCACCGTCCAGATGATCTCGATCTGGGTGTTGTGGCTCCAGCGCGCCGGCACCGGATTGGCCCGCTTGTTGTAGCGGACGATGCACCACACCAGCAGGCCGAGCACGAAGAGCGTGATGATCGTGATGATCGGCAAGAGGATGATGTTGTGGAACCAGATGGCGTCCTGGCGCAGCGGCGTGACACCGGCCTGCAGGTCCATCGCCCAGTTGGTCGGTCGTCCGACGTGCTCCTGAGCGAAGGCCGCGCCGCCCCAGAACGCCGCCGTCATGCCCGACGCGGCGGCCGCCGCCCGAGCCCGCAAACCCTGAAACCCTGACGTCATGTCCCCTCGGTCTGGCTGGCCGGCGGCGGCCCAACCCCGAGCCCCCGCCGACGACGGAACAGGCAACCGTGGACGCGCGCTCGCGCACGCCCGCCCGACCCGTTCGGCCGGTGCATACGCGCATCGCAGAGCCTTGCCAAGGCGGGTTTGGCCGCCGGACGTTGGGCTAGCGTCGTTCGTTATTGAGGATTCCCCGCCCGTGCATCTGAGCCCAGACCAGGAGGCGGCGATCCGCCGCGAGTTCGACCGGCTCACGAACCTCACGAGCGCAGAGCTGCGGGCGTGGCTGGAGACGGCGGAGAGCCGGCGGGTCGGGTTCGTCCGCCGCGGCGAGAGCGAGTCGGTCGGCCGCCAGTCCGGGCGGCGGATTCTGGCGATCCGCGCGATGCCGGCGGAGGACCTGAGCGAGGCCGACTACGCCTTCATGCGCAAGGTGATCGGCTATCGCCGCCGCCACCTGGCCCAGCGGCCATGGGGCGACGTGACGAACACCCGCTGGCGCTGGAGCCTGATGAACTGGGGGCACGATCCCCTGAAGCGCTAGCGCAATGTCCGCCGGAAGAAGGCGGTGACCTCGCGGTTGAAGTCGGCATGGAAGGCCGGGCGGTCGAAGCCCGCGGCGCTGGCGCAGATCAGCGGGTTGTTCTTCGCCAGCGTCTCCGCACAGGGCGCCAGGAAGTCGTAGTGGCCGGCGCCGTCCACCACGTGGACGTCCGGCGCGCGAGGCAGCGCGGTTCGCACGGCCTCGGCGTAGAACGGGTGCGGCAGGACCTGATCGTCAGCCGCGCGCCACAGCTGCAGCGGCTGGCGGACCTTGGCCAGTCCCTCGCGGCCGAAGGCGAAGCCGATGGCCGGGGCGGCCGACACCACCGCCTTGATCCGGTCGTCGTGGGTCCAGACCACGTCGGCGGGGAACGTCCCGCCCTGGCGCTTGACCAACTGGCAGTCGAAGAAGCCGGGATGCGCCTCGCAGTGGGGCGCGACCTTCCCGAGGTCGGCCTCGCCGCCGGCGGCGGCCAGCACCGTAAAGCCGCCGGCCGAGAAGCCGAAGGCGCCGACCCGCCCCGGATCGAGGGCGGCGCGTTGCGGCCAGGCAGCCAGCATGTAGTCGGTGAGCACCTTCACCGCCTTCGGCCGCTCCCAGATGCGGGTGGCGCGGCTCTGGTCGCGCCAGTTGTCGCCGGGGTGGGTCAGCGCCGCGGCGACAAACCCGGCCTCGGCCAGCGCGATCGCTGTGTCGTGGTGACCCGCATAGGACCCGCCGTTGCCGTGGCTGATCACCACCAGCGGCAGGCGGCGGCCCGTCACCGGTCCGTCCGGGGCGAGCAGAGGGCGGAAGGCCTCGACGGGCGTCGGTGCGGTCGGCGCGTTGCTGGGATACCAGACGCCGACTTCGATCGGCGGGCCGTCGGGGTTGGGGATGGTGAAGTGCTGGAAGCCGACCGAGGCCTGCGCGGCCGGCGTGAAGAGGAGGCCGGCGGCGAGCGCCAGCGCCCCGAGGAGACGTTTCATGCCTGTGACCGTCGTTGCGGGAGGTGACGCCAGGCTGGAGGCGGAACCGAGGTCGCGACACAGCGCCTTCGCGAACGGGCGAACGGGTTCGTGACCCGGCGAACCGCCGCTATAGGGGGCGGATGGACCGTGGGGCGCGGCGCAGATCGCTGAGGGACTGGGCGACCGATCTGGCCGCAGCCGGGGCCGTCGGGGCGTTCCTCGGCGTGCTGGGACCGTTTGGCAACTTCGGCAATGGGCCGCTCTGGCAACGGGTCCCCTACTGGACCGCCATGGCCCTGGCTGGGACCCTGGTGTTCGGGGCAGGGGTGCGAACGGTGCTGGCGCGCGGCTGGCCGCCCGCCCGGACATGGGCGGCGATCGCGGCGCTGACGGTGGCGCTGTCCGCGCCCGTCGCGGTGATGACGTGGTTTGTCGCGACCTGGATCTGGCCGGTCCTGGCGAGCGTGCCACAGCTGACGCCCACCGCCTGGTACCTCGAGGTCCTGGCCATCGCGGCCCCGCTGGTGGTGATCTTCACGTTCGTGCAGCGCGCCCGGCGGCGCGGCGAGGCGGCGAGCGGGGGGCCGCCCCTGGCGCCTGGCCTCCTCGGGGCGCGGCCGGCCGACGTGCTGTGCCTCTCGATGGAGGACCACTACGTGCGGGTCCATACGGCCACCGGTTCGCGGCTGGTGCTGGCGACCCTGGCGCAGGCGATCGCCGCCCTCGACGGCGCCCGGGGCCTCCAGACCCACCGATCCTGGTGGGTGGCGGAGAGGGCCGTGGCCGGCGCGGAGACGCACGGACGCAACGTGCGCCTGCAACTGTCGAACGGCGTGAGCGCCCCGGTGGCCCGCTCGGCGGTCGCCGCGGTCCGCGCGGCCGGTTGGCTGACCTAGGCGCCGCAGGTGACGCGGCCCGGCCGGGCGCCTATGTTCCCGGCCATGAACGCCCCCGTCCCCGCTCCCTCCATCCTCGAAGCCGCCGGCGTCGATCCGGCCCGCGCCCGCGAGATCCTCGGGACCGCGCTCGCCGGCGCCGACGACGGCGAGTTGTTCGTCGAGCGCAGCGAGAGCGAGAGTTTCCTCTATGACGACGGCCGGCTGAAGTCGGCGGCCTACGATTCCACCGAGGGTTTCGGCCTGCGGGTCGTGGCGGGCGAGACGGCGGGCTACGCCCACGCATCGGAGATCAGCGAGGCCGCCATCCGTCGCGCGGGCGACTCCGCGTCGCTGGCCAAGCGCGGCTACGCGGGAGAGGCGGCCGAGGCGCCGCGGGCCACCAACGCCAAGCTCTACGGCGAGGACGATCCGCTGGCGTCCCCGGCCTTCTCCGACAAGGTGGCCCTGCTGCAGGACATCGACGCCTGGGCCCGGGCGCGCGATCCGCGCGTCTGTCAGGTGATGGTGAGCCTGGCCGGCGAGCGGCGGACCGTCGAGATCCTGCGCGCCGACGGGCGGTTGATCCGCGACGTGCGCCCGCTCTGCCGGATCAACGTCCAGGTGACGGTCGAAAAGGATGGCCGCCGCGAGCAGGGCTACACCGGCGCCGGCGGTAGAGCCGGCTTCGAGACGTGGATCACCGAGGCCAACTGGCAGGCGCACGTCGACGAGGCCCTGCGCCAGGCGTTGGTCAACCTGGACGCCGTTCCCTGCCCGGCCGGGGAGATGGACGTGGTGCTGGGCCC
>CAZBXO010000067.1:16680-18567 GCA_964495645.1 uncultured Phenylobacterium sp. | reverse complement strand
GGGTGGGCCAAGCCTCAGGCCATCTCGAAGCGGACGGGCAGGCGCTTGGGGCCGTTGACGAAGACGGCCTCGCTCATGGCGGGGACGCCGTCCAGCGACACCGACTTCAGGCGCGGGATCAGTTCTTCCCAGAGGATGCGCATCTCCATCTTGGCCAGGTGCTGGCCGAGGCAGAGGTGGGCGCCGTAGCCGAACGCCAGGTGCTTGTTCGGCTTGCGGTCGACGCGGAAGCTGTCCGGCTCGTCGAACACCGCCTCGTCGCGGTTGCCGGATGCGTAGCAGAGCATCAGCCAGTCGTTCTTGCGGAACTGGCGGCCGGCGAACTCCACGTCATCCATGGCGGTGCGCATGAAGGTCTTCACCGGCGTGGTCCAGCGGATCGACTCGTCCACCAGGCCCGGGATCAGCGACGGGTCGTCGTGAAGTTTCTTCAGCTCGCCGGGGTTCTCGGCGAGCGCCCAGAAGGCGCCGGCGGTCGACGACGAGGTGGTGTCGTGCCCGGCGGTGGCGACGATGATGTAGTAGCTGAGGGCCTCGAAATCCGAGATCGGCCGGCCGTCGATCTGGCTGTTGGCGATCAGCGACGCGAGGTCGTCGTTGGGGTTGGCGCGGCGGTCGGCCGAGAGCCTGTTGAAGTACTCGAAGAAGTCGGTGATCACCCCGAAGTCGAACTCCGGCTCAGCGGTCGTCGGATTGGTGCTCGGCGGGCGGCCGAGCTCGGGGTCGGCGGCGCCGAAGATCTCCTGGGTCAGCTTCAGCATGCGCGGCTCGTCCGCCTCGGGCACGCCCAGGATCGTCATGATCACGTGCAGCGGATAGTGCAGCGCCACGTCCTTGACGAAGTCGCAGTGGCCGCCGCGGGACGCCATCTTCTCCACCGCCGCCCGGGCGATCGTCCGGATGCGGTCTTCCAGGCTCTTCAGGTTCTGCGGCATGAACCAGGCCTGGGTGAGCAGGCGGTACTTCGGGTGGTCCGGCGCATCCATATGGATGAGGGTGCGCAGCAGGTGCGGGCTGCCGCCCATCCGCTCACGCACCATCCGGTCGGCCGCCTGGGTCGTGATCACCGGCGCCCGCGCGCCGTTGGAGAAGAGGTCGTTCTGGCGGCTGATCTCCAGGATGTCGGCGTGGCGGGTCACCACCCAGAACGGGTCGACTCCCTCCACGTCGGCGACGCCCAACGGCTCGTGCTTTCGCAGCCATTTGTAGGTGTCGTGGATGCGGCCGTCGGCGTAGGCCGTTGCGTCCACCAGGCTGTGGGCCTTGTCCTGGGGGATCGCGTGATCCTGGGCGGTCATCACACTCATGTCGGCCGTCCCTTGTGATCGTGGTGCGGGCGGCATTTGATACGCGGTGTCTCACAAGCCGCAAGCGTGACCACAGGGAAGTTGGAGGATCAGGATGCTGACCAAGGGCGACGACTATCCGATCCACCAGACGCCAGAGCCGATCGCCTACGCCGGCTCCGACCGGAATTTCTACGACCGCTACTTCTTCAACGCCTATTCGCCGGACGGCACGGCCTTCGTCGCCGTGGCCTACGGGGTGTACCCGGCGCTGAACGTGGCCGACGCCCACGTCTCGATCGTCAAAGATGGCAAGGAGCGCTGCCTGCACGCGAGCCGAATCCTCAACATGGAGCGCATGGATCTGAGCGTCGGGCCGATCCGCATCGAGATCGTCGAGCCCTTGCAGACCTTGCGCGTCGTCGTGACGGAGAAGGAGGGAATTGCGCTCGACCTCACCTTCGAGGGCCGCGCCTTCCCGATCGAGGAGCCGCGGTTCATGCGCCGGAACGGCCCTCGGGTGTTCATGGACTACACGCGCCTGACCCAGAACTGCCGCGTCTCCGGGTGGGCCTCGGCCGACGGCGAGCGCCTCGACGCC